>JBIKWD010000221.1:0-4681 GCA_044356505.1 Phycisphaerales bacterium
CACGAAGCCGTCCGGATCGTCCGCCGCCATCGCGCGTTCGCTTTCCCCGATGCGGATGAGGCACTCGGTCTCGAACCAGCGCGCGATCGAGTCGGCGTCGCGGCCCTGCGAGAGGCACGTCTCCGCCCGCTTCGCGAGAGCCTCGGGGGTCTGAAGCGTCGCCCGCTCGACCAGCATCTTGCGGATCAAGTTGGGATCCTGGGTCGGCAGCATCTCGGCGTTCCAGTTGAGCCCGTAGCGGCTGTTGACGAACGAGCAGAAGCGCGACAGCGCGCCCTCGCGGTCGCGCTCGAGCTCGGCGTTCGTCATCTGGATCGCGTAGTCGATCGAGTAGCTCAGCTCGCGCTGGCGGTAGACCTCGAGCGCCTTGTTGCGGAGCTTTGCGGCCGCCTCTGCCGGAGCCGCGGCTCCCGCGAAGATCGACTCGTCGAACGTCGCGCCGAACTTACGGTTCGCCCACTGCGCGAGCTGACGCGCGCCGAAGTTCGGCACGAGGAACTCGCCGATCGGGGAGAGGTCGATGTCGGCGAACTTCGCCTGCGCGACCTCGGCCACGCGCTCGATCGACTCGCTTCGGTCGGCCGCGCGGATCTCCTCGGGCGTGATCTCCGCCCCGTAGGTCGCGCGCGCCCACGCCGAGAAGCCCTCCGCGTCCCACTCCTCGGGCTCGAGCTCGATGGGAAGGCACTCGCCCGCGGTCGCGCGGATCTGCTCCTGCGCTTCCTCGGACGCGTCGATGCGGATGATCTTCTCGATCTCCTCGCGGTCGCGCTTCACGAAGCGCTCGGGCTCGATGCGCACCCCGCAGTGCTCGCGCACCCACTCGGAGAGCGTGTTGGGGACGTGCAGCACGCCGAGGTAGTCCTCGGCCGCCTTGTGAATCGAATCCTCGACGTAGCGCAGCGTCAGGTCGCGGACGCCCTTCCCCTCGACGATCGGCTGGCGGAGTCCGTAGAACGCGCGGCGCTGGTGCTCCATCGGCTCGTCGTACTCGAGGATGCTCTTGCGCATCTGGAAGTTGCGCTCCTCGACCTTGCGCTGCGCCTTCTCGATCGAGCGCGAGAGGATCGGATCCTCGAGGTCGTCGCCCTCCTTCATGCCGAGGGTCGACAGCACCTTCAGCATCGCCTTGCCTGCGAAGAGCTTCATCAGGTCGTCGTCCATCGAGAGGAAGAAGCGGCTCGAGCCGTTGTCGCCCTGGCGCCCTGCGCGGCCGCGCAGCTGGTTGTCGATGCGGCGGCTTTCGTGCCGCTCGGTTCCGACGATGTGGAGGCCGCCGATCTCCTCGACGTCCTTCCAGACGGCGAGCCGGTGGAGCGGCGGGAAGCCGACGACGTCGAGCGCCTCGCAGAGCGCCTCGATGTCGAGCGCGTTCGCCTTCTTCTCGGGGAGCTTCGCCTTCTCGATCGCCCAGTGGCGAACGAGCATCAGCCGCAGGTCGGGCGCGTCCTTGCCGGCGGCCGCGTCCTCGCCGAGGATGCGCTCGGCGAGGTGGCGGTAGCAGAGGCCGACGATCTCGTCGTCGGGCATCGCGGCGCGCGCCTCCTTCGGGCAGATGTTGCGGCGCTTCCAGTGCTCGACGAGCTGCTCGCGCGAGAAGGACCGCAGCTTGATGTCGGTGCCGCGGCCCGCCATGTTGGTCGCGATCATCACCGCGCCGAGCTCGCCCGCGCGCGCGACGATCTCCGCCTCGCGGTCGTGCTGCTTCGCGTTGAGCACCTCGTGGCGGATCTGGTACTTGCCCGTGAGGAGGCGCGAGACGAGCTCGCTCTTCTCGACGCTCGTCGTGCCGACGAGCACGGGCCGGCCCACGTCGTGGAAGAGCTTGACCTCCTCGACGATCGCGTTCCACTTGTCCTTCTGCGACAGATACACGCGGTCCTGGCGGTCGGTGCGCGCGATCGGCAGGTTGGTGGGGATGGAGACGACGTCGAGGTTGTAGATCTCGTGGAACTCGGTGGCCTCGGTGTCGGCGGTACCGGTCATGCCGGAGAGCCGCTTGTACAGCTTGAAGTAGTTCTGGATGGTGATGGTCGCCATCGTCTGCGTCTCTTCCTTGATCCGCACCTTCTCCTTGGACTCGACGGCCTGGTGGAGGCCGTCCGACCACTGGCGGCCGACCATCTTGCGGCCCGTGTTCTGGTCGACGATCACGACGCCCTCGACGCCCTGGTCGTCGGGAGCGACGACGTAGTCGCGGTCGCGCTGGTAGACCGTGTGCGCGCGCACCGCCTGCTCGACGAGGTGGGGCATGTCGATGTTGTTGCCGACGTAGAAGCTGGCGACGGTCGGGTCGATCTTCTTCGCGAAGCGCTGCGCCTCCTCGACGCCCTGGTGGGTGAGGGTGGCGACCTTCTTGTCGAGCTCGACCTCGTAGAACTGCTGGAAGCGGTCGCGGCGCGCCTCGGCGGTGACGAGCTCCTTGCGCGCGGCGTCCATCGCCTGCTTGAGCGCGGGGACCCCCGCGCGGTCGCGGGCGTTGCGGATGTCGCCTTCATGGCCCGCGATCGTCTCGGCGATCCGGCGGCACTCGTCGTTGGCGCTGTTCCACTCGGCCTGTCTCGACACGAGGTGGCGCGCGACCTGGTCGGCGAGGTCGTAGCGCGGCTGGCTTGCATGCGCGGGCCCCGAGATGATCAGCGGCGTGCGCGCCTCGTCGATGAGGATCGAGTCGACCTCGTCGACGATCGCGAAGCCGCGTTCCTTCTGGAGCTGCTCCTCGGGCCTCGTCTTCATGTTGTCGCGCAGGTAGTCGAAGCCGAACTCGCTCGTGGTTCCATAGACGACGTCGCACGCGTACGCGGACTTCTTCTCGTCCTGACCCTGCATGTGCTGCGGGTGGATGGCGCCGACGGTGAGGCCGAGCGCGCGGAAGAAGGGGAACGTCCAGTCGCGGTCGCGCTGCACGAGGTAGTCGTTCACGGTGACGACGTGGACCTGCTTCTTCTCGCAGGCCGCGAGGTAGCAGGCGAGCGGGCCGACGATCGTCTTGCCTTCGCCGGTCTTCATCTCGGCGATCTTGCCCTCGGCGAGCACGATGCCGCCGATCAGCTGCACGTTGAAGGGGCGCGCGCGGAAGGGCGGGCGGGACTCGGGGTAGATCTCGCGCACGGCGTCGTAGATCGGGGTCGGGATGTCGATGTACTGCCAGCCCTCGACCATCTGCGAGTGGCCGCGGAGGTCGTCCTCGGGCGGGCGCGGCGGGGCGGCGCGCATGGCGGCGACCGTCTCGTCGTAGAGCGCGCGCACCGACGCGGGCAGGAGCGACGGGTCGAAGCGGTCGTTCTCGTCGACGACCCCGTCCATGTTGAGGTCGGCGTTCCTCGCCGGGTTGAAGATGCTGCGGATTCCGACCCCGCGGTCCATGGCCTCGCGCGCCGCCGCGAAGATCTCGGGGATCATCGCATACGGCTTCTCGCCGCCCGCGACGCGGGTGCGGAACTCGTCGGTCTTGGCTCGGAGCTGCGCGTCGGAGAGGCGACGCATCTCGGGTTCGAGGGCGTTGACCTGGTCGACGATCTTGAGATAGCGCTTGACGTCGCGCTGGTTCTTGGTGCCGAGGGTGATGCGGACGAACCAGTCGAGGACGGGAATACCCTTGAGAAGCTGACTCATGTGGTGTCTCTGCTCCGATGGGAGCGTTCGATGCGGCGGCTGAGCCGCCTGCGTGGATGCTGGTGGGGAGAACGACGGAAACGGCTGCAGCTCACGCCAGAGGCGGAGGCAGCGCGGTCGTCTTCAGGAGCGCGGCGCGCGCATGCGCTCCGACGCGCCTGAGCGAGCGCTCCGCGCGCACCGACGAGGTGTCGGACGCGATCAGCGCCGCGCGGGCGTCGTGGATCTCGACCGCGGCGGAGAGGTTCGTCTCGCCGCTCGAGCGGATTCCTGCATGGACCTCGTCGGAGACGACCACGAGGCGCAGCGCCGTGTTGAGCTCTGCGCGACGGGAGCGCGTGTCCGATGAATCGGCCACGACGCCGCCCGCGAGCGCAGCGAGCATGGCGACGAGGATCGCCGCCGTGAGCCGCAGGTGGGGGTTGGAGCGCCGTGCCGCCGACATGGAGCGACAAAGGTAGCACAGGGATCGGGCCGGGGGAGGAATCGGGCCGTCGGCCGCGCGAGGTCGCACCGAAATGTGGGCGCAGGGTAGTCTCTCGGCCTGTGCAGGCGGGTTCCCGCGCAACATCGGCAGGTGGCGACCGCGGTCGCGGCGGCCTCGGCGGGTCGGGCGGTGGCGATATCTCGCGAGAGGGCGTCCTCCTCGAGGCTCGGGCCGTGACCGTCGAGTATCCCGGCGTGCGCGCCCTCGACGGGGTTGCGATGGCGTTTCGGGCCGGCGAGATCCACGCGGTCGTCGGCGAGAACGGCGCAGGCAAGAGCACGCTGATGAAGGTGCTGTCCGGCTCGGTGCGCCCGACGCGCGGCGCCGTCCTTCTCGACGGGCGCGCGGTCGACTTCGGGCAGCCGACCGACGCGCTGCGCGCGGGCATCGCGATGGTGCATCAGGAACTGAACCTCGTTCCGACGCTCGACGTCGCCGAGAACGTGATGCTCGGTCGCGAGCCGACGACGCGCGGAGGGATCGCCGTCGACCGCGCTGCGCAGCGGCGGCGCGCGGGCGAGCTGCTCGCGTCGCTCGGCGCCGCGCTCGACCTCTCTCGCGAGGCGGGGCTCCTGTCGG
>JBIKWD010000222.1:0-4680 GCA_044356505.1 Phycisphaerales bacterium
CACGACGAGCAGCGGCACGAACATCAGGTTGCACTCGTCGTCGGGATGGTCCTGCAGCCAGAAGATCTCGAAGTTTCCCGAGGCGCAGTTCCCCGCCGCCGCGTCCTGCGGGTCTTCAGGCGGGTTCGGCAGCGAGCCGTTGCGGTTCCAGTCGACGTAGCTCTTCGCATCGATCATGGTCGCGGAGTTCGGCGGACGGGTGAGGAACTCGCCCTGCGGGCCGAACATCACGGCGACGGTGCGGTTGAACTCGATCGACTCGCCGCAGTTGACGAGGACGGGCAGCTCGGCCTGGGTCGCGAAGGCCGACTCGTTGATCGGCGACCCCGCGAGCGGCGGCGGGTCGTAGAGCGGCCCGGCGACCTTGATCCCCTCGGGGAGGAGGATCGGCGGCACGGACGCGACCGGGACGAAGCGCTCGGCGGAACCGCCGGGTTTGCCCGCGAAGAACGTCCGCTCGCCCGACGAACGCACCACGACCATCTCGACGCGCTGCGGGATGAAGGGCTTGTTCGGGTCCCACACGGGGCGGAAGACGAGCGCCGTCGCCTGCGAGTCGCGGATGGCGGAGGCGCGGGCGACGCCAAGGGCGTTGGTGACGGCGTTGGTTCCGGCGGCCAGCCGCGAGCTCGACGTGAGCCGGCGCGCGCCGAGCGTGGTGAGCGTGGCGAGGATGCCGATGATGCCGATCACGATCAGCAGTTCGATGATCGTGAACCCGCCTGCGCGCGGGCGGGCGCCGCGCGGGCTCGTGAGGGTGTTGTCGGTTCGAGCTGCGTGCATGCAGGGCCTCACGGTTCGTAGCTGTAGAGGTTGTCGGCGCTCGGGTTGGCGACACCCGAGACGGGCGCGTCGCTGAAGCGCGCGTCGTTGCCTGCCGACACCCAGAGGATGCGGCGGTTCTTGCAGGACACGCGCAGGCCGCCGGCGGCGGCTGCGGCCCACTCGCTGTCGCAGCGAACCGTGCCGTCCGGGTCGACGATGTTCGGGTTGTTGGCGTCGAGCTCGGCCTGGGTCGCGTCGCGGCCCGGGAAGACGGCGATGATCGGCGTGTCCCAGCTGTCGACGCAGTGGCGCAGAAGGCTCGTCTGGATGCCCGTGCCGATCTTGATCGAGCGGAGGACGCTCTCGGGGAGCTTCTGGAGGATGGGTGCCACGCTCTGCGACTGGCTCATCGCCCACAAGAGCGTCGCCGTGCGACGGAACGAGAGGTTCGAATAGGCGGGCAAGCCGTTCGGCGGGATCGTCGAGTAGGGCTGCTGGAGCTGGGTCCATCCCGTCACGCCGTTGCCGGCCGAGCCCGGGGGGATGGCCGCAGGCGCGGTTTCGACGTCGTATACGAGACCCGCGGTCGGATCGGCCGCGATCCCGCCCGGCACGGCGCCGCTTCGATAGCTGACGCGCCGGTCGAGCACGCGCTCGTACTCCTCGGTCGCCGCGTTGAGGATCTCGAGCGTGTTGCGGGTCGCGCGCTCCTCGCTGGCGCGGATGACGCTGCCGCTCACGGCAAGCACGAGGCTCACGAGCAGCACGATGATGCCGATGACGACGAGGAGTTCGATCAGCGTGAAGCCACCCCGCCGTGAGGCCGGGCGCGGAAGAGGATGGTGGTTCGTTCGCTGCATGGCGTGTCCTTCAGTCGCGCGGTGCCCGCATCACTTGCCGGTGACCACGATGTTGTCCTTGTTGAACTCGCCGAGGTCGCGGCGGCGCGTACGGTCGAACGCGCGGTCGGGCCCCATCGAGAGAAGCGCGAAGGCGGCGCTCTTCAGCTGCGTGCCCGACGAATCGTCGCCTCCGGCATCGGGGGCACCTACCGACTGGTCGTTGGTGTCGAGCTCCCAGCGGCGAAGCATGAACACGTCGCCGAGGTTCGCCGCCACGCCGTTCGCGTCGCTGACAGTGCTGCGGAGGTCGTTCCCCGCGTACGGCGTGCGGTAGTAGGCGATCGGCTCGCCCCAGTAGTCGACGATCGTCTTGGGAAGATTGTCGAAGCCGTCGAGCCCCTGGTCCGCGAAGCGCAGGAGCGGGCGGCCGTCTGGCTGGTAGCCGGTGATGCCGGCGATCAGCCGTTCGTCCTTGAGCTCGATGTAGGGGCCGTACACCTTGCCCTCGACGGGAGCGCCGTTCACGGTGCCTTGGTTCCAAAGCGGGCTTCCCGGCGGAACGGCCGGCGACATCGGTGCGCGCATCGGATTGCGCGCACCGTAGAGGCCGTGCAGTGTCGGGCTGGAGAGCGCGGGCGCGTCGAACGCTCCGAACGCGCCGTCCGCCCCGGGGGCGCGGATGCCGAACGGAGGCGACTCGCGGTTGCCGGGACCGTTCGGTGCGCCGGCGACGACTCCGTATCCGTCCTCGCCGCGGCTGCCGTAGCCGATCAGGTAGTCGGCCAGCGTGGTGTAGCTGAGCCAGTCCTGCTGCTTGGCCACGATGGTCGAGATGCCGGCGTGGTCGGTGAAGTTGATGACGTCGCGCCCCTCGCCCCGGCCCGGTCCGGTGCCGCGCCGTCCCAGGACCGGCGGCAGGTAGCCGAAGTCGTTCTGGAAGGTGCTCAGCCCCGTCGAGATCGACCCCATCAGCGTCTGGGTGTTCGCGATCTGCGCGCGCTTCGCCCCCGCCGACACCGAGACGATCAGCGTGCCGATGAGGACCACGATGATCGCCACCACCACGAGGAGCTCTGTGAGCGTGAAGCCCCCCGCTCGCCCGCGGGCGGGAGTCGGGAGGGAGGTCTGTCGCGCGTGGATCTGCATGGGGGTGCGTCCGTTGGAAGCCCGCGGGCCTGGGTTCGGAAAGCTCACACTTCGTTTCGGGTAAATCACTTCTTGGTCGTGCCCGACACGCTCTCGATCATCGAGACGAGCGGAAGGAACAGCGCAAGGACGATGATGAGCACGATGCCGCCGAGGATGACGACCATGAACGGCTCGAGGAGCGACAGGAGGCTCGCGACGGCGACGTCGACTTCCTCGTCGTAGTTGTCGGCGATCTTCATCAGCATCACGTCGAGGTCGCCGGTCTCCTCGCCGACGTCGATCATGTTGACGACGATGGCGTCGCAGACCTTGGCCTTGCGGAGGGGGCCCGCGAAGGTCTCGCCCTCCTTGATGCTGTCGTGGACGCTGCCCAGGGCGCGCTCGAACACCCAGTTGCCCGAGGTCTCCTTGGTGATGGTGATGGCCTCGAGGATCGGCACGCCGGCCGCGACCAGCGTGCCCAGCGTCCGCGTGAACCGCGCGATGGTGGTCTTGCGGATCAGGTCGCCGATCACGGGGATTCGCAGGAACAGCCAGTCCGTCCCCGCCTTGCCGAACTTGGTCTTCCGGATCACCTTGAAGAGGAAGAACAGGATGAAGGGCCCGGTGATGATCCACACCACGCCCGGCACGCGCTGGTCCGGGCTCGAGGATCCCGCGATCCACTTGGAGGCGTCGATCAGGAAGATCGTGAGCGCCGGGAGCTTCACGTTGAAGTCGTTGAAGATCTCCTGGAACTTGGGGATCACGAAGTACATGATGCCCGTGACGATGGCGACCGCGATCAGGATGACCACCGTCGGGTAGATCATGGCGCCCTTGATGCGCCGGCGCAGCCGCTGGCCCTTCTCCATGAAGTCCGCCAGGCGCTGCAGGATGACGTCGAGCACGCCGCCGATCTCGCCGGCCTTCACCATCTTGGTGTAGAGGCGGTCGAAGGCCTTCGGATGCCGCGCGAAGGCGTCGCTGAGGGTGTTGCCGCCCTCGACGTCCTCGCAGACGGTGCCGAGCACGCTCTTCAGCTTGCCCGGCTTCTGCTGGCTCTCCAGGATCTGCAGCGAGCGCAGCAGGGGCAGGCCCGCGTCCTGGAGCGTGGAGAGCTGGCGCGTGAAGGTGGTCATGCGCTTCAGCGGGATGCCGCCGAAGGAGAGCGAGAAGCCGGCCTTCTTTTTCTTCTTCTTGTCCGCGGGATCGGCCTTCGGGCCCTGCTGGCCCTTGCCCTTCTGCTCGCGCACGGCCGTCGGGTACAGGCCGTCGCCGCGCAGCTTCTGGATGGCGTCCTCGCTGCTCGAGGCGTCCACCTCGCCCTTGCGGGCCTTGCCGGACGCGTCCATCGCCTCGTATGCGTAGGTCGGCATGGGGAATCAGTCCTCGCCCAGGGTCTCGCGCACGATCTCGTCGATCGTGGTCTGGCCGTCGTAGATGGAGAGCATCCCGCACTCGCGGAGCGTGCGCATCCCGCGCTTGCGGGCCTCGTGGCGGAGCACGGCCGTGCTCGCCTGCTGCATGATGAGCTCGCGCATGTCGTCGTTCATCACCATGATCTCGAAGACCGCCAGCCGGCCCTTGTAGCCGCTGCGGTTGCAGCGCTCGCAGCCCTTGCCGCGGTAGAAGGTCCGGCCGCCCACCTCGGACGCGCGCAGGCCGAGCTCCATCAGCTGCTCCTCGCTGGGCAGGAACTCCTCCTTGCACTGCGTGCAGATGCGGCGCGCCAGCCGCTGCGCCACGATGGCCTCGAGCGTCGCGGTGAGCAGGAAGCCCTCGACGCCCAGGTCCAGGAGGCGCGCGATGCTCGACGGCGCGTCGTTGGTGTGGAGCGTGGTGAACACCAGGTGGCCGGTGAGCGACGCCTGGATGGCGATCTGCGCCGTCTCCAGGTCGCGCACCTCGCCCACCAGGATGATGTCGGGGTCCTGGCGGAGGA
>JBIKWD010000223.1:0-4674 GCA_044356505.1 Phycisphaerales bacterium
GCCCGAGACCAGATAGCCGCCTTCCGAACCCGCGAGCGGATCGACCTCGGCGACCTCGATCCACGGCGCATCGCCCGCGCCGTCCGCGGCGGTGCGGGACCGCTCGACGATCGCGCGCGCGGTCTCGTCGGGCGCGGGCACGCTCCAGCGCACGAGCACGGCCGAGCCTGAGTCGCCCGGGCGGTCGACCGCCGACACATCCGTGGGTGCGGGCGGAGCCGCCGTGAGGGGCGCAGTCGCCGCGAGGGCGGCCAGGGTCGCAAGCATCGCGCACACGCGCCAGACTCTGTCCATCGCAAGCCTCCTTGGCCCCCGCTGCGGTCGGGCGAGCCGGGTCGCTCGCCGCTCCGCACGAGGCGCGGTGCCGGGATCCTGTCGGAGCCCCGGCTAGGTCTCGATCAACTCGATGTTCGCCCTCGGAACCGTCACGCTGCGCCCGTCGCCGAGCTTCACCTCGAGGACGCGCGCCTTCGATCCCGATCCAAGCACGGCCGGCTCGCTCGGGAGCGCGGAAACGGCGCCGAGCAGGCCGAAGTACGGGTCGCGGATCAGCCGCACCTGCGTGCCGATCTCGAGCGCGCCCTCTTCCGGCCGCGCGCCCTGCGACGGCAGGGGATCGCCTTCGCGGCGGGCGACGACGATCTCGGGCCGCATGACGCCCGCGCGGATCTGGGTCGCGCCGTTCAGGCTCGCCTCGCGGCGCTCGAAGCCCTTGAGGAGCGCGAAGGTGCGCTCGGCCATCGCGATGTCGCCGAAACCCTCGGTCACGACGATCGTCAGGCCGATCTTCTCGGTGCCGGTGATCGCCACGCCGAGGTCGAAGCCGAGGATCTCGCGCAGGTCCGCGTCGTCGATCCCGCCCGAGACGATTCCTGCGACGCCCGCCGCCTGCGCGGCCTTCACGGCGGCGGCGGTCACGCGCGCGCCGCCGACCACGATCGCGCCCTTCATGTCGGGCTGGATGAACTCGGCGTCGAGCGGCTGGTCGTGGCGGAGGCAGGCCATGCGGATCGGCCCGACAGTCTCGCCGCCGACGCCGAAGATGCCTTGGACGAACGCGGCTTCCGTCTCGACGAGCGCGCCCTCGTTCGGGAAGACCTCGACGACGCGGCCGTCGACGTAGGCCCTCACCTCGACGGGGATCGGAGCCCCGCGCAGGATCACCTGCCCGGTCGTGGTGCTGATCGACTCGACCGTGCCGGCGGCGGGCGACGGACACTCCTTCTTGCCGAGGCCGAAGATGCCCTTCGAGCGCGCGAGCGGCTGGCCGGCCGTGACGGCGTCGCCCTGCTTCACCAGCATGAGCGACGCGAGGTCCCCCGCGGGCACTCCAAGCTGCGACGCGACGGCGACCGGGGTCACCTCGCCCTCGATGTAGGTGCGCGCGACCACGTCGCGGGCCTTCACGGCGTCGCCCGCCTTCACGAGCACCTCGCCGTGCACGGGAAGCAGCCTGCGCGCACGGTAGGTCGCGCGGGCGGACACCTTCAGTCCTGGCGTGTAGGCCTTTGCCATCGGTCAGCGAGTCTCCCACAAGTTCGCCCAGCGCGCCACCGCGGCACGTCGGTCCGCGTGATTCTCGGGCAGCGTGAGCGGCCGTCCGCGGGCGTCGAACAGGATGCCGACCGTGCCGCCCTTCACGCGGCGCGTCACCGCCTTGCCGGCGCCGGCGCCAAGGTCGAACTCCTTCGTCGGCTCGACCGTGACCTCGACCTCCTGCTCGGGCCCGACGCGCACGAGGGCGACGTCGCCGCACGCAAGCTCGCCCGACGCGCTGACGGCGCCCGAGACGCGGTACGAGAAGCACTTCCTGCCCCACTTGCCCTCGCCCTTCGCGGCGACCGACCAGCCGAGGCGCACGAGGCAGTCGCGCTCGAAGACCTCCATCGCGGCCTCGGGATGGACGCTCGCGAGGACGCCGAGGTGCGGCATCATGAAGATCGAGTCCTTCGCAAGCTGCGTGAAGCCCTGCGGCTCGAAGCTGTCGACGAGCATCGCGGCCGTCTGCTCCATCTTCGGCGCGTGGCTCAGGACGCCGCCCGACGCGACGAGGAGGTCGAGCCTCATGTCGTCGACGATCGTCTGGCCGCTCGACTGCTGCGCGAAGAGGTCGCCCACGGTGCGCTGCTGCTGCACGCCCTTGAGGGTCGTCGCGAACTCCTTGTGCTGCGCGTACGCAAGCCGCAGCGCCTCGCGTGCGACCGCCTGCTCGAACACGAGCGCCTCCGCCGACTGCGGGATCGTGGTCGGACGGATCATCTTGTTCTTGACGCGGTTGCGCAGCTCGCGCTCGTCCATGTCGATGTGCACCCAGCGCAAGACCTTGTCGAGTCCCGCCTCGGCGCACACGTTCGAGATCGAGTAGCTCATGCCGAGGTTCGCGCTGACCGTGCGGTTGAAGGTGCCGTCGAACACGCTGAAGACGTCGGTGGTGGCGCCGCCGATGTCGACGCACACGGCGTTCAGTCGGTCGCGCGCGGCGATCCGCTGCAGGATGTCGCCGACCGCGCCCGGCGTCGGCATGATCGGCGCGTCGCTCCACGAGATCAGCTTGTCGTAGCCGGGCGCATGCGCCATCACGTGCTCGAGGAAGACGTCGTGGATCTTGTCGCGCGCTGGGCCGAGGTTCTCCTCCTCGAGCGTCGGACGCAGGTTGTCGACCACGGCGAGGTCGAAGCCGCCGTACTTCGGATCGCCGAAGATCGCGCGCACCTGCGGCGCGGCGTCCTTGTTGCCGGCGTAGATCACGGGCAGCTCATACTCGCCGCCGAATCGCGGACGCGGCTTCGCGGGAGCGATCTGCTCGGCGATCTGCACGACCTGCTGCACGTTGCCGCCGTCGGTGCCGCCCGAGATCAGCACCATGTCGGGCCGAAGCTCGCGGATCCGCTGGATGCGCTCGTGCGGGCGGCGCTTGTCGTTCGAGGCGATCGTGTCCATGACGATCGCGCCCGCGCCGAGCGCCGCGCGCTTGGCGCTCGCGGCCGTCATCTGCGCGACGACTCCCGCGACCACCATCTGCAGACCGCCGCCCGCGCTCGAGGTCGAGATGTAGAGGTCGCAGCCGTCGGGATCGCCCTCGCCCTTGCGGCGGATGATGGTGCCGTCATCGGCGATGAAGCGGCGCCCCGCGAGCTCGCCGATCTCGGTCAGCGAGTTCGACACGCCGATCGTGACGTCGGCGAACGGCTCCTCGACCGTCGTGGGCGCCTCGGCGCGCTGCGTCTGGCGCCAGCCCTCGCCGACGCGCTCGACGAGGATCGCCTTCGTCGTCGTCGATCCGCAGTCGGTCGCGAGGATGTAGCGGAGCTTCGATGGATCGATGGAAAGGGCGGCGTGCGGCGGATGACTGGGCGCGGACATGCGGATAAGGTAGCGACGTGAAGGAATTCTTCCGCAACGCCTTCGCCCTCGACGACGGAAAGCCCTGCGAACCGAGCGAAGCGCAGCGCGCGGTGCTCGAAAGGCTCGCCGCGGAGATCGCCAAGCGTCGGATGACCGGACCCGCCGTCGCGTTCCTCGAGATGTCGCGGCCGCTCAACGGGCTCGGCGCGGCCGCGATCCAGTTCTTCACTCCGATCGCGTCGGTCCTGGCAAGCCCCGAGTCGCTCCGCGAGTTCGCCGCCTTCCTCGAGAAGCGCGGATCGATCGACCACCTCTGCCGCATGCTCGAGGCGGCGGAGTCCGCGCGGGAGGCGGGCTGCTGCGAGGGCACGCCGCCGGAGGGCGGAGCCTCGGAAGACCGCTCGCGCGGATCACCGTGACTCGCGCAGCGTGAAGCCCGACACGCTCTCGCGCAGCCGCTGGCTGGCGCGCTGCAGCTCCGCGGCGGTGCGGCCGAACTCCTCGGCGCTGGCGACGGTGCGCTTGGCGGCGTCGGCGAGCGCGGTCATCGACTCGGAGATCGTCGCGGCGCCCTGCGACTGGCTCGACATGCCGGTCGACACGGCGCTGAAGCGGCCGGTGTTCGCGCCGACCTCCTCGATGATCGACGCCATCTGGCGGCTCGACGCCACCACTTCGTCGACGCCGCGGCGCACCCGCTCCGAGAACCGGTCCATCTCCATCACGCCCGCGCCGACCGCCGACTGCATCTCGCGCACCATCGACTCGATGTCGAGCGTGGCGCCCGCGGTCTGGTCGGCGAGACGGCGGATCTCGCGCGCGACCACGAGGAAGCCGCGCCCCTGCTCGCCCGCCTTCTCGGCCTCGATCGCCGCGTTCACCGAGAGGAGGTTCGTCTGGTCGGCCACCTTCGCGATGGTGGTCACCACGCCGTTGATTCCCGCGGCGCGCTCGCTGATCGCCGCAAGCTTCGCGGAGATCGACCGGGTCGCATCGGCAAGCTCGCGCATGGTGCGGTCGACCGCGACAAGGTTGGCGCGCGTCCCGTCGGCAAGGCCCGAGGTGCGCTCGGCCGCCCGCTCGACCTCGCCCATCGTCGCGGCGAGCTCGCGTCCGGTCGCGTCGATCTGCCGCGTCGCCGCCGCGACCTGCGCCGTCGACTCGCCGAATCGGTGCGCCATCTGCGACTGCTCGCGGCTGGTGGCGCCGAGTTCGAGCGCGCTCGAGTCGAGCGTGACGCCGGCGGTCTTGATGCCGGTCAGCAGCGCGTTGAGGTTCGACTGCATGCGCTGGAGGCTGCGCGTCAGCACGCCGGTCTCGTCGTCGGCG
>JBIKWD010000224.1:0-4642 GCA_044356505.1 Phycisphaerales bacterium
CGGAGAGCCGTTCAACGACGACTTCCGCAGGTGGGGCGGCGACTACTGGTGGCAGAACACGCGGCTTCCCTACCACGGCATGCTCGCGCGCGGCGACGGCGACCGCATGCGCTCGCTCGTCGACTTCTACTTCCGCGCGATCCGCGGCTGCACGGTGCGCGCGAGGGAGTACTACGGCGCCGACGGCGCGTACTTCCCCGAGACGATGACGACCTTCGCCACCTACTCGAACGGCGACTACGGCTGGAACCGCGAGGGCCTCGAGAAGGGCGTCGTCCAGTGCCCGTGGTGGCAATGGGAGTGGAACCAGAGCCTCGAGCTCGTGGCGCTCCTCCTCGACCACTGGGACCACACGGGCGACGAGCGCATGCTCGAGGAGCGCACGATTCCCATGGCGCGCGCCGCGCTCCTCTGGTTCGACACGCGCTTCACCCGCGACGAGCGCGGCGTGCTCGTGATCTCGCCGACGCAGGCGCTCGAGACCTACTGGACGGGCGTGGTGAACGACTTGCCGTCGGTCGCAGGCCTGCGAGAGATCACGGCGCGCCTCTGTGCGCTGCCTGCCGACCACGGAAACGCGGCCGACCGCGCCCTCTGGGAACGCATGCGCGCGTCGTGCCCGCCGCTGCCGCTCACCGCCGACGGCACGCGCCTCGCGCCCGCGGAGAAGTTCGATCCCGTGCGTTCGAACTGCGAGAACCCCGAGCTCTATGCGGTGTGGCCGTTCTGGCTGCCGAGCGACACGCTCGAGATCGGCCGCGCGAGCTTCGCGTCGCGCATCGAGAAGATGACCCACGGCTGGACGCAGGACGGCATGCAGGCCGCGCGCCTCGGCCTCGCCGACGAGGCCGCCGCGAATGTGCGCGCGAAGCTCGGCAACACGCACAGGAACTTCCGCTACCCGACCTTCTGGGGCCCGAACTTCGACTGGGTGCCCGACCAGTGCCACGGCTCGAACCTGCTGACGACCGTGCAGGAGATGCTGCTGCAGTCGCGCCCCGACGGCACGATCGTGCTGCTCCCCGCGTGGCCGAAGTCGTGGGACGCACGCTTCCGGCTGCACGGTGCTGCCGGCACGCAGGTCACCGCCGAGGTGCGGGGCGGCGCGCTCGTCTCGCTCGAGGTCGACCCACCGGCGAACCTCTCCCGAGTGCGGGTTTCCGAAGATTGGAAGACGCCATGAACATGCTCGCCACCCATCTCCTGCCTTTCGCCCTCGGTGTGACGACTCCCGCCCTGGCAGCGTTTGCGCTCGGCGACCAGTCGCCGCAGCAGACGGCGGACAGCGTCTCGTTCGAGCGGCTTCTCGAGCAGCTCCGCGCCATCGAGCGGGCGGAGATGGAGGGCCCCGAGCCGCAGTTTGGCCGCGACGAGTTCATCCTCACCGGCGTCGCGGACGACGCGACGCAGCGCTGGCTCGAGGCGGCGCGTCCGCTTGCGCGCCAGCTTGCCCGAGTCGCGCCGCCCACCCGCGAGCTCGACTACAGCCAGGGCTTCGCGCTGCCGCTTCCCCATCTCAGCGACATGCGGTTCCTGCAGAAGCAGATGCGCTTCCTCGCGCATGATGCCGCGTTCCGCGGCGATCGCGCGCTCGTCGGTGACTTGCTGCGGGCGCAGGTTGTCACCGCGCGAAATGCGGGCGAGGACCGCATTCTCATCAGTTCACTTGTCTCGATGGGCATCTCGCACTTCCACGCGACCGCCGTCGACGAGTTCATCGAGCTCGGCGTGATCGACCAGGCGGCCGCGAAGTCGCTGCTCGAGTCGCGCGAGGGGCTCGAGGCGTCGACGTGGACGCAGGTCCTCGCGGCGATCGGCACAGAGGCGGACATCGCCGTCGAGGAGGCGGGAAAGTTCGCAGCCCTCGGGGACATCGCCCGACGCGCGCAGCTCGACGGCCTCGGCATCCCCAATGCCGACGAGATCGACCTCGCCTCGATGGACAGGTGGAAGGAGCAGGCCGCCGCCTATCGCGACGCCGTGGGGCAGGCGATCGCGAACCCCGATCGCGCAGCGGCGACGGCTGCGATCGCGGCCCTCGAGGCGCGTGCGGAGCAGGGGGAGTTCGGCGACCTGTTGAAGGCGCTTGGTCCCGCGCTTTCCAGCATCGTCCGGCGATTCGACGTGTTTGCGGCCACGTTCGCGGCGCAGGACGCGTTGCTCGCGGAGATCGCAAGCGGCGCCAGGAAGCCCGAGGACCTGCTGAACGCGGCGCGGCACTATCGGATCGCGGCGCGTGCGGCGGAGGCGCTCTCGGTCGAGCAGCAGCGCACGATCGACGCGTTGCGCGTCGCGCCCGAAGGGTTGACGGAGGCCGACCGCCGCGAGGCGCGCCGCACCGTGGAGGGGCTGCGCGCGCAGGTGATCGACCAGATCATGCAGGCCTCGCGCATCAGGCGCTGCGTGTTCAGCGACGTCCAGTTCAGGCCTTACGGTGAACCGCATCTTGCGTCCGAGGCCTATGACGGCGCGCTCGGCGCGTTGCGCATCGCGCTCTTCGATCCGTCTCTTCCCGGCGAGCGCCCGAATGGCGCGCCGACCGCGGTCGACGCGTGCGTGGCTGCGCTCGTGGCCGTCCGTCACTTCGCGTCGGACGGCGGGATCGGGCACGCGCTCGTGGCGCAGCGCTTCGCGCGCGACGTCGCGGCGACGCTCGCCCGGCTCGATGCGCGCGGACAACTCGACGCGCCGGCTCGCGAGCGCATCGGCGCCGAGGTCGCGCGCCTGAATCCGTCCGACCCCTTCGGGCTGCGAGGCGCGGTCGACTTCGAGCGGCGCCGCATCGCGGGCATGCGACAGGCACGGTTCTCGACGAGAAGCGAAGGCACGCCGTTCGGGCGCGAGCGCCTCGCGAATCTCTCGCCCGACGTCGTCGCGTTCCTCGTGGGAGTGCTCTCGACCGCGACACCGGCGCTTTCCGCGGAGCCGTGCGCGTGTGCATTCGACGGACCGGTCCTCGACCTGCGCGGAGTGTTCGATGTCGCAGCGCTCAAGGCCGCGCAGGAACAGCGGCAGAAGCTCGAGGAACGGTTCGAGGCGGTCGTGCTGCGCGGAGAGGCAGACTCCGGTTCGGCGCTGGAAGGCCTCACGGTGACGAAGCCCGTCGACATGGAGGCGCGGTTCGCCGAGGCGCTCGCCGATCTCGAGCGGCTGCAGGGAGTATCGAGGACATCTCCTGTCCGGTGACAGGGTCAGCTTGCTCGCGCCTCGCGCTCGTGAACGCCGGCTGGGCTTGTGCGCTCCGCCTTCGTGGACGCAACCGCTCACCCACGCGGCGCGATCAATGCCGCCAGCCGCCCGCTCGCGACGCCGTCGCGGCGATAGCTGAAGAACTGCGCGCGGTCGGCGTAGGTGCACGGCGGCTCGGCGTCGATCGACTCGCGCGCGACGCCCGCGCGCGCGAGCTGCAGCGCGACGGCTGCGACGAGATCCGCGTGGTGCTTCGGCCCGTGCACGCCGGGCGCGACGACGCACGACCCGAGGTCCGCGGCGACCAGCGCCTCGGCGACCTCCGGCCCGATCTCGAAGTGCTTCGCCGAAATGCACGGTCCGACCGCCGCCACGCACGCGCGCACATCGGCGCCGATCGCGCGCAGCGCGTCGACCGCAGCGGGCACGATCCCGCTCACGACGCCGCGCCAGCCCGCGTGCACCGCGGCGACATGCCCGGTCGACGGATCGGCGATCAAGACCGGCACGCAATCGGCCACGCGGATCAGCACCGCGCATCCGCCGCGCGGACTCGTGAGCGCATCCGCGGGCACGCGTGCCGCGAGCGCATCGATCGAGCGCACGACCGAACAGCTGTGCACCTGGCTCAGGTCCGCGACGGTCGCGTCGCGCGCGAGGCCCGCCGCCGCCGCGAAGCGCGCATGGTTCTCGCGGATGTTCGCCTCGAGGTCGCGCGGGTCGCCCTCGGGAATCCGTGCATTCGCCTGCCGCGACTGGAGGTTGAGCGTGTCGAACGGTGCAGCGCTCACGCCGCCGTGGCGCGTCGAGAACGCATGCGCGAAACCCGCGTGCGCCAGCAGGGGGCTTGCCAGCGTCACGACGCCATCGGGGCTGGTCCGTTCGACGAGCATGCGCGGATATCGACCTCCGTCGCGGCGGAGCCTCAACAATGTCCGCGTCGAGAGTCTTCCTCGGCGAAGTGCCCTCCGCTATCCTGCGCGCATGCCTTCCTGCTCCCGAAGCCCGCGGCTCTTCTGCGCCTTCACGCTTCCCGTCGCCTGCGCGGCGCTCCTCGCCGCGTGCGACGGGACGACGGGCGGATACCCCCCTCCGCCGCCGCCGTACCAGGCGCCGGCCGGCGAACTCGACAAGGCGCGCGCTCCGAAGTTCCAGCCGCTCATCAAGGGACTGCTCGCGCAGCGCAAGGCGTCGCAGGGCGACTTTTCCGGCCTCGAGAAGACGACCGACGCGGAAGGCAACAGGCTCTCCGCGTTCGCCGCGTCGCGCGCCGCGTCCGATGCGCTCACGAAGGCGGTGCGTCAAGCGGGGCTGACGGCCGAGGAAAAGGCGACGTGGAGCGTCATCTCGTCGCTCGACGACGCGTCCCTCGAATCGCTGCTCAAGCCGAACTGATCGGTCCCGACGCCCTGCGCGTCACTGCAGCTCGGGCCTGATGATTCCCGGCAGCAGG
>JBIKWD010000225.1:0-4626 GCA_044356505.1 Phycisphaerales bacterium
TCCTCGAGCTGCTCGAGCTTCGCCTGCAGGACCGCGAGCGCCTGTGCCTTGTTCTGCGGCTGGTCGCGGTAGGTGCTCGCGACGACCTGGATGCCCGTCGGCAAGTGCGTGACGCGGATCGCCGACGCGACCTTGTTCACGTTCTGCCCGCCGGGGCCCGATGCGCGCACGAACGCCACGATCTCGAGGTCCTTGTCGGGGATCACGAGGTCGCCATGCTCGAACTCGGGCGTGACGTCGACGGTCGCGAAGCTCGTCTGTCGCTTGCCTTCGGCGTTGAACGGCGACACGCGCGCAAGGCGGTGCGTGCCGCGCTCGCAGTTCATGTAGCCGTAGGCATACGGGCCGACGATGCGGTACGACACTTCGGAGATGCCTGCCTCGGGCCCGAGCGACCGCGAGATCTCCTCGATCTTCCAGCCCATCTCCTTGAAGTAGTAGAGGTACATGCGCTCGAGCATGCCCGCCCAGTCTTCGGCCTCGGTGCCGCCGGCGCCCGCCTGGATCGCGACGAAGCAGTTTCGGTGGTCGTGCTTGCCGGAAAGGAGCGACTGCTGCTCGATCTTGTCCATCCTCGACTGGAGGCCGAAGAGGGTCTCGTCGACTTCCGCCAGCATGTCGCGGTCGCCGGCCTCCTTCGCGAGCTCGTAGCCCACCTTCGAGTCATCGAGCAGGCGGATCGCCTCCTCGAGCGGCTCGACCTGCGCGCGGACGATCTTGCTTTCCTCGATGACCTTCTGCGCGGCCTTCGGGTTCTCCCAGAAGTCGGTCGCGTTCATGCGGTCGTCGAACGCGGCACGTTCCTGCAGCTTCTGATCGTAGTTAAAGAGAGTCGCGGAGCGTCACGATCCGCGCCTCCAACTCGTCGATCACCGGTTGATGAGCGTCGTAGTGCATGGGGCGGAGAGTGTATCCGCCGCAGGGCTTCCGCGCGGCGCGTGAAACATTACATTCCCCGCATGTTCGTCTCGAGCCGAATCGCGTCGATGTCCGAGTCCGCCACCCTCGCCGTGGGCGCGAAGGTCGCCGCGGCGCGCGCCAAGGGGCGCGACGTGATCGCGTTCGCGATGGGGGAGCCCGACTTCGACACGCCCGACAACATCAAGCGCGTCGCGATCGCCGCCCTCGAGAAGGGCATGACGAAGTACGCGCCGACCCCGGGCGAGAAGACCGCGCGCGAGGCGATCGCCGCGAAGCTCTCGAGGGAGAACGGCGTGGCGACGGCCTTCGACCAGGTGACCGTCACCGTCGGCGCGAAGCATGCGATCTACATGGCGCTCCAGGCGATCGTCGAGCCGGGCCGCGGCGACGAGGTGCTGCTGCCGACGCCCGCGTGGGTGTCGTACAAGCCGCTCATCGAGCTCGCGGGCGCGCGCTGCGTCGAGATCGCGGGTGCGGTCGAGCGCGGCTTCCGCGTGACGCCCGAGCGGATCGCCGCAGCGATCACGCCGCGCACCGTCGGCATCGTGTGGAACTCGCCCTCGAACCCGTGCGGCATCGCGTATCCGGCCGAAGAGGTGCGCGCGCTCTGCGACGAGCTCGCGAAGCACGAGAAGATCGCCGTGATCTCGGATGAGATCTACGAGAAGCTGATCTACCCCGAGATCGCGCCGGGCCTCGTGCATTTCTCGCCGGGCTCGCATCCCGCGCTCGCCGCGCGCACGATCACGATCAACGGCATGAGCAAGAGCTACGCGATGACGGGCTGGCGCATCGGCTACATGGCGGCCCCGAAGCCGATGGCGGCCGAGCTCATCAAGCTGCAGGGGCAGATGACGAACTCGATCCCGAGCTTCTTCTATCCGGCGATCGTCGAGGCGCTGACGAACAGCGCCGCGGGCGTCGAGGCGATGCGCGTCAGGTTCGCCTCGCGCGCGAAGCTCATCCACGCCGAACTCGCGAAGATCCCGGGCGTCCGCACCCCGATGCCGAACGCGGCGTTCTACGCCTTCCCCGACGTCTCCGCCCACTTCGGAAAGATCTCTCCCGGCGGCGCGCGCATCGACGGCGCGCAGGCGTTCGCAGACGCGCTGCTCGCCGAAGCCGACGTCGCGGTCGTTCCCGGCGAGGATTTCGGCGCCTGCGCGCGCGGCCACATCCGCTTCTCGTTCGCCTGCGGCGACGAGGCGATCGTCAAGGGCGTCGGCCGAGTGCGCGAATGGGTCGCGAAGCTCGCGTGAGCGCGCGGGCGCGAGGTCGCGGCGGGTGTTCCGCCCGGCTCATTGCGCCTTCGGGACTGCGGCGCCCGGAGCCGCAACGGGCGCGTCGACCGAGCGCCGCTTTCCGAACATCCAGTCGAGGACTCCGTCGTCGCCGAACTTGTACGCGGGGGTCCAGCAGTCGTGGCCGACGCCGTCGAACTCGAGGTAGGCGGGGTTCGGGATCCTCTGCGGGTTCGGCTGCGGCGGGTTGGCGGTGCGCGCGCGCATCCGGGCTTCCTGCAGCGCCCTCTGGGAGGCGAGGCCGATCTGGCGCGACATCTCGCGCGACAGGGCGTTCGGGACGACGGGATCGTGGTTCGAGTGCACGATGAAGAAGCGCGTTCTCGCCAGCGTCGGTGCGGTCGTCGGGTCGCCGCCGCCGCAGATCGGGACGACCGCCGCGAACAGTTCCGGCCGGCGCGCGGCGAGCTCGAACGCGCCGAATCCGCCCATCGAGAGGCCGGTCAGGTAGATGCGGTCTCGATCGACCGGCCGCGTCGCGATGATCTCGTCCATCGCCTGCATCACGGCGCGCAGCGCCCGCGTCGGCTCGGGCTGCATCTTCGGAAACTCTCCGCGCTCGGCGAACGCCTTGAGATCGATCGGCGTCCACGTCTCGTCGGCCGGACATTGCATCGCCAGCACGAACGACGGCGCGCGCGACTGGAACTCGTCCGTCGCCGTCCATCCGGCGAAATGCTTGAGTTGCGCCGTGTTGTCGCTGCCGCGCTCGCCCGAGCCGTGGAGGAAGACGACGAGCGGCAACTTGCCGTCCGCCTTCGCAAGCGCCTCGGCGCTCGGCTCGACAAGTCGATAGCGATAGGTCGCGTCGACCGTTCCGTCAGGCTTCTTGACGACCGTCTCGCCTGCGGCGATCTCGCGCGGCTGCGCCTTCTCGGCAGGCGCAGCCGGTGGAGCGGGGGCCTGCGCGAACAACGGCGTTGGCGTCGGCGACAGCACAGACCACGACGCAAGCGCGCACGCAGCGAGGAGAAGGCTTCTCATGGCGGAGATCGTATCGCCGCGGCCGCGGCCGCCAAGGTGGTCGCCGCCGTCACGGCACGATGATGCGGTTCGTCGGCATGCCGAGCGGCACCGGCTGCGGACGAAGTTCGTAGTTCGGCGTCAGCGCGATGTTGAGCGGCAGGCGCTTTCCGGTCGGATCGCGCGGGATGTTGTCCTCGTCGATGATCCGCTGGATCGCCATGATTCCCTCGATCAGCATCTCGGGCCGCGGCGGGCAGCCGGGCACGTAGACGTCGACGGGAACGTACTGGTCGACGCCCTGCACGACCGCGTAGGTGTCGAACACGCCGCCCGTCGAGGCGCACGCGCCCATCGAGATCACCCACTTCGGCTCGGCCATCTGCATGTAGATGCGCTGGAGCACGGGCAGCGTCTTCACGCTGACGCGGCCGGCGACGATGAGCAGGTCCGCCTGCCTCGGCGAGAAGCGCATGACCTCTGCGCCGAAGCGCGCGAGGTCGAAGCGCGAGCACGCCGTCGCCATCAGCTCGATGCCGCAGCATGCGGTCGCGAACGGGAGCGGCCACACGCTCGAGCGGCGCGCCCAGTTGATGACGCGGTTGAGCTGCGTGGTGACGACGCTGTCGGTGGGGAGTGCTGCTTCGAGACCCATGGGATGTTCATGGTAGCGCCCCGCACGCGCCGAGCAAACTCGGATTTCGCCGCGGTTCCGGGCTCAGCCGAGCAGCTTGACGAGGTCGTCGCCGCCGTGGACGACCGAGTAGAGCTTGTCGACCTTCATCAGGCGGAGGAGGTCGAGCACCGCCCGGTTGGTGCCGAACAGGTGCGGCTTCAACTTCGCGCTCGCAACACGGTTGCGGACGTCGATGCACATCCCGAGCCCCATGCTCGTGATCTGGTTGACGCCGGTCAGGTCGAGGACGAAGTTGCCGCGCACGTTCTTCGAGTGGTCGATCGCGTCGATGATCTCGCCGGTGATGATCGGCGCCTCGCGCTGGCCGATCGTCGGGCAGACGACCCGCGCGTAGATGCCCGAGCGGTGGCGCTCGATGATCACGTACTGGGAGAGCGTTGGCGACGGCGTGGTCGACGAGAGCGTGTACGGCTTCATACCGCGGGGATCGGCGCATCGGGTGGCGCGCTTGCGTCAATTCTGCCGATCGCCGCCAATCCGACGGGATTCGCCGAATCCTGGCGTCGAGACCCGCGCGCTTGATTTCGGGACATGGCGGCATCGCCGAACCAACCGCTTCGATCGCTGCGATCGAAGCGGCGGGGGATCGTCGCTACGCCTCGAGATCGAGCGGACGGTTCGCGGTCAGCGACGGCGGCTTTCCGGTGACGGCGATGCGGGGATCGACCGGATGCAGCACGGGTGCGCCGTCGGGCCTGAACGTCGAGACGGGGCCGAGTTCCGCGAGCTCGCGCTCGAACTGCC
>JBIKWD010000059.1:0-16111 GCA_044356505.1 Phycisphaerales bacterium
GGCGCGCGCGCTCATCCGCCACCTCGGCGGCGCGGAGAAGTGCAACTCGTTCACCAACTTCTACCTCGCGGCGCTCGGACAGATCTCGTGGAACGCCGTCCCCGCGATTCCGCCTGAGATCGTCTATCTCCCGAAGTGGTTCTACTTCCACCTCGACAAGGTGAGCGCGTGGAGCCGCACGATGATCCTGCCGCTTGCGATCGTGTCGACGAAGCGGCCGACGCGCGAGCTGCCCGTCGAGCTCGGGATCGGCGAGCTCTTCCTCGACCACGACGCGCGCCACGTCTTGAAGCCGACGAACGCGGCGCCGCCGTTCTGGCGCAGCTTCTTCCTCAAGGTCGACGCGCTCCTGAAGCGCGTCCACGACGCGGGCGGCACGCCCGTGCGGCAGCAGGCCATCCGCCGGGCCTTCGAGTGGATCCGCGCGCGCGCGGGTCAGGACGGAGCGGCGGCGACCGACGGACTCGGCGCGATCTTCCCGCCGATGGTCTACTGGCAGATCGTGCTGCATGCGCTCGGGTACGACCGCGCGCATCCGCTCGTGGCGCGCGCGGAGCGCGAGCTCGACGCATTCTTCGTGCCGATCGGTGCCGGCCCGGACGCGCCCATCCGCGTGCAGCCGTGCTTCTCGCCGGTGTGGGACACGGGAATCGCCCTCTACGCGCTGACGGATTGCGGGTTCGACGCCGAGGACGACGAGGCCGCGCGCGCCGCGCGCTGGCTTGCCGCCAAGGAGTGCCGCTTCGCCGGCGACTGGACTGCGAACGTCGAGGATGCGCCGCCCGCGGGCGGATGGTTCTTCGAATACGCGAACGCGCACTACCCCGACTGCGACGACACGGCGATGGTGGCGATGGCGCTCGCTCGCACGCGTCCGCACGCCCCGGCGTCGGCGGGAGCGGCCGAATCCGCTGTGTTCGGCGCCGCCGCGCAGCGCGGCGTGCGCTGGCTCCTCGCCATGCAGAACGACGACGGCGGATGGGCCGCGTTCGACCGGACGCGCCATCGCGAGATCCTCGAATACGTGCCGTTCGCCGACCATAACGCGATGCAGGATCCATCGTGTCCCGACATCACCGGTCGCGTGCTCGAGTGCCTGTCGTGGCACGGCTACGACACGCGGAACGCCGCGGTCCGCGCGGCGATCGACTTCATCCGCGCGCGCCAGGAGCCCGACGGCTCGTGGTTCGGGCGCTGGGGCGTCAACTACATCTACGGAACGTGGCAGGCCGTGATCGGTCCGATCCGCTGCGGTGTTCCACGCAGGAGCGAATGGATCCAGCGCGCCGGCAGGTGGATCAAGTCGATCCAGAGGCCGGACGGGAGCTTCGGCGAGTCGGCCGACAGCTACGTCGACCCGGGCAGGAAGGGGAAGGGGCCGTCGACCGCGAGCCAGACGGCATGGGCCGCGATGGTGCTGCAGGAGATCTACGGTGCGGACGACCCCGATCTCCATCGCGCGATTCACTGGCTTTGCCGGACGCAGCTCGACGAAGGCGCCGCCAACGACCCGATCGCGAACCCCGACGGCGACCCCGCCGGCAGCTGGCGCGAAACCGAGTTCACGGGCACGGGGTTCCCGAAGGTGTTCTACCTGCGCTACCACCTCTACCGCCTGTACTTCCCGATCATGGCGATCGGCCGCTACCTCTCCGCGAACGGAAGGGGCGTCCGCGGCAAGCGCCTGATCGACCGCGGCGAGCGCGCTGCGCTCTTCGGCTGAGCGTCGCGGGCGACTCCCCGGCTCGCGTACATTGCGCGGATGCCGCGTTTCGCCTCTGCCGCGCTTGCACCACTCGCCCTCATTTCCTCGGCGGCGTTCGCCGCGGCCTTCGTCGGGCCGCCGGATCTCTCGATCGAGCGCGACCGCGCGCTCGTCGTGCCGCCGTCGGTGCTGCGGGAGGGCGACCCGTTCCGGCAGCTGGAGGAAGTGCTGCCGACGCCGAACGACCAGCGCACCGCGTCCGGCGCCCCGGGCGTGCGCTACTGGCAGCAGAAGGTCGACCATGACATGGCGGTGACGCTCGACCCGACGAAGACCGAGCTCGTGGGCACCGCGCGCATCACCTACCACAACAACTCGCCCGACGAACTGCGCTACCTCTGGTTCCAGCTCGAGCAGAACCGCTTCCGCGGCGATTCCCTCGGCAAGCGCGCGGAGGTCGCGCCCGATCTCTCGCGGCCGATGCCGGTGTCCTCCTTCCGCCAGATCATCGAGCAGCACGGGTGGGAGGGCGGCCATCGCGACATCTCCGTGACGGCGCCCGACGGTGCGCCGCTCCCGTTCACCGTCGTCGACACGATGATGCGCATCGATCTCCCGGCCCCGCTCGCGCCGGGCGCGCGCGTCGCCTTCGACATCGGCTGGCGGTTTTCCGTGGTGAAGAACACCACCGCGCGCGCGCGCTCGAGCTACGAGCTTCTCGGCGAGAACGACCCCGCGCGGCCCGACGCGGACCTGGCGCCGCTCTACGTGATGGCGCAGTTCTTTCCGCGCGCCGCGCCCTACACCGACATGCGCGGCTGGCAGCACAAGCAGTTCCTCGGCACGGGCGAGTTCGCGCTCGAGTTCGGCGACTACACGCTCGCCGTCACCGTGCCCGACAGCTGGACGGTCGCCGCGACCGGCGAGCTTCAGAACGCCGAAGAGGTGCTTTCGCCCGAGCAGCGCGCACGCCTCGACGAAGCCCGCAACGACGAGAAGCCGCGCTTCGTCACGACGCCGGAAGAGGCGGCGACCCGCCGCGCCGCCAAGCCGGCGGGCACGAAGACCTGGCGCTTCAAGGCCGGCAACGTGCGCGACGTCGCCTTCGCCGCGAGCGCCGCGTTCATCTGGGATGCGGCCAAGGCTCCGATTCCCGGCACCGACCGCTCGGCGCTCGCGATGAGCTACTACCCGCTCGAAGGCGAGCCCCTGTGGAGCCGCTACTCGACCCAGGCGGTCGCGCACACCATCGACTGCTTCTCGCGCTACGCCGTGCCGTATCCCTATCCGGTCGCCATCAGCGTCAACGGTCCGGTCGGCGGCATGGAGTACCCGATGATCACCTTCAACGGACCGCGCCCCGAGCGGGACGGGACGTACTCGGCGGGGACGAAGTGGGGTCTCGTGAGCGTCATCATCCACGAGGTCGGCCACTTCTGGTTTCCGATGATCGTCAACTCGGACGAGCGGCAATGGACATGGATGGACGAGGGGCTCACGACCTTCGGGCAGTACCTCGCCGAGCAGGAGTGGCAGCGGAAGTATCCGTCGGGCCGCGGCGAGCCCGAGAAGATCATCGACTACATGACGGCTTCCGACCAGGAGCCGATCATGACCAACTCGGAAAGCGTGCGCCGCCTCGGGCCGAACGCGTATGCGAAGCCCGCGACCGCGCTCAACGTGCTGCGCGAGACGGTGCTCGGCCGCGAGCTCTTCGACTTCGCCTTCCGCGAGTACTGCCGCCGCTGGGCGTTCAAGCGCCCCGAGCCCGCCGACTTCTTCCGCTCGATGGAGGATGCCTCGGGCGTCGACCTCGACTGGTTCTGGCGCGGCTGGTTCTACACCACGCGTCCGGTCGACATCGCCGTGACCGGCGTGACGCGCTACACGCTCGAAACGGGCGACCCCGACCGCGTGAAGGCAGAGAAGAAGGCCGAGCGCGACGGGCGGCCGAAGACGCTGTCGGAAGAGCGAAACGAGTCGCTCGCGGTGCGCGCCGACCGCTATCCCGAGCTCCTCGACTTCTACTCGACCTTCGACGAGCTCGAGGTCACCGAGCAGGACCGCCGCCGCTTCCGCGACCTCGTGGCGCGGCTCGGCGCGCGCGATGCGGCGCTCCTCGACACCACGCTCTCATTCACCGTCGTGCGGTTCGAGAACAAGGACGGCATCGTGTCGCCGTTGCCGCTCCTGGTCACCTTCGCCGACGGCTCCACCGAGGAGATCACGCTCCCTGCGGAGATCTGGCGCTACGCGGGCGGCATCCGCGCGTCGAAGCTCCTCGTCACCGGAAAGGAGATCGCGCGCGTCGAGTTCGACCGCCGGCGCGAGACCGCCGACCGCGACCCGAGCGACAACGCCTTCCCGCAGGAGATCCGCCGCGAATGGTTCGCGGTCGAGCCGCGCGACCGCGGATCGAACCCGATGCGCGAGGCGCGCGACTCCGCGAAGTGGACCGAGACGCGCGCCGCCGCCGAGACGCTCGCGAAGCGCGTGGCGGAGGCGATCCGCGCAGGACGCAGCGCGGGAAGCGCGGTCGGCACCGAACCTGCGAAGGACGGCTGGGGCGTCGCGTTCGTCGTGCTCGACGGCGCGGAGCAGGGCTCCGGCGGCATCGCGCAGATCGTGTCGGCCGGGCCGGACGGCGTGGTCGGCGGCGACGACGACATCGCCTTCTTCGTGAAGGGCGACGGAGCACTGCTCGAGCGACCGCGCGCGCGGCGCTGAGTGTCCCCGTCGGCTTCACCGGCTTCACCGGCTTCAATCCCCGGGTCGGGACGCGCGCTCCTTCAGGGCGCGACGCCCGCCCACCCGAGGACGAGCGCCATGGCGTTGAATGCGCCGTGCAGCGCCATCGCGCCCACGATCCACGGATAGGCGATCGCGAGGCGCGCGGGCGCGCGCCCGCGCATCACGGCGCTCCACGTCCGCGCCACGCCGACGGCTGCGAGCGCCGACGCGACGGCGTGCATCGGTGCCGTGGCGAACCAGCGCCACGGCGCGATCTCCGTCGCGCGATCCGGGAAGTACACGTTGAGGTAGATCGCGTTCTCGAGGGCGCCGAACACCGCCCCCGAAAGGAGGCCGGCGAGCACGGTCGCCGTCCTGCCTGGCAGAAGCCAAGGCTTTCGCTCGACCAGCCACAGAAGCAGCGCGATCTTCGTCATTTCCTCGACCACGGGCGCGGTCACCGTGATCGCCAGAAACCCAAGGCCGCTCTGCCCGCCGAGCATCGCGTAGAACGCCCCGAAGACTCCGAACGGCCCGGATGCAAGCGCGACGAGCGCGACGGTCATCCAGCGCGCCGACGCGGACGTCGCCGCGAGCCTTCGTTCGAGGAGCACGCCGTAGCCTTCGGTCGCCGCGAGGTCCGCGTGGTTCCATGCGAGCGAGGGCTCGTCGCGCACCGACGACTCGAGGTCGGGCGACGAGCCGCGGGTCTCGGCGTCCTGTGGTTCGGTCGCCCGCACGGGTTCGTCGCCGAGCGCATCGCCCGAGCCGACGTCGATCGGCGTTCCCCGCAGATGCGGTTCGGACCAGACGCTCGGATCGCGGCTCGGCTTGTGGCGGGGATGCTCTCGGTCCATTTCGCCTCCGACGGCCCGTGATCGGCAGGATGCGGTTCAGGCGGCCTTCGGGAAGTCCTGGGTCGGTTCCGGCACGATCAGCGCCGTTCCGTAGGCGATCACCTCGGCCATCGGCATCTTCTGCGCGCCGAGGCCGCCGATGCTGCTTGTCTCGAATCGCACGTTGATGACGACCCTTGCGCCGCGGCTGCGGGCTTGTTCAAGCATGCGGCAGCACGCCTCGCGCCGCGCGCGCTCCATCATTCGCTCGAACGACCGCACCTCGCCGCCGACAAGATTCCTCAGTCCGGCGACGAGCGTCTTGAAGTAGTCGCTTCCGATGACGACGGAACCTGAGACAAGCTCGCCCGATGCGGCCGAATGGCCTGCGGGCGGTGCGCGAAGACTGGTGACGACGATTCCGCGCAGCGCCTCTTCCCGGCGGGCGAGGTCGCGGAAGTGCGCGCGCTCGACCGCGCGTCCGACACCGAAGCCGACGACGACGAGCGCGATCGGCACGCCCCAGACCATGCATGCGCTGAGGATGCTCACGAAGTCTTCCACGTCGAGTGCCCTTGGGTCGAAGCCCGTTCAGTCGTGCGGTTCATCCCGCAGCGGGGGGAGGCGGAGGCGACACCGGCGTCGCCGCGCCTGACGCCCGACGAAGGCGAACGGCGGTTCCGTACGCGTAGAGTTCGGCCGCGCCCTGGGTGATCGAACTCGTGCTGAACCGAACGTTCACGATCGCGTCCGCGCGCAACTGCTGCGCCTGCGCCATCATGCGCTCGACAGCCTCGCGGCGCGCCTCGGTCAGCAGTTCGGTGTAGCCCTTGAGCTCGCCGCCGACGATGTTCTTGAGCGACGCCGCGATGTCGCGGCCGACGTGCTTGGCGCGAATGGTGTTCCCCTGCACGAGGCCGCAGAGTTCCGAGATCTCGTAGCCGGGAACCGTTTCGGTGTTGACGATGATCACTGCTTTCTCCGATGGGACGGCGGGTTGACGCGTCAGGATACAGCGTTCGCGTCAGAACGGGACCCGCGCCTCGAAGCAGGCCCGCTCGCCGGTCGCGGGGTGGACGATGCCAAGCGTGCGCGCGTGCAGGCAGAGCCGCGGCCGCGCGGTGCGCGCGGGGCCCTCGGCGTACAGCTCGTCGCCAAGGATCGGGTGGCCGAGCGCGAGCATGTGGACGCGAAGCTGGTGACTTCGCCCCGTGAACGGGGTGAGCCTGACGCGTGTCCACGCGAAGCCGCCCTCTGCGCCGTCGCGGCCGCGCTCGAGCACTTCGAAATCGGTACGGCTCGGCTTGCCTTCGGTCGCGTGCACGATCTGCCGCGCGCTGCCGAGCGCCTCCTTGCGGAGCGGAAGGTCGACCGTTCCGCCGTCGACCGCGAGATGCCCGGCCACGAGCGCTTCGTAGGTCTTGTCGACCTCGCGGGCCTCGAACGACATCGAGAGCCTGCGGTGGGTGGCGGCATCGCGGGCGAGCACGATCACGCCCGAGGTGTCGCGGTCGAGGCGATGCACGATCCGCGCCCCGGGGAAGTCCCGCTGCAGCCGCGACACGAGGCAGTCGGCTTTCTCGGGCCCGATTCCGGGCACCGAGAGGAGCCCCGAGGCCTTGTCGCAGACGACGAGGGAGGGGTCGGAGAAGAGCACCGAGTAGCCGGGGTCGGTCACGGGACGGGCTACACTAACCGCCCCATGCATCCTCGGAATGCCCTCGCCGTCTCGCTCCTCATCGCCGCCGCAGGCTGCACGCCCAAGCCGGCCGAGGCTCCTAGCAATCCAGCGCTGGCGCCGGCCGCGCCGGCCGCGCCGCCCGCGACGACCCGTGTCGCGGAGCCGGGCGTCGTGGACGCGCGGCAACTGACCTTCCCCGACCGCTTCATCAAGGCGGGCGAAGCGTACTTCTCGCCCGACATGACGCGGATCGTCTTCCAGGCGATCGAGGTTCCTCCGCGGGAGGAGGATCCCGCCGAGTTCTACGCGATGTTCGTCTGCGACGTGGTCCGCGACGGCGCGGGCGACATCACCGGCGTCGCCAACATCCGCCGCGTCTCGCCGAAGGGCAGCGCCAACACCTGCGGCTGGTTCCACCCGACCGACCCGAACCGCCTGCTCTTCGCCTCGACCGTTGGCGCACCGACCGCCGAGAACGCGCCCGGCTACCAGCGCGGCACCTCGCGCTACCGCTGGGCATTCCCGCCCGAGACCCGCATCGTCGAGGTCGACCTGCGCACGGCCGACGGCAGCGTCGCGTCGCTCAAGCCGCTTGAGGGCGACGGCAAGGCCTACATGGCCGAGGCGAGTTGGTCGCCCGACGGACGCTTCATCCTCTTCTGCTCGCTCGAGTCGGGCGACGGCGACCTCTACATCCGCGACACGAAGACGGGCGCCCGCCGGGCGATCGTCACGGCGGCGGGCTACGACGGCGGGCCGTTCTTCTCGCCCGACGGCAAGCGCATCTGCTACCGCTCGGACCGGAACCGCGACAACCTGCTGCAGGTGTTCGTCGCGGACCTCGTGTTCGACGAGAGCGGCTCGATCACCGGGATCGCCAACGAGACGCAGCTGACCGCGAACGAACATGTGAACTGGTGCCCGTTCTTCCGTCCCGACGGCAAGACGCTCGTCTACGCCTCGAGCGAGATGGGCCACCGCAACTACGAGATCTTCGAAGTCGTGATTCCCGACGGCCCGGGCTCCGTGCCCGCGCGCCGTCGCGTCACCGAGTCGGAAGGCGCCGACGTGCTGCCGGTCTTCTGCCCGGACGGCGAGTGGCTGCTCTGGACCGGCCAGCGCCACGAGGGGCGCTCGAGCCAGCTCTACGTCGGACGCTACCGCAACCAGGACGCGTCGCGGTGAGCGACGCGGCGCTCCATTCCATCTCGGAGCGGCGGTATCTCATTCCGTTCCGTTCGCAGCTGCTGCCTGCGATCTTCACCGACACGCTCGTGATCGGGTCCGGCGTCGCGGGCCTGCGGGCGGCGCTCGCGGCCGCGGAGCACGGCGATGTGATCGTGACGGCGAAGGACGCGCTCGAGGTCTCGAACACGGCGTGGGCGCAAGGCGGCATCGCGGCCACGATCGCGGCCGACGACAGCGCCGACGCGCACTTCGCCGACACGCTCGAGGCCGGAGCGGGACTGTGCGAACCGGCGACCGTGCGCGCGCTCGTCGAGGAGGGCCCGCGCGAGGTCGAGCGGCTGATCGAGATCGGAATGCGCTTCGACCGCGATGCGGGCGGCGCGCTCTCGCTCACCCGCGAAGGCGGCCATGGGCGGCGGCGCATCGTCCACACCGACGGCGACGCGACGGGACGCGAGCTCTCGCGGGCGCTTGTCGCGGCGTGCAGGCAGGACGCGCGCATCCGGCTCTTCGAGAAGTGCTTCGTGCTCGACCTGGTGACCGCTGGCGGCGCGCGTCGCGGCGAGGATCGCGTGCTCGGCGCGATCACGCACCATCCGAAGTACGGTCTGCAGCTGGTGTGGGCGCGCGCGACGATCGTCGCCACCGGGGGCATGGGCCAGCTCTGGCGCGAGACGACCAACTCGCGCATCGCCACCGGGGACGGCGTCGCGATGGCGTGGCGAGCGGGCGCCCAGGTCGCCGACCTCGAGTTCGAGCAGTTCCATCCGACCGCGCTGTACGTTGCGGGCGCCGCGCGGTCGCTCATCTCGGAGGCGGTGCGCGGCGAGGGCGCGCATCTCGTCGACCGCGAGGGCAGGCGCATCATGGAAGGTCGGCATCCGCTCGCTGAACTCGCGCCCCGCGACGTCGTGAGCCGCGGGATCGTCGAGCACCTCGCGACGACCCAGGAGCCGAACGTCTTCCTCGACGCCCGCGGGCTCGGGAGCGCAGGCTTCGAGGGCCGGTTTCCCGGGCTGTTCCGGCTGCTCGCCGGCTACGGCATCGATCCCGGCTCTGCATTGATCCCGGTGATGCCCGCCGCGCACTACACGATCGGCGGCATCTGGACCGATGTCGACGGCCGCACCAACGTGCCGGGCCTCTTCGCCTGCGGCGAAGCGTCGTGCAACGGGCTGCATGGCGCCAACCGCCTCGCATCGAACTCGCTTCTCGAGGGCCTCGTGTTCGGTCGGCGCGCCGGCACCGCCGCGGCGACGTCCGAGGCCGGTGCGCGCGGAAACATCCGCGTCGTCAGCGACATCCGGCCGAGCGACAAGGGCGAGCTCGACCTCGTCGACGTCCGCTCGAGCCTCCGGAGCGCGATGTGGCGCAACGTCGGCGTCGTGCGCACGGGCAACCGTCTCGCCGACGCGCTCGACATGATCCAGTTCTGGTGCCGCTACTCGCTCGACAAGATCTTCGACGACCTCGCCGGCTGGGAGATCCAGAACATGCTCGTCTGCGCGACGCTCGTCGCGGCCGCCGCACGCGCCCGCGAGGAGTCGCGCGGCACGCACACCCGCGGCGACTTCCCGGTCTCGCGCGCGGCTGAGGCGCATCATCGGCTGTATGCACCCCAGAGCGAGCGGCCCGAGCTCCGTCCGATCGGCGCGGCGGCCGTCGCGGCGAAGTAGATTGGACGCCATGCGCGCGGACCGAGACGTCATCCCCGACATCGCCGCGATCGCACGCAAGGCGCCGCTCGCCCTTGTCGCGGCCGCGCTCCTCGCCCTCGTCGCGGCCGCGCTCCTCGCCTCGTGCGGCCCGCGGGTCGAGTATCGAGCGCGGCCGGGCTACGCCTCGAGCGAGGACCTCCCCGACGAGATCGTTCTCGATGACGGCACCATCATCCGGTACGTCCCGCTGTCCGAGTTCCTCGCCCGAAAGAAGGCGCGCGAGGAGGGGCGCGGCTACAAGCCGCCTTCATCCGGGGCGGTCGCGGTCGACCCTTCGAAGCCTCTCTTTCGGCCGTGGGACGAGCTTGAGGACGGCACCGTCCGCATGGATGCGATCATGCCCGAGCAGGTGGTCGCCAACGCGATGCGCGCCTTCCGCGAGGAACGGTACGGCGAGCTGTGGGACCAGCTCGTCGCCGAGAGCGTCCGTCGCCGCGCTGCGGCCGAGAGCGGCCCGGATGCGGCGCGCGCGCGCTTTATCGCGTGGTGCGCCAAGAACCGCTCGGAGGCGATGATGCTGCTGAACCGCATGAGCTTCGCCTTCAGCACCAACGGAGTGGTGATGCAACGGGCGGGGGGCAACATGCTGCAGATGACGTTGACGCCGCAGGTGGTCAAGGAGTTCAAGCTCCGCGTGGTCGAGGTCGTGTACGAGACGACCGAGGCCGGCGAGCGCGTGAAGCTCGCCGGCATCCGCTAGACGGCAAGGGCGCCCAGCAAGGGCGCCCAGCAAGGGTGCCCGGCAAGGGTGCCTGGCACGTGCCAGTCAGTGCCAGGCACTGGGCGGCACGTGCCGTGCACACGTTCGGTAAGCGGGGATCGGCGGGCCTTGCTGCGATCGCTGCGAAAGCCGTGCTGACGAGGACCGGGGCAAGGGTGCCTGGCACGTGCCAGTCAGTGCCAGGCACTGGACGGCACGTGCCGTGCACCGTTCGGTTTGTGCACCGTTCGGTTGACCGTTCGGCTCAAATGCAAACGCCCGCCGAGGATGCCTCGGCGGGCGTGATTGGTCATGCCAGGTTGTCGCAGGCGCCTACGCGCCGGCGCCGGCCGCGGGAGTCGGCGCCGGCTCGGTCGGACCGTGTCCGCCGTCGTCGCCGCCTCCGCCGTCGCCCGTGCGGCTCGCCTTGAAGGTCAGGTGATCCTGGCCCTCGACGCGGGTCACGTGGATCTCGTCGCCGGACTTGAACTCGCCCATGAGCAGGTTCTCCGCCAGCGGATCCTCGATGTACTGGCCGAGCGCGCGACGCAGCGGACGGGCACCGAAGTCTGGGTTGTAGCCCTTGTCGATGAGGAAGTCCTTGGCGGCGCCGTCGAGCTCCATCTTCATGCCCTTCTCGGCGAGGCGCTTGCGCACCTTCGAGAGTTCGTACTCGATGATGGTGACGAGGTCGTCCTTCACGAGCGGACGGAACACGACCACGTCGTCGAGACGGTTGATGAACTCCGGACGGAAGAACTTCTCGACCTCGCCCATCAGCGCCTTGCGCATCTTCTCGTAGTCCTGCACCTCGGACCGCTTGCCGAAGCCGAACGACGCGCCGCCCTTGATGATGTCGGCGCCGAGGTTCGAGGTCATGATGAGGATGATGTTCTTGAAGTCGACATGGCGCCCGAAGCTGTCGGTCAGGCGTCCCTCCTCCATGATCTGGAGGAGCATGTTGAACACGTCGGGGTGCGCCTTCTCGACCTCGTCGAGGAGAACGACCGCGTACGGACGGCGACGGATGCGCTCGGTGAGCTGGCCACCCTCTTCGTATCCGACGTATCCCGGAGGCGCGCCAACCAGACGGCTGACGTTGTGCTTCTCCATGTACTCGGACATGTCGAGGTAGATGAGCGCGTCGGCGTCGCCGAACATGAACTCGGCGAGCGCCTTCGCGAGAAGCGTCTTGCCGACGCCCGAGGGCCCGACGAAGATGAACGACCCCATCGGACGCTTCGGGTCCTTGAGGCCCGAGCGCGCCTTGCGGATCGCCCGCGAGACCGCCTTGACGGCGTCGTCCTGGCTGACGACGGTCTTGTGGAGCTCGCCTTCGAGCTGGAGCAGGCGCTCGGTCTCCGCCTTCTCGAGGCGGGTAAGCGGCACGCCGGTCATCTTGCTGACGACCTCGGCGACGACTTCCTCGTCGACGGTGCCGACGGTCTCGCTCATGCGCTCCTTCCACTCGACCTGCAGACGCTCCCGCTCGCGGCGGTGCTTGTCCATCTGGTCGCGGATCTGCGCTGCGCGCTCGTAGTCGGCGTTCTTGACCGCCTCGTCCTTCTCGATCGCGAGCCGCTCGATCTTCTCCTCGATCTCGGCGAGGTTCGGCGGCTTGGCCATCGAGCGCAGGCGCAGGCGGGCGCCCGCCTCGTCGATCACGTCGATCGACTTGTCGGGCTGCACGCGGCCGGGGATGTACCGGCCGGAGAACTCGATCGCGGCGCGGAGCGCGACGTCGGTGATCTTGACGCGGTGGTGCGCCTCGTACTTCGGGCGGATGCCCTTCAAGATCTCGAAGGTCTGCTCCGCGTTCGGCGGCTCGACGGAGATCGACTGGAAGCGGCGCTCGAGCGCTGCGTCCTTCTCGATGTACTTGCGGTACTCGTCGAAGGTGGTCGCGCCGATGCACTGGATCTCGCCGCGGGCGAGCGCGGGCTTGAGCACGTTCGACGCATCGATCGCGCCTTCCGCGCCGCCGGCGCCCACGAGGGTGTGGAGCTCGTCGATGAAGAGGATGATGTTCTTCGCGCGGCGGACCTCGTTCATGACCGCCTTGATGCGCTCCTCGAACTGGCCGCGGTACTTGGTGCCCGCGACCATGGCCGCGAGGTCAAGGACGACCAGGCGGCGATCGAACAGGATGTCGGGGACCTCCTGGTCGACGATGCGCTGCGCGAGGCCCTCGACGATCGCCGTCTTGCCGACGCCGGCCTCGCCGAGGAGGACGGGGTTGTTCTTGGTTCGGCGGCAGAGGATCTGCACGACGCGCTCGATCTCGTTCACGCGGCCGATGACAGGGTCGAGCTCGCCGTTGCGGGCGAGTTCCGTGAGGTCGCGGCCGAAGCTGTCGAGCGCGGGGGTCTTGCTCTTTGCGGCGCCACGGGTGCGCGCGCTGTCGCCGCCCTGCGGCGGGCCGCTGCCCATCGGCGGCTCCTGCGGCTCGCTCGGCGGGGGGGCCTCCTCGCTCTCGACGCCGGCGCCGAGGAGGTTGAGGACTTCCTCGCGGACTTCCTCGAGCTTGAGGCCGAGGTTCATCAGCACCTGCGCCGCGACGCCGTCGTGCTCGCGGAGGAGACCGAGCAGGAGGTGCTCGGTGCCGACGTAGTTGTGGTTCAGGTTGCGCGCCTCTTCGATCGCGTACTCGATCACCTTCTTGGCGCGCGGGGTCTGCGGCAGCTTGCCCATCGTCACCATCTCGGGGCCGCTCTTGACGAGCTTCTCGACCTCGAGGCGCACCTTGCGCAGATCGATGTCGAGGTTCTTCAGGACGTTGGCACCCACGCCCGAGCCTTCCTTCACCAGGCCGAGCAGGATGTGCTCCGTCCCGATGTACTCGTGGTTGAGGCGCTGCGCCTCCTGGTTGGCGAGGGCCATCACCTTGCGGGCACGGTCGGTCAGTCGTTCGAACATGGGGAACTCCTTCCTGCTTCGGTCCTGAGACGCGGGGGGATGAAGTAGGCTCCCTCCCGGCGGCTCCTGCAAGGTCTCACCGAGACTCCTGCGTAAGAGATCGTACGCTCTTCATGCGCACCGTATCGGATACGGTTCGCTGAAGTCCGGCTGTGGGCAATAGTCGTGCCCTCCTGCAAGGGTGTTTTCGGTTCGACTTCCGCTGGAGATACGCGAATGAACCGCTATTCCCGAAAGTTCCCGCGGACAATTGTGACCATGATCGCCCGGCTCGCTGCCGTTCTGGCTGTCTCGGGGGTGGCGGGGGCGGACGTCCAACGCCGAGAAGTCGTTCCCGAAGTATCGCTTTCGCTCGGGCTTGCGGACGGAACCAGCAAGCGCTGCGACGTGAAGGCCTGGTCAGGGGTTGGTCTGGAGGGGTCGTGCGGGTCGTATCGGTGGGAGCGACTCAAGGCAGGTTCCGCGCTTGCGGTCCTGAAGGCGGTGGTGTCGGCAAAGGATGCGGATGCCGCCCGCGATGCGCTGGCGGTCGTCCTGTCGCTCCCCGACGTCGGCACCGCAGGTCCGCTGGCGGTCGACTGGGCGAAACGGCAGGGTCTCGACGCGGACGGAGTGCAGGCGGCTCGGAAGGAGGCCGAACGGCTGGCGACGGCGCGCGCGGAAGAGGCGAGCCGCGCCGCGGAGGCCCGTGCGGTGCGGGCGTCGCCGGAGGGAGCGAACTTCTCGACCGCCGCATGGACGGTCGCGAGCGCCGAGCAGTTTGCCGACGCGAGCGCGCGGATGGTCGAGGCGGCGCGGGGGCTTCTTGCGCGGGCGGGGGGAAGCGCCACGCTCCATGAGTCCGCGCACGTCGTGGTCCTCGCCGAGTCGGACGATCCTGCGTTCGCGCGCGAGGCCGCCGCGCTCGAGACCATCTACGGAGAGTGGAGCGAGCGCCTCGCGGCCGCGGGTATCGCGGTCGCGGCACAGGCCCGGATTCCCGTCATCTTCGTCTCGGACACGGACCGTTGGCGGCAGCTCGTGACAACCTCCTTCGGAGGCGATCCCGCGATGCATCCGGAGTCCGTGACGGTCTACCCCGCGGTCGGCGTGCAGAACCCCGTGCCGATGCCGATCGTCCTCGTGGCACCGGAGGGCGACCGGTCGCGGGCCAGGTACGCGGCGGCCGTCGGGCTCGCACGGGCGATGCTCCATTACTCCGATCGGCCCGCGCGTCCGCCCGCCTTCCTGAACGAGGCGCTCGCCCGCGTGATGGCCGACGTCTCGATTCCGAACGCAGGCATGGACGTCGCGATGCGGCGGCAGGCGCTGACGGCGATCAGGGATGGCGGCTCGTTCGTCCCCGTCGTCGCCGGCGGATACGCGGATCCGGTCTGGTGCGACGATCCGAGGGCTGCGCGCGCCACGTCGTATCTCTTCGTCCGCTGGCTCTGGGACAACGAGCCGACCCGGCTGCTTCGGTTCGCAAAGGACTCGGGCGCGTGGGGCGCTCCCGGTTCGCCGACGCTCGAGGCGCGCTTCGAGCGCGCGTTCGGCATGACGCTCCCGGCGGCGTGCGCGCGCGCGAAGCAGTGGTTCCAGACCAACGATTGAGCGTCTGAGCGCAGGGGTTCGCGAGCGCTCAAATCACTCCACGCAGCCGTCGACGATCCGCACCTGACGATGCGCGCGCGCGGCGACCGACTGGTCGTGCGTCACCATCACCATGGTGAGCCCCTCGGCCTGGCGCTCCGCCAGAAGATCGAGGATGCCGCCGCCGGTCCGGATGTCGAGGTTGCCCGTCGGCTCGTCGGCGAGCAGTACCTTCGGCCTGTTGATGAGCGCCCTGGCGATCGCCACCCGCTGGCGCTCGCCGCCCGAGAGTTCCGCGGGGCGGTGCTTCAGCCGGTGTCCGAGTCCGCAGGTGTCGAGCAGCGACGCTGCGCGGTCGCGGAGCTCGGTCCGGCGCCCGGTCAGCCACTGGAGTCGCGACATGCCGACAAGCGAGGGGAGCATCGCGTTCTCGAGCACGGTGAGCTCGGGAAGCAGGTGATAGAACTGGAAGACGAAGCCGACGTCGGTGTTGCGGTACCGGTTTTCGCGGCTCGCACTGAAGGCGCGCAGATCCTCGCCGTTGAACGAGACGGGGCCGGAGTCGCGGTCCGCGCGGTCGAGTCCGCCAAGGAGATGAAGCAGGGTGCTCTTGCCGCTTCCCGAACTCCCGACGACCGCGACCCACTCGCCCGACGCGACGGAGATCGATGCGTCGCGCAGGACCGGCACGCTCGTCTGGCCGAGCCGGTAGGTCTTCTTGACGCCATGGGCTTCGAGAAGGGGCTTCATTCGTACCTCAGGCTCTGGACCGGGTCGGTGTCCGCCGCGCGCGCGGCGGGAATGGCGGCCCCGATCACGCTGAAGAGCACGCCGCCGATGACCGTCGTCTGCGCGGTGTTCCAGTCGACTTCGCTCGGGATCCGCGTGAAGTAGTAGACCGCCGGATCCCACACCGTCACGCCTCCGTATCCGAGCAGCGTGAACGCGAGGAGCGACAGCGCGGCGAACGCGAAGGTCCAGCAGACCGTGCGCAGCGCCGACGCGCGACGCACGCCGCGGACGAGCATGAAGAGCGCCGCGGCGGCCGCGATCCACGCGACGACC
>JBIKWD010000060.1:0-16093 GCA_044356505.1 Phycisphaerales bacterium
ATTCGCGGCCTGACGGGCCCGCACCAAGGAGACTTTCCGCGGTCTCGAGCAGCCGGACCAGCGAGATCGGCTTGAAGAGGTAGCGCTGCGCGCCGAGGCCGAGCGCGAACTCGCGGTGGCGCTTGCCTTGGTTGGCGGTCACCATGATGACCGGGAGCGAGAGACGCTCCTCCTGCATCTTCTCGAGGACGAGGAGCCCCGAGCTGCGGGGGAGCATCATGTCGAGGACGAGGAGCTCGGGCTTCTCCTCGCGGATCAGGTGCAGCGCGCCGAGGCCGTCGACGGCCGTCAGGACCCGCGCGCCCTCGTGGCGGAACGCCAGCTCCATCGACTGGAGGATGTCCGGATCGTCGTCGACGATGGCGATGGTGCGGTTCGCGAAGCGGTTCGGCATGGCGGCCTCACTGCACACGGTAGCGCGGATGAATCGCACGCGGTGCGTCCGCAGCACGGAGCGCCGCCGGATCGACCGGGTCGAGGAAGGGCTTTCCGAGTTCGGCGAGCAGGGCGGGCGTCATCCACGGAAGCGCCTCGAGCTTGCGCGCGAGCCGCGCGGGCATCGGCTGCCCCTCGCGCTCGTGCTTCGGGCGCGAGTTCCAGCGCCTGTGCACCCAGAGGTACTGGTCGGGGCTCTCGCGGATCATCCATTCGATCGCCCGGTTGAAGCGGGCGCCGACGTAGAGCACGGGGTCGTCCGCGTCGGCCCAGTCGGCCGGCTCGATCACGTCGGTGACGCGCAGCTCGTAGCGGAACGCGCCGTCGAGCCGCCGCGCGTACCCGCACACCACCGGAAGCTCGTAGCGGAGCGCCAGGAGCGGGATCGACTTGTACGTCGACGCGAGCCGCGAGAAGAACGGCACGAACAGCCCGTCCTCGCCCGCGTTCTGGTCGGCGATGAAGCCGACCTTCCCGCCCGACTCGATCACCTTCTGGATCTCGTCGGTCGCGCCCCACTTGGTGATGACCTTGAGGCCTGTCTTCTGACGGACTCCGAGCAGCCAGTTGTTGAGGAATCGGTTGTCGAGCGGCCGCGCGAGCGCGGTCATCTCGAAGCCGACCAGCGCGAGCACGTAGCCGAGGATCTCCCAGTTGCCGACGTGCCCGGTCACGAACAGGGCGGGTCGGTCGCTCGTGAGGTGCTTCATCGCACGGCCGACGTTGCCGAGCTTCACGCGCTCGTGCCAGTTCTCGTGCCCGACGACGCGCGGCATCGCGAAGGCGTCGACCATGAAGAGACCGAACATGTGGCCGATCGACGTGCCGACGATCTCGCGCTGGAGCTCGATCGGCATCGACGGGAACGCCCGCGCCACGCCGCTGCGCGCGCGCTCGCGGCGCCGCGCCGAGCAGCGGGAGTACACGCGGCCGACGAGCCGCGCCGTCTCCATGTTCTGCTCGGGATCGAACGGAGAAAACAACGCGGCGACCGTTCGGGCCGCCGCGTATTGGGAGAGTTCGATTGCAAGCGACACGGTTCGTGCGCGGCGGGGCGTCAGCGGTTGACGGTGCCCGTGAGCGCCTCGAAACGCGTCCAGTTGAGGATCGGGATCTCGGCGTCGGCAGCCGTACGGAAGAGCGAGTCGTAGAGCTCGCGCGCCGCGCGCTGCTCGGTGTACGCCATCGTCTGAGCGTCGGTCGCGTCGGAGGGGAGCGACACCGGCATCGGCGGAACGACGCCGAGCACGAGGAAGTCGAGGTCGCCGGTGAGGGTGTCGCCCTCGACGAGTTCGCCGCCCCATTCGATGATGCGGCTCTTCACGTAGTCGGCCTCGCCCGTCGTTGCCTTGCCGTCGTCGTTGGCGTCGAACCTGCCGTGGACGAGGAACTTGAAGCGGTAGTCGGGGTTGAAGACCGCGTTCGCGAGGACGTCGTCCTTCACGATCGGACGGCTCGCGGATCCGCGGAGCACGCGGCAGGTCGAGGTGGTCTCGCCGACCTTCACGACCTGGACGCTCGCCTTGCCGCGCGAACCGCTCTCGGCGGCCGCAGCGATGCCGGCGGAGTCGTCGAAGATCTCGAAGGTCATGCCGGGCACGACGCGCTTGTTGGAGCCGATGTCGATGAAGAGGGTGCCGGTCTTCGCGTCGACGTCGACGACGCGTGCGTCGACCATCGCGGCCGGGTTCGCTGCCTTGGTCGCGGTGGTCTCGACCTTGCGCTTGAGGTCGGCGATGCGCGCGTCGAGCACCGAGCGCTCGGCGCGGAGGCCGTCGAGTTCGGTCTGGAGCGCGCCGGCCTCGCTCGCGAAGCGGGCCTCCATGTCGCTGCGGCTCTGCTCGAGCGCGGCCTTCGCCGCGTCGAACTCGCTGCGGTAGCCGTCGGCGGCCTGCTTGTACGAATCGATCGAGGCGGTGACCTTGGCGATCGCTTCCTGGCGGGACTTCTCAGACTCCGCGAGCTTGGCCTTCAGCGCCTGGACTTCCTTGTCGAGATCCGCCGAGCGCGTCTTGAGGCTCGAGGCCTCCTGGGTGCGGGCGTCGCGGTCCTGCGCGAGCTTGCGCATCGCGTCGCGGACGGTGTCGTTCTCGCCGAGGCCGAGGTCGGCGCGCATCTTGCCGAGGTTCGCGCCGCTGTCGCCGGTGACGAAGCGGTTGACCGCCGCGTTCTGCTCGGACATGTAGCCGAAGAGGCTCTGGCTGCCCGCGTTGCTGCGCATGGCCTGGACGTCGGTCCGGCCGAGTTCACCCGCGGTGATGATTGCGTTCAGTTCGGCGCGCGCCTCGCTCTCTTTCTTCTCCGCGGCCATCTGGCCGTTGTAGAGGATGATCGAGATCGCAAGCAGCGCGACGGTCAGCACGACGAAGACAACCAGTGCCACGATCACGCCGGTGGAAGTACGGGACGACATCAGCAGAGCTCCATGGGCCCGAGGCCCGAGGCGGGGAGTATCGGGTCTTTGCCTCCTCCCGTCAACGCGCGTGCATCGGGCGGAGCCAGCCGTGCGCGCGGGGCGGAACCGCGGGGCAATCCGCTCGTGGCCGCCGGCGGCGCTCAGGAAGGCAGAAACGACCGCCGTCCCGCCCGGAAGAGGGCGACCGACACGGTCTGGCTGTTGAGGTAGGACCTCTTGCCGATCGGCGCGATCTCGCCGGCGCAGTGGAATCCCGCGGCGGGTATGCCGCCGAGCCGTCGGGAAAGAAGCGCCGCGTCGTGCTCGCCGGGGCCGAAGAGATGCGCCCCCCGCATCAGGCACGAGAAGACGACGGCCGCTGCGGGGGGCTCGCGCAGCATCTCGGCGTCGAGCAGCATTCCGAGGTCCTCGCGCGCCGTGTGGGCGTCGCGCACCTGGAAGCGCAGCGTGGCGCCGACCGGCACCGGCTCCGCGACCGCGATCGCGCCGCGGTCGGCGTCGACGCCGACCACGGGACGCACGAGGAAGTCGCCGCGGCCGTGTCGCGGCTTCGCGGCGTTCACGGCGATGCCGACGAGGAGACCTTGCGCGAAACGGGCGCGTTCCTCCTCGGAGAGCGCCTCGGCCATCGCCTGCGCTGCGGAAAGCGCAGGCCTTCCGCCGAGCTCGAGGATCTGGTTTCCGCGGGTCTTGGTCACGACGAAGGTCGCGCCGATCGGCTTGCAGCCGCTGCTCGAGACGCAGTCGATGCTGAGGTCTCCGAAGAGCGTGAGCCCGACGACGCCCATGTGGGCGATGCGGCGGTCGGCGGCGAGCACGTTGAGTCCGGCGTGGCTTGCACCGCTTGCAAGCCCGCCGATGATCTTCGCGCCCGCCGGGCCGGCCGCGCGGTCGATCGCGGCTGCGGCCTGTCCGACGTTGATCGAGAACGGGTCGCCGAGGAGGAGCGTGCCGCGGTGCGGCATCACCCCGCGCGCGTCGCCCTCGTCGGGCGCGAGCGCCACGCGTTCGCGGATGAACGCGTCGCTCCAGACCGAGGGCGGTCCGTCCGCGATGTCGAAGTGGAAGGGCCGCGCGACCACCCCGGGGAGCGACAGCGCGACCGCGCTCATTCCGTGGACGCCCTCGAACTCGAGGTGGTCGGCGATCACGCTCTTCGCGGTGCAGGCGAGGAGGTGCGCGGGATGGAGTTCGCCGCGCAGGATCTCAAGCGCGTCCGAGAACAGCGCACGGTGGTGGAACGAGCCGAACACCACAAGGACGTCGGGCCGCACCAGCGTGCCGGAGCGGAGGTTGGCGGCGATTTCCCGCGCGGCCTGTCGGCTGTCGGTCTGCAGGGACCACGCCGAAATCGCGGAAGGGGTGCGGGTCGTCTTCACGGGCATGGCAGTATGCCCTGACAATCCGCGGCGGGAACGGCGTTCTTTCCGCTTGCCGCGCGCTTTCGCGAGCGCACGCGCGGGAAACCCGAGTGTCCGAACCGCGGCCGGAGGCGCGGCGGGCGGCGGCGGCCCGCCCAAACCGCAACTTGCAATCCGAACTTGCAATCCGAGCCGGAATTCGGCATCATCCCCGATTCACTCCACGAGGCGCCGCCGGGCGCCCGCGTGTCAACCGCAAGCGACAGGAACGACCGTGCCAAACACCGAATCAGCCAAGAAGCGTGTTCGTCAGAGCGCCAAGAGCAACGCCCGCAACCTCTGGCGCAAGCGTCGCATCAAGAACGACACCGGCGACTTCCTGAAGGCCGTCGCGAGCGGCGACGCCGCCGCCGCCGAGAAGGAGATGCGCAAGGCCGCCCGCACGCTCGACAAGATCGCAGCCACCGGCACGATCCACAAGAACACCGCCGCGCGCCGCAAGAGCCGCATGGCCGCCAAGGTCGCGGCGATGAAGAAGAAGTGATCCGGCTCCGCGAGGCGTGAACGCACCTCGATGTGCATCATCGGGGCCACGCCGGGCGGGTTTCCTTCCCTTCGTTCGTTCGCGTGGACGACCCCGCAGGCTGCGCAGAGCGCTTCCCGCATGGCCGAACGCCGGAACCAAAGCAACAGACCCGCCTTCGCCTTCGCGGCGCGAGGCGGGTCGTCGCTTTCCGACTTCGTGTCGCAGGGCTACTTCGAGGCGTCGCGGCGGCCGCTCGAGATCCTCTTCTTCCTGCTGCCCTTCATCGCGCTCTACGAGTACGAGCTCGTGCGCGTCTTGCGTTCGCCCGAGGGGCTCGTCACCAACGGCGCCCACCTCGGGATCCTGCGCCTCTTCGATGCGCTCGGGTTCGACGCGGTCGCGCTCTCGCTTCCCGGCGTCCTCGTGGTCGCGATCCTGGTGGGATGGCACGCCGCGCAGCGGGGGCCGTGGATCGTCGATCTCGGCGTGGTCGGCCGCATGTTCCTCGAGAGCATCGCGCTCGCGGTGCCGCTGCTCGTCTTCGCGCAGCTCGTGGTGCGCGCGCTCCCGGCGGCGGGCGTCGACGACTTCGGCGCGCTCTCGCTCGGCGCGCGCATCGCCGTGTCGATCGGCGCGGGAATCTACGAGGAACTCGTCTTCCGCCTGATCCTGATCTGGCTCCTGGTGACGGCGCTCGTCGATCTCGCCGGCTTCAGCCGCCGGACCGCCGTGTCGGTCGCGGTGGGGCTCTCCGCGCTCGCCTTCGCGATCTACCACCCGATCCACGCCGCCGACGGATCGCTCGTCGGACAGCGCTTCGCGTTCTATCTCGGAGCGGGCGTCTACTTCGGCGTCGTGTTCCTCATGCGCGGCTTCGGCATCGTCGTCGCGACGCACGCGCTCTACGACATCGCGACGGCGTTCCTCGCGTCGGCTCCTCCCGACGCCCCGACGGGGTGACTCCTGCCGCGAGCCCACAGGCGGCACGTGGGTGGTTACGCTCCCGCCATGCTGCGGTCGAAGCCATCGAAGCCATCTCCGAGCTCTGCGCTGTCCGCGGCGGTGCTCCACGGGCTCCGCTCGGTGCAGACCGCGGTGAACGCGAACCAGACGATCGCCGAGGCGATCGACGAGCTCCGCTCGCGCACGATCGAGCATCCCGTGATCTACGTCTACGCGCTCGACGACGACGACCGCCTCGTCGGGCAGGTGTCGATGCGGGCGCTCCTCCTCTCGTCGCCCTCCGCGCGGATCCAGGACGTGATGACGCAGGACGCCGAGCCCGTCACCATGCACACGTCGTTCGACGAGGCGCTCGACCTCTTCGCGAGGTCGAAGCTGCTCGCGCTGCCCGTCGTCGACGACGACGGGCGTCTCGTCGGTGCGATCGACGTCGAGCAGTACGCGCGCGAGAGCCTCGAGCGCGCCGAGCACGAGCGCGTCCGCGGCGTGTTCCAGACGCTCGGCCTCCACATCGAGCACGCGGCCGAGCTGACCTCGTGGGAGAGCTACCGCATGCGGATGCCGTGGCTCCTCTGCAACATCGCGGGCGGGATGCTGTGCGCGCTCATCGGCTCGCTGTTCACCGAGCTCCTGCAGGAGGTCGTGCTCCTCGCCTTCTTCCTGCCGCTGGTGCTGGCGCTCAGCGAGAGCGTCTCGATGCAGTCGCTGACGCTCGCCGTCGGCGCGGGCGCCGTCGACGGCGAAGGGCGCGCGCACAGGGCGAGCGCCCTCCGGCGGCTTCGCACCGAGGCGGTCACGGCGGTCCTACTGTCGCTGACCTCGGGCGTGCTCGTCGCATGCGCCAGCCTGCTCTGGGGCGGTGGATTCGACGGCGCGCTGACCATGTTCCTCTCGATCGCGATCGCGATGGTCGTGGCGGCGCTCGCCGGCGGGGGCGTGCCGGTCGTGCTGCACGCGCTGCGGCTCGATCCGAGCGTCGCGGCCGGACCCGTCACCCTCGTGATCGCGGACACCTCGACGATGCTCCTCTATCTCGGCTTCGGGACGCTGATCCTCGTCGGTTCGACCTGACGACGGAGGGACGAGGAAGACGCGAAACCCACGTATCTTCGGCGCAAGCGGGTACACTTGCGGGGTGCCGCTCGACCGCATCCGACTTCTCTGCCTCGACGTCGACGGTGTCCTCACCGACGGCGGGATCGCCATCGACGACGCAGGCCACGAGACGAAGCGCTTCCATGTGCGCGACGGCGCCGCGCTGCGCATGTGGTCGCGGCTCGGCTACGAGACGGCGGTGATCACGGGCCGGAACGGCATGGCGCTGCGCCACCGACTGCGCGAGCTCGGCGTGCGTCACGTCGTCTCGGGGTCGAAGGAGAAGGGCGCCGCGTTCGAGGCGCTCGTCGGCGAGCTCGGGATCGCGGCCGACGCGGTCGCGATGATCGGCGACGACCTTCCGGACCTGCCGATCCTGCGGCGCTGCGGGCTTCCGATCGCGGTGCGCGACGCGGCGCAGGAGGTCCTCGACGTCGCGAAGTTCGTGACGGCGCGGCCCGGAGGCTCCGGCGCGGTGCGCGAGGCGATCGAGCACATCCTCAAGGGCCAGGACCGCTGGACCGAGGCGGTGCGTACCTTCGACCGCGAGTTTTCCGCGCAGTCCGCCCCCGGCGGCGGGGGTGCGCGATGAGCCGCCGCCCGGCCGAAGAGCAGGGATTCGCCGCGCGCGTGCGCGACTTCATGCGCCAGCACCGCGGATGGATGTTCGCCGTCCCCGCGACGGCGTTCGCGGCGCTCGTGATCCTCGCCGCCATCAACCTCGACAAGGGTTCCGCGCGCTCGACGAAGAAGAGCCGCATCGACGGCGCCGCCGAACTGCTGCCGCCGCAGATCGCGACCGCCGAGGAACTCGCGCGCGCCTCGGGCGCGTCGGCCGACCAGACCGCGGTCTCGCTTGCGGCCGGCGCGTGGATCCAGGTCGCCGACGAGACCGGCCGGCTCGCGCAGGAGTACAACGCCACCAAGCTCGATCCGCTTCCGGGAAGCCAGCTCTCGATGCGCGAGCCGCGAGCGAAGATCTACCTGAAGGACGGGCGCGTCCTCACCCTCGCGTCGCGCAAGGGCGTCGCGTACGTTCCGCGCCGCGCGCTCGAGTCGGGCACGCTCGAGGACGACGTCGAGGTGCGCCTCTTCCGCCCGAAGGCCGACGGCGGCGCGATCGACACCGACCGCGATCTTCCCGCGGTGGTCGTCACCGCGGACCAGGCGCAGTTCGACGGGATCCTCGGCGAAGTGCGCTGCGACCGCGCCGTGCGGATCGTGACCGACGCGGGAAGCTTCGCGGGCGAGGGGTTGTCGCTCGTCCTCGACGCCGACGGCGACGGACTCGAGCGGCTCATCGTCGACCGCGCGCTCGAGCCGATACGCATCGACCGCGCGTCGCGCGCGATGACGGCGAGCCGCCGCGCGGAGCCCGCCGCAGGCGGCATCGTCGACGTGGTGGCGGGAGGCGCGCCGGCCGCCGCGCCGGCCGCGACGCCCGCGCCAGCGTCGTCCCCCGTCTCCGCCCCGTCCGATCCGAAGCCGGCCAAGCCGCCGTTCTACCGCCTCGTCATGCTCGGCGGCGTCGAGATCGTGCGGATCAAGGACGGCGTGAAGAGCACCGTCACGGGAGACGAGCTGATCGCCGTCTTCAGCCTCGAGTCGCGCGGGCTCGATGACCTAGCCTTCGTTCCCGCCGACGCCTTCGTTCCCGACGATCGCGCCACGCGACGTCTTCGCGCCGGCGCGGAAGGTGCCGTCGAGACAATGCCCGACACCATGCCGTTCCTGAGCTCGCTCCGCATCCCGACCGCCCTCGCCATCGTCCCGCTTGCCTTCGCGCAGACGGCCGATGCGGCCGATGCCGCAGGCGACAGCGTCACCGTCACCTTCGGCGGGCGCATGGTCATGCTCCCCGCGACCGATCCTGCGGACCAGCTCGCCACCCAGGACGACATCCGCTTCGACGTCGTCGGCTCGCGCGTCGAGGCGATCGACGGCCGCTCGTCCTCGCGCATCGTCTGCTCGCGCCTGCGCTACAGCGTGCGCGACGAGCGCGTCGAGGCGTACGGCCGCGAGGGCCTGCCGCTGACCGTATCGAACCCGCGCATGACGCTCGAGGGCGAGAGCTTCTGGGCGTCGCTGCGCGATGGCGAGGGACGCATCGAGGGCGTCGGACGGATGGCGTTCGCCCGCGGCGTCGCGCGCGCCGTGTCGATGCTCGAGTACGCGCCGGGAATCGTTCCTGACGCCGCGCGCATGCTGGTGTCTGCCGATCCCGCGGCGGCGGCGCTTCTTGCCGAACCTCCCGTCGGCGGGGCGAACGACCGGTTCCGCTTCGATCCTTCGGCGCAGGAGCTCGAGATCACGTGGAAGGGCGGGGTCGACCTGCGCTTCGCCGGCGACGGCGACGACGCGAAGCTCTCGCTCGCGCGCTTCGGCGGCGGCGTGAACGTGTTCGCGCGGCAGTTCGAGATGGACGCGGACTCGCTCGAGGTCGCGTTCAGCCCAAGCGACGCAGAGCGCATCGATGCGATCATCGCGGACGGCGGCGCGCGCGACGGCGGCGTCAGCGTGCGGCGGCTCGGCGGCGACGGCGCGATGAGCGCGCGGCGGCTCGAGCTCTTCCTCGACGAGGACGCGAAGGGCGACGCGATTCCGCGGCGGCTCGTCGCCAGGCAGGCGGTCGAGGCGCGCGACGACCGCCAGACGATCTGGACCGAGGATCTCGTGGTCACGTTCCGCGAGAAGGCCGCGGGCGCCGAGGGCGCGGCGCCGCCGTCGGGCGAGGGCGCCTCGACCGCTCGCAGCGGACTTCTCGCCGGCACCGACGGCGACCTCGGCGACGTCGACGTCGACGTGGTCGAGGCGAAGGGCGGCGTGCAGGTCCTGCTGAAGGAAGGCGCGCGCGTCTTCGCCGACACGCTCGTCGGCGAGGCGGCCAAGCGCCGCCTGCGCCTGACCGGCGAGAACGTCGCCATCGTCCGCTCGAACGTGGTGGCGGACAACCTCCGCGATCTCCGCTTCGACGACTCGACCCGCAGCGCGCGCAGCGAGGGGCCGGGACGCTTCCGCGCGTTCCGCGACCCGGTCGCGCTCGGGAGCGGCAAGATCGAGCGCCCGTCGCCCGACGCGGCGCCGACCCTCGAGGCGAACTGGAGCGACGAGCTCGACTACACCGAGCTGAGCGAGACGCGCGGCACCCTCGACATCCGCGGCGATGTCAAGGTCCGCAGCAAGCCGAACGCCCAGACGAGCGACGCGGTCGACGCCCAGTCGCTGCTCCTCGAGCTCGGTGTCGATCCGAAGGCGCGCGAACAGGCAGGCACGAAGGGATCGGCCGCCGCCGACATCGGATCCGCGGAGCGCACCCTCGACCAGTTCATCGCCCGCGGCGGCGCCCGCATCGAGAGTCGCACGTGGGAGTCGCCCGAGCGGCAGGGCGATCCGCGCGTCTTCCGCGTGACCGGCGAGCACATCGAGTACGACATGCGCACCCGCGAGGGACTCGTCGTCGGCGACGGCGGCATCCTCGTCAACATGCCGCCGACCGATGATTCAAAGGCGGCCGAGAAGTCGCGCGCTCCCGGCGCGATCACCTTCGGCCAGGACGGCACCACGCGGTTCCGCTGGAAGCGCCGCATGGCGCTCGAGCGACAGTATGACGACGTCTTCAAGATCACGATGGACAACGGCGTGGAGGTGCTGCACGCGGGCACCCGCGCCGACGACACGCTCTCGATGCGCTGCGACGTGCTCGAGGCGACCGTGAAGCGGCCGCTCGAACCCGATGCAGGCGGCGGTGCGGCGGGCGCCGCGACCAAGGACGACCGCGGTGTCGATCTCGGCGGCCCAGCCGAGTTGCTCGGCATCAAGGGGACCGGCGGCGTCTTCATCCGTACGCCCGACCAGGACGTCGAGTGCGGATCGTTCGACTACTCGGTCACGACGGGAGTCGCAACGCTCACCGCCGAGGAAGGCCGGACCGTCACGATCGCGGTCAAGGGCCAGCCCGCGCCGATCCGCGCCCAGCAGGTGATCTGGGATCTGCGCAACGGCCGCATCCAGGTGCTCAAGGCGTCGGGCACGGCAGGGCGGTAGCGCGCCTGTCGAACGCGCCGCGATCCGCTAGCCTGTCGCGCGTGAACATCACCTACGGAAGCTATCTCAAGATTCCCGAGCTCCTGGCGCTCCAGCAGCCGCTTTCGCGCCATCCGGGTTCGGGCGAGCCCGAGCATGACGAGACGCTGTTCATCATCATCCACCAGGTCTACGAACTCTGGTTCAAGCAGCAGCTCCACGAGGGCGACTTCCTCGCGACGTCGCTCGTGCGCGGCGATGCCGTGCAGGCCTGCGCGACGCTGAAGCGGATGCTCACCATCCTGAAGACGATGGTGCAGCAGATCGACGTCCTCGAGACGATGACGCCCGTCTCGTTCCTGTCGTTCCGCAGCTTCCTCGCCAACTCGAGCGGGTTCCAGAGCGCGCAGTTCCGCGAGTTCGAGTTCCTGCTCGGAAACAAGAACCCCCGTGTCCTCGGGCACAACCCGGAGGGGTCGCCCGAGCGAGCCGCGATCGAGTCGCGCTGGACGAAGCCGACGCTCTACGACGCGTTCGCACGCTTTCTGGCGCGTCACGGTCACCCTGTGCCGCGCGAGCTGCTCGAGCGCGACGTGACGCAGCCGGCACAGGAGTGGCCCGAGTTTCAGAACACGCTGCTCGAGGTCTATCGCGGCTACCCGACCGAGCGGCAGGTATGCGAGCTCCTCGTCGATCTCGACGAAGGCGTGCAGGAATGGCGCTACCGCCACGTCAAGATGGTCGAGCGGACGATCGGATTCAAGCAGGGGACGGGCGGCAGCCCGGGTGCGGCGTACCTCCGGTCGACGCTGTTCAATCCGCTGTTCCCCGACCTTTGGGCGATCCGCACGAGGCTTTGAGGGCGCTTCCCGAGGCGGGTCGCCGTCGTCTCAAGTCCCCCGTCCCCGATGACGAAAATCGTTATGCTTCTTGAACGGGGAGTGCGACAGCTGGCGACGCACGGATGTCTTTCAAAGACTACAAGGTCATCACCTCGCTTCCGGACCCCGCCGTGGTCACGGATGCGGCCGTGCGCGACAAGATCGCGATGATCGGCCGGCCTTGGAAGATCCGTCACAAGGCCTCCGACATCGTGCTGCTCCTCGTGCCCGATGGCAGCTTCATGATGGGGTCCCCGGCCGACGAGGCAGGCCGCGGTTCCGACGAGAAGCAGCACCCGCGGACGATCCGGCAGCCGTTCTATCTCGGCGAGAAGGCCGTGTCGCAGGCAGAGTGGGGCGCGATCCTCGGTCGGCGCGCCGCGACCCCTGACGACCTCGACCGGCCGATCGACACGATCAGCTGGAACGACTGCAAGCATTTCCTCGAGACGGCCGGCGGCGGCCTGCGGCTCCCGAGCGAGGCCGAATGGGAGTATGCGTGCCGCGCGGGCACGAAGACCGCGTTTGCCTTCGGAAGCAGCGTCACGCCGTCGCAGGTCTACTACGGTGGCGGAGACTTCCCGTCGCCCTACAAGCCCGTGAAGTGCGGCAGCCTGCCCGCGAACCCGTGGGGTTTCCGCGAGATGCACGGCAACGTGTGGGAGTGGTGCGAGGACATGTACGGGCCGTACCCCGATGCGGGCACCGAGGAAGCCGAGCAGATCGGCGACGGAAGCGGCGGTCGCGTCGCGCGCGGCGGCTGCTGGTACTTCCTCGCGAGCACCTGCCGCGGCGCCTACCGCGGAAGCCTCGACCCGAAGTACGCGAACGACTTCTTCGGACTGCGGGTGGCGAAGAGCCTGGATTGATTCCCCGATCGGCGCGGAAGTCCGTCATGCGTCTTCGGATCGGTGCGGACGGCTGCTAGATTGCAGCGATGCGTCTGCCGTTGAAACTCACGATCGGAGCGCTGTGCGGGCTTCTGCACGGCGTCGAGGCCGCGCATGCGCACGAGCCGCCGCGCATGTCGGTGAAGCGGCTGTTTGCGCCCGCCGCCGACGTCGAGCAGGGCGTGCTGCGCCTTCCGCCACCCGAGGCGACGCCGACCCGCTCGCGGGCGCTCGTCCTTGTCGACGAGTTCCGTGAATTCCGTGAGTTCCGCGCCGCGACGCCGCGCATGCGCGTGGCGCGCTTCGAGTTCGCGCACGCGGGCGGGCCCGTCCGCCTCGTCCCGCTCGGCGTCGACGCCTGCCGCTGGCACGGCCGGCTCCTCGTCGGCGACGAGAGCATTCCGCTTGCGGGAAGCGACGCGCTGGTGTCGCGCGTGACCGACGAGTTCGCGTCGCAGGCCGTGTTCGGGATCGACGACCTGACCAGGTCGTACGAGCTCGACGCGCCTCGAGGCGCGTGCGTGGTCGAGTTCTGGGGCGATCTGCCCGCCGGCACGGGCGCTGTGCTCGTCGTCGAAGATGGCCGCGGTGCCGAGGGTGGGCCCGAACTCGTCGCGCATCTTGCTTCGCGGGTGAACCGCGCGGGCGGCACGCTCGAGCTCGTCGTGCGCGGCGAGTCGGCCGCCTTGCGCGGCCTTGCGCCCGCTGTGGCGGTGCCTGTCGAACCGATCGGCGCTTGGGTCACCTGGAGCGACGGCGCGGTCGAGCCAGCGCGGATCGAGCGCGTCGGAAAGGACGGTGCGCTCCGCGTCGGCTTCGCGAACGCGCGCGAAGGCGATGCGATCGTGCGGATCGACGGACTCGTGTCCGATGGGCGCGGCGTTCCTCGGCAGCGGAGCCTCTTTCATCTCGCGCGCGTCGCCGATGGCGCCTTGATCGCGGGCACGGCGACCGTGCATGCCGATCCGTCGATCTCCCAGTGGATCCACTGCGACTTCGAGGTCGCGCAGGCGGCGCCCGCCGAAACGGTGTTCGCCTGTGCGGAGCTCTGGGCCGTCGCCCGCGGCGGGGAGCGCGTCCTCGGCTGGATCGGCGGGCTGGCAGAGGTCGCGCCCGCGGCGGGGGCGTCGATCGTGCGGCTCGGATTCGACCGGAGGCAGGTCGACCTGGGGGCGGGCGAGGCGCTCGTCTTCCGAAACGTGCGGCTGCACGAACGCGACGGCTTCGCGACGCTCGACCTGCGCGCCGAGATCGTTCCCGAGGTGGAGGCGGCGCTCGCGCTCGACGCGAAGGCGCAGCCCGATACGCCCGCGTGGGGCGGCGAACCAGGGCTCGCCTCGGTCGCCGTGCCCGAGATGTCGTCGTTCCTGCCGCCCGTCGGCTCGCACGTCCTCGTCCTATCCCATGGCTACTGCGCAGACTCGAATCCGTGGCCGCTTTCGCAGTTCGCAGGCGATGCGTGGCCGTACGAGAACCTCGAGACGAACCTCTCGAACGACGCGTTCGCCGTCGACATCGCGCTGCGCGCCGCGCAGTTCAAGAGCTACGGGATCGTCGGCCACAGCCAGGGCGGATGCGCGGCGCTCCATCTCTACACCTTCTACTGGAGCGGGCTCGACTGGGCCGGCCCCGGGCGGCTCATGCAGTGCGTCGGTTCGCCGCTCGAGGGGACGCCGCTCGCCGGCAACCTCGCGGCGCTCGGATCGGCGCTCGGCATCCAGTGCGGTTCGAACTACGACATCACGCCCGATGGCGCAGCCGTGTGGCTCGCGGGAATCCCGACGGCCGCGCGCGCGAAGCTGCACACCTACACGACCACCTTCACGAACGTCCCGTTCTTCTACGACTACTGCAACATCGTGACCGACATCTTCCTGTCCGACCCCGAGGACGGCGTGGTCGAGCACGCGGCGGGCCACATCGTGGGCGCTCAGGACATGGGTCTGAAGACAGGCTGGTGCCATGTGAGCGGCATGCGCGATCCCGCGCAGACCGGCGACGCGAGCCGCAACGCGGTGCTCAACGCACAGGGGGCGCGATGACCATGCGCATGGCTCTCAAGGTTGCGGCGATCGCGGCGCTTGCGCAGGCTTCGGCCGCGGCTGCGGACGACTGGTGCTTCCCATCGGGCGCCATCGCCGACAACGGCATGGTCGTGCGTACCGTGACGGTGCCGCCGACCGCCGATGTGCGCACGATCGTCGGCGTGCGCGTGCGCATCGCCGCCACGCACCCGTGGGTCGGCGACCTCTCGTTCACGCTGCGGCATCCGTCGGGCGTCGAAGTCGTGCTCGTCGACCGGCCGGGCATCCCGTCGGTCGGATTCCCAGGGCCGTGGGGCTGCGGAGGCGACAACATCGACTGCTGGTTCGACGACGCGGCCGCGAGCAGCGCCGAGAACAGCTGCTCGGTGACGGCGGTGCCCGTCCTCGCGGGGTCGCTGCGCCCGACGGGCGCGCTTGCGTCGCTTGTCGGCCGCGCGCCACAAGGCGTGTGGAGCCTCGTGGTCTCTGACGCGGTGGCGGGGGACACGGGCCAACTGACGGCCGCATGCATCGAGATCGTGACCGCACCCGACTGCAACCTGAACGGCGTTCCCGACGCAACCGACATCGCCGCGGGCACGAGCGCCGATGTCGACGGGGACGGCGTGCCCGACGAATGCAGTTGCGCGGCCGATGTCGACGGCGACGGCAGCGTGAACGGCGCCGACCTCGCGGCCATGCTCGGCGCGTGGGGCGCGTGCGGCGCCTGCGAAGCCGACCTGACCGGCGACGGCCAGGTGCAGGGCGACGACCTCGCGCTGCTCCTGTCGTCGTGGGGCGCATGCGGGGCGCAGTAGGGGGCGTGCGGACGCCTGGAGTGGTTTGAGCGCGCGCCGCTGCGGCGGCTCGCTCTGGTGCTTGGGCGCTGCGCGAAGCGCCAACGACGACGGAGCGCAGCGAAGTCGGAGCGCTGGGCGTCGTAGTCGCAGCACGTATCGTGTGGCACTACCTCCTGCGCAGCAGGGGGTAGTGGCGGCCACGTACGCAGGGTGTGCGCCCAGCCTGCAGTCTGAAGGCGTGTGGTGCGTTCGATGCCGCCATCACCAGAGGTGATGCCACACGACACAGGAGGCGACGCCGCGCGCAACCTGCTCGCGCTTCGCTGCGCTCCGCGCTCGTGGACGCTTCGCGCCGCCGACGACGGAGCGCAGCGAAGTCGGAGCGACCGACATCGGAGTCGCCAAACGTATCGTGTGGCACTATCCCCCTGCGCAGCAGGGGGTAGTGGCGGCCGCGCACGCGCGGTGTGCGCCCAGCCTGCAGTCTGGAAGCTTGGCGTGCGTTCGCGGCCGCCATCACCAGAGGTGATGCCACACGACACAGGTGGCGACGTCTCACGCAACCTGCTCGCGCTTCGCTGCGCTCCGCGCTCGGCATGCCTTGGGCGCTCGTCGACGACGGAGCGCAGCGAAGTCGGAGCGACCGACATCGGAGTCGCCAAACGTATCGTGTGGCACT
>JBIKWD010000061.1:0-16035 GCA_044356505.1 Phycisphaerales bacterium
CCACGCGGCATCCCGGCTGGCGGCGTCGGCTTCACCTCGCTGTATCGCTGCGGATACAGCTTCGTTTCACCTCCTTGCCATCCGGGCGCCGCGCGGATCTTTGGGCTTCGGTGATCCGTCAGACAGAACCTAGCAGAACCCCTCGAGCCCACGACGGCGCGCCCGCCGCAGGCGGGCGGTCGCGTTCCTGAGCGGTCGCGGCTGCGGCCGATCACGCCACGCGCTTCGCCAGCGCCGCGCGGATCAACGACAGCGCCCGTGCGCGGGCTTCGCCTTCGACCGGCCTTCGCGGCGCGCGCACGCGTTCGTCGCCGGTGCCTGTTTCTGCCATCACGAGCTTGATGAGCTGCACGAACTCGGGCACGGTGTCGAGCCGGAGGAGCGGCAGGAACCATGCATACAGCTCGTCGCACGCGGCGATGTCCTCGGCACGCGTCGATTGGGCGAGCGTGAAGAGCCGCACGCTCTCCTCGGGCAGCGCGTTCGCAAGGCCCGCGATCCACCCGCAGCAGCCCATACGCGCACCCTCGACCGCGCAGTCATCGAGGCCGACGAGCGCGCCGACCTTGCGCGTGCGGCCGCGGTTTCCCGCGATGAGCGCGGTCAGCTTGCGCGCGTCGCCCGTCGAATCCTTCACCGCGACGAGGTTCGCGTGCTTCTCGGCAAGATCAAACACCTGCTCCGCGCTCACATCGACGATGTACGCGGGCGGATTGTTGTAGAGCATCATCGGCAGGGGAGCGGCCGAGAGCATCGCCTCGAAGTGCGCGCGGTACTCGTGCCACGGACCCTTGTGGACATAGGGCGGCAGGATCATGCAGCCGCGCATCCCGATCTCGGCAGCCTTCTCGACCTGATGCACGGCTTCGCGCGTCGACGCGGCGGAGATCGTTGCGAACGCACTCCCGCGCCCCTCGCTCGCCGCCGCGATCGCCTTCCAGCCTTCGACGCGCTCGTCGAACGAGAGCGTCTGCCCTTCGCCGAGCGAGCCCGGCCACACGGTGCCCGTGCATCCGCCCGCGAGCATGCGCCGCGCGAGGTCGCCGAGGCGCGTGGTGCACAGCGCGCCGCCGTCGCGGAACGGGGAAACAATCGCGGGGATCACGCCGCGGAACGGGGAACCGACATCGTTCGAAGCCTGCATCCACGCAGCGTATCGCGTCGGCGAGCGCGCGGGCGCAGTATCCTGCCTGCGTGAAGATCGAGCGTTTCGTCGACAGCCACACCGAAGGCGAACCGACCCGCGTGCTGCTCGCACCGGACGGAGGACTCTTCCATCTCACGCTTCCCGAGCTTCTCGCGCACTGGTCGATCGACGGCGCGCTCGCGGTTCCGCCCGAGTGCCTCGCGCTCGCCGCGAATCCGCGCGCGGCCGATGCGACCGTGTGCGCGCTCGCGTGCCGGCCGTCGAAGCCGGGCGCCTCGTGTGGCGTCCTCTTCTGGAACGCGAGTGCACCGCTCGGAATGTGCGGCCACGCGACGATCGGACTCGCGCGCACGCTGAGGCACATCGGGTTCGACCTGCCGATGCGCGCCACAATCGAGACGCGCGTCGGCGACGTTGTGGTCGCGTCGCGCGACGACGGGCGCTTCGCGTTCGACAATGTGCCCTCGCGCCTGCACGCGCGCGAGGTCGAGGTCGTGCTCGCGCCGGGTGGGGTCGTGCTCGGCGACATCGCGTGGGGCGGCAACTGGTTCTTCATCGTGCGCCACGACGGGCTCTCGCCGGGCGCCAAGGCCGGCCGCGCGATGCGCGCGCACGCCGAGGAGCTGTCGTACGCTGCGTCGATCCTCGATGGAATCCGCCGCGCCGACCTGCGCGGCGGCCCCGAGAACGGCGGGCTGATCGACCATGTGCTGCTGTCGTTCCTGCCTTCGCGCGCGGGGGCGCGGGCCGCCAACTTCGTCCTTTGCCCGAACGGCACCTTCGATCGCTCGCCCTGCGGCACGGGGACGAGCGCGCTGCTCGCCACGCTCGCCGCGCGCGGCGAACTGGCCGCAGGCGTCCCGTGGGTGCAGGAATCGGCCATCGGCAGCGTGTTCGAGGCGCGGTACGCTGCCCTCCCCGACGGAGGCGTCCGGCCGAGCATCGCAGGCCGGGCGTTCATCGTCGCGGAAGGTTCGCTCGTGTTCGATGCGGCCGATCCATCGCGGATGGGTGGCTGGCGCGAGACGCGATGACGAACGCCGATGCGCGAGACACTTGATGCGTAAGGACGCTCACGAGATCCTCTACAACCCGCGCCTGAACAAAGGCACCGCCTTCAGCGAGGCGGAGCGTGAACTCCTCGGACTCACGGGCCTCTACCCCGATGCGGTCGAGGACAGCGCCACGCAGCAGAAGCGCGCGCTCGCGCAGCTCGAGCGCCGCGCGAACGACCTCGAGCGCTACATCTATCTCTCCGAGCTCCAGGACCGCAACGAGCGGCTCTTCTACCAGCTGCTGCGCGCCGACGCGCCGCGCCACATGCCGATCGTCTACACGCCGACCGTCGGCGAGGCGTGCCAGAAGTTCGGCCACATCATGCGGCGGCCGAAGGGGCTCTACGTGTCGCTCAAGCATCGCGGGCGCATCGCGGAGATCCTGCGCAACTGGCCCGAGACCGACGTTCGCATCATCTGCGTGACCGACGGCGAGCGGATCCTCGGCCTCGGCGACCTCGGCGTCTGCGGCATGGGCATTCCCGTCGGGAAGCTCGCGCTCTACACCGCGATCGGCGGCGTGCCGCCCGCGCGCTGCATGCCGGTCGTGCTTGACGTCGGCACGAACAACAAGGATTTCCTCGACGACCCGCTCTACCCGGGACTTCGGCAGGAGCGGCTGCGCGGCGCAGACTACGACTCGTTCGTCGAGGAGTTCGTGATGGCCGTGCAGCAGGTCTATCCGCGCGCGTGCATCCAGTTCGAGGACTTCCACAACACGACGGCGATCCCGCTGCTTGCGCGCTATCGCGACCGCGTGTCGTGCTTCAACGACGATATCCAAGGCACGGCCTCGATCGCGGTGGCGGGGCTCTTCGCCGCGTGCCGTGCGCTCGGCAACACGCTCGTCGACCACCGCTATCTCTTCTTCGGCGCAGGCAGCGCGGCGACGGGCATCGCCGATCTCGTCGTCCAGGCGATGATGCAGCGCGGCGTCTCGGAGCACGAAGCGCGCGCGCGGATCTGGCTGATGAACTCGAAGGGCGTGGTCGTGAAGGACAACCCGGGCATCCAGCCGCACCAGGTCGCGTTCGTGCGCGACGGCGAGCTTCTGAAGACGCTGCCCGAAGCCGTGCGCGCGCTCAAGCCGACGGTGCTCATCGGCACAAGCACGCAGCCGCAGACCTTCACGCAGGAAGTCATCGAGGCGATGCGAGCCTACTGCGAGCGGCCCGTGATCTTTCCGTACTCGAACCCGACCTCGAAGTCGGAGTGCACGGCCGAGCAGGCCTGGATCTGGACCGACGGCGGCGCGATCTTCGCGTCGGGCTCGCCGTTCCAGCCGGTCGAGCTGAACGGACGCATCCTCGTGCCAGGCCAGGGAAACAACGTCTACATCTACCCGGCGGTCGGCATGGCGGTCTACGCGACCGAGGCGAGCCGCGTGACCGACGAGATGTTCCTCAAGGCGGCGGCTGCGCTCGCCGAGCGCACCACCGACGCCGAACTTTCGGTGGGGCTCATCTATCCGCCGCTCGAGCGCATCCACCAGTCGGCGATCGACGTGGCGGTCGAGGTCGCGGAGCTCATCTTCGACCGGGGTTTCGCGCGCGTCGAGCGCCCGCGCGACATCGACGCGTGGCTGCGCGGCAAGGTGTACGACCCGTCGTACTGAAGCCCGCGCGCGTCACATCGCGAGCGGATCAGGCTTCGCCGACTTGCGGGCGAGCAGCGCGGCGATGCCGAAGACGAGGAGCATCGCGAACCCGCAGACTGCCGTGCAGCCGCCGCCCCAGCCGATGCTCGCAGTGATTCCGGTACGCGCCAGTTCCTCGAGATCCTTCTTGCCCGCTGCGCCCGCGAGGATGGCGGCGGGGGTCGATCCGTCGGAGGCCGTGACGTCGACGGTGTAGACGCCGTCCTTCGGGATCTCGAGCGCGGAGATGAGGTAGAGCGGATCGGCCGGCCCGCGGGGCGCGCGGTTTGGCTCGGTCTTGAGCTCGTTGCCGTCCGCATCCTTGACGGTCACCGTGTACGAGACGCTCGACGGCGGCATGGGGATGGTCTTGTCGCCGACCTGGCCGTTGGGCCACAGGAGGAAGGCGGCGCCCCCGGCCTTGAACTCGATCTCTGCGCTTCCCGGGGCCTCCACGACCGTGGAGTCCGTGATGACCGCCTGCAGCTTGGTGGCGAAGTCGCTGCCGGCCTTGGACGGGCCCATGGCGACGAAGGTGACCGCGCCGGCGATCAGGAGCAGAAGCCCGACGACGGCGAGTCCGATGAGAGCGTTCGAAAGGCAGCTTCCGCGACGGGGTTGGGTGGTCCGCTTCATGTGCGGAAGCGTACCGCATGGATCGTTCCGTGCGGACCGATCGCGGCCCCGTCGAATCGTCGATCCGCCATCGATCCCGCGTACGGGCGCGGCGCCCTTCGATAGACTCCCGCAGCGGGGAGTCGTTCTCGGGAGGATCAACCCATGCGGAAACACGTCGATTGGATGCTCGAAGCCCTTCGCGGGCGGTTGCGGCGGCTGTCGTCGTCGCTCATCGTTCTTTGCGTGCTCGCGCAGCTGCCGCTTGCCGGCTGCGAGGCCGTCCCCGAGACCGGTCGCAGCCAGATGCTGCTCCTCTCGCGCGCCGAGGAGAACCAGCTTGGCGACGCCGCCTACGCGGAGATGCTCGGCGAGGCCAAGACCATCGCGTCGGGGCCTCAGTTCGATCGCGTGCAGCGCGTCGGCCAGCGCATCGCGGCGGCCGCCGCGCGGCGGTACCCGCAGGCGGTGCAGGGCTTCCAATGGCAGTTCACGCTCATCGACACGCCGGAGGTCAACGCGTGGATGCTTCCCGGCGGCAAGAGCGGCGTCAACACGGGGCTCCTGACGGTGGCGACGACGGACGACGAGCTCGCGGTCGTGCTCGGTCACGAGGCGGCGCACGCCGTGGCGCGCCACGGCGGCGAGCGCATGTCGCGGGCGATGATGGTCCAGCTCGCGGCGGGCGTCGCGATCGCCTCGGACGAGGTCGACCCGGCGCTGATCGAGGGCGTGCTCGTCGGCTACGGCGTCCTCGGCGAGACGGCCTTCAGCCGCGGCGAGGAGAGCGAGGCCGACGAGATCGGGCTCGTGATCTCGGCGGATGCAGGCTACGACCCGCGCGCCGCGGTCACCTTCTGGCAGAAGATGGGTTCGAAGGGCGGGCCATCGACGCCCGAGTTCCTCTCGACGCATCCGAGCGACGAGACGCGTGCCTCGCGGCTTTCGGCGATGATGCCGCGGATGCTGGCGATCTACGAGTCCGCGAAGCAGGCGGGCCGCTGAATGACGCGACGCGACGAGGATCGGGACGCGCGCGCCGCGGTCGGCGTCTCCGAGGAGGCGGGTTCGGTCCGGATCGAGCCCGAGGGCCCGCTCGATGCCGAGTCGATCGGCCGCGTGCGCGAGACGCTCGCGCAGCGGTTGCCGTCGCGGCTCCGCGGCGCGGTGACGCTCGATCTCTCCAAGGTGACCCACCTCGATGCGTCCGGCGTGTCGCTCGCCGTGTTTCTCTTCAGGCTCGCGAAGGGCGCCGGCGTCGGCTTCGAGGTGCAGGGCGCCGACAAGGACCGTCGCCTGCTGCTCGACCTTGCGCTGCGCGGCCAGGAGCCGCAGGAGCCTGCGAAGTCGCCGGGATTCGTCCGTGATCTCGGCGCCGCGTCGATCGCGATCCGCGACAACATCCTCGAGCTCGTCCGCTTCATCGGCGAGATCACGCTCGTCTTCCTGCGGATCGTGCGGAGCCCCGCGCACCTGCGCGTGGGCGACACCATCGCCGCGATGGCGCGTCACGGCAGCGACGCGATCCTGGTGGTCGGTCTCCTCGGCTTCCTGATCGGCGTGATCATCGCCTTCCAGACCTTCGATCCGATGGCGAAGTACGGCGCCAAGCTGCAGGTCGCGGACGTGGTCGCAGTGTCGGTCGTGCGCGAGCTCGGTCCGCTCATCACCGCGATCATCCTCGCTGGCCGCTCGGGCAGCGCCTTCGCCGCGGAGATCGGCACGATGAAGGTGACGCAGGAACTCGACGCGCTGCGGACCTTCGGCATCGATCCCGTGCGCTTCCTCGTGATCCCGCGGCTGATCGCCACCACGATCGTCACGCCGCTCCTCTCGATCTGGGCCTCGATCCTCGGCGTCGCCGGCGGCTACGTGATCCTCGCGTCCGAGGGCTTCACGCTCGCGCAGTACACCGACGAGGTGCGGCAGGCGCTCACGGTCGGCGGATTCCTGCAGGGGCTCGTCAAGGCGGCGGTCTTTGCGATACTCGTCGCCGCCATCGGATGCCTCGCGGGCCTGCGCACGGGCCAGGGGCCGGGCGCGGTCGGTCTCAGCACGACGCGCGCGGTGGTCGCAGGCATCGTCGCCATCATCATCGCCGACAGCATCCTCGGCACGTTCTTCTACACGCTCGACATCTAGCGCTCCATGCCCGCACCGGCCGCACCAGCACCCCGACCTTCGACGCGCGAGACCGCCATCGCGCTGCGTGGCGTCTCGATCGGCTACGGAAAGCCCATCATCGAGGGCATCGACCTCGACATCCTGAAGGGCGAGATCCTCTTCATCGGCGGCGGCTCGGGTTGCGGAAAGACGACGCTGCTCTCCTGCCTGACGACGCTGCGGAAGCCGCTTGCGGGCTCGATCACGATCGACGGTATCGACATCGTCACGGCCGACGACGACGCGGTCCGCGCCGTGCGCCGCCGTTTCGGCGTGATGTACCAGCTCGGGGCGCTCTTCGGCGGCAAGACCCTGCTCGAGAACGTGCGGCTGCCGCTCGAGGAGTTCACCGATCTTCCCGTCGACGTGATGGACGACATCGCGCGCGCCAAGCTCGGCCTCGTCGGCCTCGGCGCCCACGCGCTCAAGCAGCCATCCGAGATCTCGGGAGGCATGCAGAAGCGCGCCGCCATCGCCCGCGCGCTCGCGCTCGACCCGCCGATCGTCTTCCTCGACGAGCCGAGCGCGGGGCTCGACCCCGTGACGAGCGCCGATCTCGACGACCTGATCGAGGCGCTCAACCGCATGCTCGGAACCACCTTCGTCATCATCTCGCACGAGCTCGCGAGCATCTTCGCGATCGGCCAGCGCTTCGCCATGCTCGACGGCGCGCGCAGGCGGATGGTGGCGCTCGGCTCGCCCGCCGAGCTCCGCGACCACTGCGACGACGAGTGGGTGCGCCGTTTCCTCAACCGTGTTCCCAGCAAGGAGTCATGACCATGCATCGCGACAGGCCCGGCTTCAGTCCCGACGTAGCGCCGAGCGGCGCGCATCCGGCGGGGGCACGCCCATGAGCGCATCGAAGGAGTTCAAGGTGGGCATCTTCGTGATCGTGTCCGTGGCGCTCGGCCTCGGCGGCGTGATCGCGCTCGGCTCGGGGACGATGTTCAAGGAGACCGCGATCATCGAGACATCGACGTCGGACTCCGTCAACGGCCTGCAGATCGGAAGTCCCGTGAAGTACCGCGGCGTGCCGATCGGCGAGGTGGCCGCGATCGCGTTCGCCGACCGCTTCTACAACGAGGAGGGGACCGACGACGAGAACTTCGACTTCGCGAGTCCGGTCGTGATCCGGATGAAGGTCAGGCTCGACGTGTTCGGTCCCGAGCAGACGCAGCTCTTCACGTCGGATCTCGAGAACGGCGTGACGCGCGGCCTGCGCGCGCGGCTCACCTCGGCCGGGCTCACGGGAGGGCTCTACGTCGATCTCGATCTCAACGACCCGTCGCGCTTCCTCGCCGTCATGCCGAGGTACACGCCGGCATATCCCTACGTGCCGAGCGCGCCGAGCAACCTCGACCAGCTGATCGACCACATCGGCATCATCGCCAACAACCTCGCCGAGGTCGACTACGTCTCGATCGGCGCGAAGCTCGAGAAGGCGATCGACCGGATCGACGGCGTGATGCAGAAGCGCGTCGATCCGATGATCGGCGAGGCGACCGGATTCATCGCCGACCTGCGGGCCTCGAACGCCAGCCTTCGCAAGATCCTCGACGACCCGGCGATCGCGAAGACAATGGCCGACGTCGCCGCGATCAGCGCCGACGTGCGCGGACTCGTCGGCGACAGTTCCGGCGACCTGCGCGCGAGCATCGCCGAGATCCCGAAGCTGATGAAGGCCGCGCGCGAGTCGTCCGAGCAGCTCGAACGCATCCTCGAGAGCGAGCAGCTCAGGAACATCCTCGCCGGCCTCGAGTCGACCTCGGGCGAGCTCGGGCCGACCGTCGCGGAGTACCGCGTGATCGGCCGTCAGGTCCAGGAGTTCCTCGCGAGCGAAAGCTACGAGCTCCGCCAGCTGATCGAGGCGCTGCGCCAGACCGCGGAGAATCTCGAGCAGCTCTCCGGCAGCGCGAAGGACAACCTCGGGCAGACGATCTTCGGCGATCCGCCGCCGCGGCTCGCGCCCGGACAGCCGAGTTCCGGAGGTGCGAAGTGACGCCACGACCCAAGCCTGCGCCCATCCCCGTTTCCGAGAGACCCATGCAGCGACTTCACGCCCGGCTCCTCGCCTTCGCTCTCGCGGCCGCCGCGCTGCCGGTTCTTGCCGGCTGCTCGCTTCTCGAGCGGAACTACCAGCCGACCGCGAGCTACCTGATCGCGCCGCCACCGCAGCCGCCGATCGAAGGCGAGCGCTTCGGCTCGATGACGGTGAGTCGGTTCGGAGCGATCCCGCCTTTCGACGGGCGTCCGTTTCTCTATCACGCCACCGACGGAACCTGGCGCGCCGATGCGTACGCCGGTTTCATCGCGACCCCGTCCGACATGGTGTCCGAAGCGCTCTCCCGCGCGCTCGAGCAGTCGGGAAGGGCCACGATCGTCGGCAGCGACGGCGTCGCCATGCGCTTCGACTTCTCGATCGACGGCGTCGTCGAGGCGTTCTACGCGGACTTCACGGATCCTGCGGCGCCGAAGGCCGTCGTGCGGCTGCGCGGCTACCTGCTCGATCGCCGCAAGGGTGCGCCGAAGCTCGCGGCCCAGCTCAGGGGTTCGGGGACGGCACCCATCGCCGCCGCCGAGCCGGGCAGGGTCGCCGAGGCGCTGTCGGCGGCGACCGGCGTGGCGATCCAGCGGCTGCTTGCAGAATTGCCGCGGAACGTGCCGGAGGAAGCGGCGACGGCCTTGGGCGAGCCGAAGGCGGCCGCCGACGGCGTCCAGTAAGGCGAATCTCCCGTCTTCGGACGCAAAATCCCGACGCACGACGCGCGTGGGGTGCCGTACCCTTTCGGATCAATGACGACGGGCCCGATCACTCGTCCCGCAACGCACGACGACGCTCCGCGCTCGCTGGCCGGGCAGGTGCGCGAACTCGCGAACCGGGTGCGCGAGCTCGGCGCCGTGGAGCCCGGAACCTTCGCGCGGATCGAGCTTTCGGTCGAGACTCCCGACTTCCTTCCGTGGCTGCGCGGCGCTCCCGCCGGCGCGCGGCGCTACTTCCGCGACCGGAGCACGCGCCTCGAGTTCGCGTCGGTGGGCGTCGCAGCGACGGCCGAGTTCGGCTCGCAGGGGCGGTTGGCGCAGGTCTCCGCGGGAGCGGGCGACGCGCGCGCGGCGGCGTGGTTCGTGGCGCTTCCGTTCGACGCCGGGCGCCCGCGCGACGCCGCGTGGGTTCCATACGCGGGCCTCGGCTGCGTGCTTCCCGCGATCGAACTTCGCCGCGAGCAGGAGGCGACGACCCTCGCCGTGCACGTGACGTCGGACAGCGACCGCGCGCAGCTTCTCGCCGATCTCGAGGCGCTCGCCTCGCCCCGCGACGCCTGCGTGATCGAGCCGGCGCTCGTGCGCGAGTCGGATGGCGGAGGCGAGGCCGAGTGGACGCACGCCGTGAAGAGCGGGCTCGAGCGCATCCGTGCGGGGGCGCTCCGCAAGGTCGTGCTTGCGCGCACGCGGCGCTACGTCGCAAGCGGTGCGCTCGATCCGGTCGCCGTGCTCGCGCGGCTTTCCGCCCGCGAGGCGCGTGGATTCCGCTATCTCGTCGAGGCGGGCGCGGGCCGCGCGTTCCTCGGCGTCACGCCCGAACGGCTCGTGTCGCGCAGCGGACGCACGGCCCGCAGCGAGGCCGTGGCGGGCACGCGGCCGCGCGGCGTCGACGGCGTCGCCGACCGGCTTCTCGGCGAGTCGCTCCTGGCGAGCGCGAAGGACCGGCGCGAGCATGAGTTCGTCGTCGAGCGCGTGCGCGAGGCGCTCGCAAGCTGCGCGTCGTCGCTGAGGCTCGACCCCGAGCCGCGGCTCCTGCGCCTTGCGTACGTCCAGCATCTCGCGACGCGCGTCGTCGCGGAACTGCGCGCGGGCACGAGCGACGCCGATCTCGTCAGGCTTCTTCATCCGACGCCCGCCGTCGCAGGTGCGCCGGTCGCGGACGCGATCGCCGCGCTGCGCGAGTTCGAGCCGTTCGACCGCGGCCTCTACGCGGGTCCGGTCGGCGTCGCCTCGCGCGATGGCGCCGAGATCGCGGTCGCGATCCGCTCTGCGCGCATCGAGGGCGACACGCTCACGGCGTTCGCGGGCGCCGGCATCGTCGAGGGCTCGGATCCTGCGGAAGAATGGCGCGAAACCGGGCACAAGCTGCTCGCGTTCGAGCGACTCGCCACCTGATACCTTCCGCGCATGCGCGATGCGCCCAACATCAACCTCGCATGGACGATGCTCGCCGCAGAGGAGTGCTTTCGCCTCGGCGCGCGTCATGCCGTCGTGAGTCCGGGCTCGCGCAGCGCGCCGCTCGCGGTCGCGTTCGGGCGCCATGCGGGGATTCGCGTTCATGTGGCGCACGACGAGCGGGGTGGCGCATTCCTCGCCCTCGGGATCGCGAAGTCGACGGGCGTGCCGGCGGTCGCCGTGATGACGAGCGGCACCGCTGTCGCAAACGCGCTGCCTGCGATGGTCGAGGCGCGCATGACGCGCACGCCGCTTCTCGTCTTTGCGGCCGATCGACCGCCCGAACTGCGCGATTGCGGCGCGAACCAGGCGATTCCGCAGGCGAACCTGCTTGCAGGCGCTGCGCGGTGGTCGTTCGACATGCCGTGCCCTGGCATCGAGATTCCTGCAGAGTTCGTGCTCTCGACGGTCGACGAGGCGTTCGCGCGCGCGTGCGGACACGCCGGCGCGCAGGGCGGCGCCGTGCACCTCAACTGGCAGTTCCGCGAGCCGCTCGCGCCGGAGCCGCGTCCGTGGGACGTCGGCTGGCTTTCGTCGATCGCGCGTTGGACGAAGGACCACGCGCCGTGGCGGATGGCGATGCCGCCGCGCGCAAGCCCGGTCGAGATCGACGACGCCGTCGTGGTCGCCGGGCGCGCGCCTGCTGTCACGCGGCGCTCGCTTGAAGCGTGGCGGGGCACGATGCTCGCCGACATCGCGAGCGATCTTGCCGGCGCTGGCACCTCGGGCGCCGATCTCGTGCTGCGCGCGGCGAACGACGGCGACGGAAACCCCTCGTTGCGCGAGGCATTGCGCGCGAATTCGCTTGCGGTCGTCGGCGACGCCGTGGTCTCGAAGCGGCTGAATGCGTGGATCGCGGCGCAGCCATCGGGCGTGACCGTGTTCGGCGCGGGCGACCCGCGCGTCGATGCCGCGCATCGCGCCGATGCGGTCTACGCGGGGCCGGTCGAGTTCGCCGCAGCGAAGCGGTTGAAGCCCCACGCTGGCTGGAAACGCGCGCTCTCGTGCGCCACGCGCGCCGCGTCGAAGGCGCTCGACTCCGAGCGCGCGCTCTGCGAGCCGACGGCGATCGCCGACGCGACCGCGGCGTGCGGCGAATCGCGCGCGCACGGCACGCTCTTCTACGGTTCGTCGATGCCGATCCGCGATGCGGACTTTCTCGCGATCCATCCGCCGCGCCACTGGCACGCGGGCGCGAACCGCGGCGCGAGCGGCATCGACGGCCTCGTCGCAAGCGCGGCGGGCCACGCGCTCGGCACGGGCGAGCCCGTCGTCGCCTGCATCGGCGATGTGAGCGCGCTCCACGACCTGAGCAGCCTCTCGCTCGCCGCGATGATCGAGACGCCGCTCGTGATCGTGGTGCTCAACAACGACGGCGGCGGCATCTTCCGCTATCTGCCGATCGCGAAGCACGGCGACGTCTTCGAGGCGCTCTTCACGACGCCGCACGGCCTGTCGTTCGCGCCGGTCGCGAAGGCGCTCGGCCTCGCGACCGAGTCGCCTACGACGCGCGTCGCGATGAAGAAGGCGGTCGCGAAGGCGCTCAAGCGCGGCGGCGCGACGGTGATCGAGGTGTCGTGCGCGCGCGAGGCGAGCGAGACGTGCCGCGCGCGGGTCGCGAAGGCCGCGGTCGATGCCCTCGCGCGGGAATTCCGCTGATGCGCCGCATCGCGCTCGTGCACGGCTTCCTCGGTTCGCCCGCCGATTGGGCCGATGTCCTTGCCCGGCTCTCGCCCGGCGTCGCCTGCGACTGCGTGCCGCTCGTCGAGCTCGGCTGCGCGTCGATCGCGGAGGCCGCGGGCTCGCTCGCGGCGCGGCTCGAGCGCGCGCCGTGCGATGCGATCGTCGGCTACTCGATGGGTGGACGGATCGCGCTCGAGCTCGCGGCCACGCGCCCCGAACTGTCGCCGCGGCTCGTGCTGTTGAGCGCGAGTCCCGGCCTCGAGGACGCAGGCGAGCGCGCGCGCCGCGCCGCGGAGGACGACGCCCGCGCGGCGGAGCTTCTCCTCGACGGGGTCGACCGGTTTGCCGAGCGCTGGTACCGGCTTCCGCTCTTCGCATCCTTTGCCGCGCATGCGTCCTTCGCCGACGCGCGGCTGCGCCGCGGCCGAGGCGACGCGGCGTTCTGGGCGCGATGCGTGTCGGGCTGTTCGCCCGGGCGGGCCGAGCCGCGCTGGAGTGCGGTTCCGACGCTTGCACCGCGGACCGCGTTCGTCGCGGGTGCGCTCGACGAGCGATATGCTGCGGTGGCCGCGCGCGCGCATGCGATCGCACCCGCGCTCCGCACCGAGATCGTCCCGGCCTCCGGGCACGTGCTTCCCCTCGAGGCGCCCGCCGACTGCGCGCGCGTCATCGAGTCCGTCCTCTCGACCATTCCAGTGAACCAACCATGACGACCGCCTACCCGCCCGCGAAGCCGACCACCGAGACCTCAGAGAAGATCCGCCCAGCGCTCGACTGGAAGCCGGCGCCGGCGGGGCAGGGCTTCGCGGAAGTGAAGTACCACAAGGCCGAGCGCATCGCGAAGATCACGATCAACCGCCCCGAGGTGCGCAATTCGTTCACGCCGCGCACGGTCGAGGAGATGCGCGCGGCGCTCCTCGATGCGAAGCTTGACAAGGAGATCGGCGCGGTCATCCTCTGCGGCGAGGGCGAGCGCGCGTTCTGCGCGGGCGGCGACCAGCGCGTCCGCGGCCATTCGGGCTATCGCTCCGAGGCCGGCGGCGAGATGCTGAACGTGCTCGAGTTCCAGCGCGAGATCCGCACCTGCCCGAAGCCCGTTGTCGCGATGGTCGCGGGCTGGTCGATCGGCGGCGGGCATGTCCTCCACATGATGTGCGACCTCACGATCGCCGCGGAAAACGCTCGGTTCGGGCAGGTCGGCCCGCGCATGGGCAGCTTCGACGGCGGCTACGGCGCGAGCTACATGGCGCGCATCATCGGCCAGAAGAAGGCGCGCGAGATGTGGTTCCTCTGCCGCAGCTACTCGGCGCAGGAAGCGAAGGAGATGGGCCTTGTGAACGCCGTCGTGAGCGTGACCGAGCTCGAGGAGGTCACGGTGCAGTGGTGCCGCGAGATGCTCGCGAACTCGCCGACCGCGATCCGCGCGCTCAAGGCCGCGCTCAACGCCGATTGCGACGGGCAGGCGGGCCTCCAGGAGCTCGCGGGCATCGCCACGATGCTCTACTACATGACCGACGAGGCGAAGGAAGGGAAGAACGCGCAGCTCGAGAAGCGCAAGGCGGACTTCCGGAAGTTCGCGCCGTGACGGCGACCGCGCTGGGAACATGGCTCGCCGCGCTTCGCCCGAAGACGCTCGGCGCGTCGCTGTGCCCCGTGCTGATGGGCGCTGCGCTTGCATGGCATGACGGCGTGTTCGCGTGGCTTCCCGTCGCCGCCGCTCTCGCGGGCGCGATCCTGCTCCAGATCGCGAGCAACTTCGCGAACGACCTCTTCGACGGATTGCGCGGCACCGACTCGGGCGAAAGGCTCGGGCCGCGGCGCGCGGTGGCGAGCGGGCTCGTCCCGCCGCGCGCGATGCGCGGCGCGCTTGCCTTCGTGCTCGCGCTCGCTGCGATTCCGGCCGCGTACCTCGCGTGGCGCGCCGGCGCCGTGTTCGGCGCGATCGGCGCGGCAGGCGCCGTGTTCGCGGTCGGCTACACGGCGCCGCCTCTCTCGCTCGCCTATCGCGGCCTCGGCGACGTCTTCGTGTTCATCTTCTTCGGCCCGCTCGCCGTCGCCGGCACGCGTGCGGCGTGCGACGGCGCGTGGACCGAGACGGCGCTCGCCTGCGGCCTGGCACCCGGTGCGATCGCCGTGTGCCTGCTCGCGACCAACAACCTGCGCGACCGCGCAGGCGACGCCGCGAGCGGCAAGAAGACGCTGGCGGTGAGGTTCGGAGCGGGCTTCGTGCGTTCGCTGATCTGCGTGATGCACGCCGTCGCGTTCGCGCTTCCGGTCGTCGCGGCGGAGATGTACGGCCTGCCTCGCGGCATCATGCTCGCGACGCTCGTCTGCGCGTTGATTCCAGCGTCGATCCACATCGCGCGCGGTCGCGACGGCGCGGCGCTCAACGCCGATCTCGCCTTGTTCGGCGCAACGCTCTATCTGTACGGCATCGCGTTCGCTGCGGGAATGTCCTTCGACTGGGGGAACCGATGAGCGACGACATCGCAGGCGTCGAGATCCTCCGCGTGTCGCTACCCGTGCGCGCGGCCGCCCAGCGCATCGTCGGGTCGAGCGCGCGCGAGATCGCGTTCGTGCGGGTGTTCGACGGCCCGCACGCGGGATTCGGCGAGTGCGCGCCCCTCGCGGGGCTCCATCGCGAGTCGCTCGACGAATCGATCGACGCGATCGAGCGCTGGTCGGACGGTGAACTCGAGTTCGAGGAGATGCCGTCGAGCGCGGCGTTCGCGGCCTCGTGCGCGATCGAGGCGGCGGAGGGTTTCGGCACGCGCGCGGCGGGCCCGGTCGCCGTCGCGGCGTTCTTCTCGGGTGGAATCGCCGAGATCGACGACGCCGTGACGCACACGCTGCGCACGCACCGCACCGTGAAGCTGAAGATCGGCCGCGCCAGCGAGGCCGACGACCGCGCGCTGATCGGCCGCGTGCTCGAGCTGGTGCCCGATGCGCGCCTGCGCCTCGACGGAAACCGCATGCTCACCGAGGCCGAGTGCGCCGCGCGCGTCCACGGCTTCGACGCGGAGCGGTTCGAGTATCTCGAGGATCCGCTGAAGGATCCGTCGCGGCTTGCGGCGCTTTCGGCGCGCACCGGAATCGCGGTCGCGCTCGACGAGACGATCGTCGACGGTTCGCCGGCGGCGCTCGCTTTGCGCGATGAACTCGCGCGCGAAGACTGCGTGGCTGCGTGGGTGCTGCGCCTGTCGGCGCTCGGGCCGCTCGCGCGCGTGCGGGCGCTCGCGCACGAGGCCGAGACCCGCGGCGCGCACGCGGTGCTTTCGACCGCCTACGAAAGTTCGTACGCGCTGCGCTTCGCCGCGCATCTCGCCGCATCGCTTCCGAACGGCCGCTGCGCGCATGGGCTCGGAACCGCGTCGCTCCTTCTCGAGGACTCCTGCGCGCCCGCGCTTCCGGAGGGCGGTTTCCTCGCGTGCCCGCCGCTTCCCGCGCCCTTCGCGGAGGCGTGGTCGTGACCGCCGTGCGCTTCGCCGTCGTCGAGGTCGAGGCCGGCGTCGACCCGCGAG
>JBIKWD010000226.1:0-4588 GCA_044356505.1 Phycisphaerales bacterium
AGTGGCGGCTGCTTGCGGCAGCCGCCTTCGGCGGTGTGAACGCAGGCTTGAGCGGTCGCGGCTGCGGCCGCGACCGTTGGTGCTAGGAAAGTGACCAGCGCCCGCGGCGAAAGCCGCGGGCGCTGTCGTTCATCGTCAGAGTCAAAAAACCACGGGTGCCAGCAAACTTCAGTCTGCTGAACGGATGATGTCGGGGTCGAAGTCCTCGTCGAGGGCGAAGCCCGAGCGCCGAACCTGCCGAGTCGACAGCCCTGTCTGGGTGCCACCACTTCCAGTGGTGCCGCGCGGACGCCCGAGTCCACGCACCCCCGAAGGCGGAGCGCAGCGAAGCCTGAGCAACTTGCCGACGCCGTCGTCAATCGTGCCGTGTGGCATCACCGCTGGTGATGGCGGCCTCGAACACGCCATGATCGCTCAGACCGCAGCCTCCGGGCATCGCCCTATGGCCGCACGAACGCGCAGCGCGACGGCCCGGCCGACGACGCTCGCGAATCGACCTCCCCGAAGCGAATCCCCCTGCGGAATGTGTCGCATTTCCGCCAGAGCAGGTTGGGGGTGGCAATCTCGCCACAGATGAGGCAAGCCTTGGCGCGTCGTGATTGGCCCGATTGGTGGGACTGGGAGCTTGAACTCAGCCCGCCTCTACTGAGGCGAATGATCGATCGGCGCTTCACCGAGATCGACCTGCGCCGTATGCTGTCTGACGCTCAGAATGCTCGTCCGGATGCCGCGCCCGGCAGGTGGGTGGGCGACACCTCACTCCGACGGCATCCATGGAAAGTTGTCGTCGAGCCCGAGCCGCACGCCAGAGTTCTCGTCGTCGTCACCGCCTACCCCGTCGATCGCTGACCCATGCGCCAGACCTATCTCGAAGTCACCTTCCGCCGCGGCCGCGCCCTCGCCGCGTACCTCTGCCTGCCGCGGCTTGCGAAGGACAAGAGCTCGCGGTCGGTCGTCGCGTCGCCCGGGCTCGTCGTCGACTACACAAGCAAGGGCAAGGCGATCGGCGTCGAGATCACCTCGCCTGCGACCGTGTCCCTTGCGGCGGTGAATCGCGTCCTGCGCGACCTCGGCGCGCTCCCGCTCAAGCGGGCGGATCTCGAGCCACTTCGCGCAGCCTGATTCGCCCGCCCCCCTTGGTCCCCGCCCGTCTCCGCGCCACCGATCCTCCGCGGCGGCAGCCTCACCACCTCCCGCGCCTCCGAACGCTCGGCCGCCTTCAACGCCGCAAACAGCGCGTCGATCGACCCGCGCCTCGAGTCTCCCAACCCCACGCCGCTCCGCGGCACCCCCTCCCACCCAACCGTCCCGGGCCGCCGCCGCCCCGCGGCGGGCGCCACATGTCTTGCGAAGCAAGCAGTGCGAGCTGAACCGTCCGAAGCGTCGACAGCGCGCCGCGCAGCGGCGGTCCCGCGGGCCCTCCCAACCCCCGGGCCGAGCGCCAGCCGCGTCCAAAAACCGCGCCCTTCGCCGCACATCCATGCCACCTCACAATTTACTCAGGACGCTGATTGATTTTACTCACGATCCTGAGTAATTTGTAGGCATGCCGCAGATCATCCGCGCCCAGGCCGAGCTCGTCCGCGACCGAGTCGCCGAGAAGCGCCGCCATATGCAGGTGGTTGTCGGTCCGCGTCAGGTCGGAAAGACGACCCTCGTTCGCTGGGCGCTTGCCGAGAGCGGGCTGCCCGCGCACTACGCCACCGCCGACGACCCGGGCGGCCTTTCGGAAGGCTGGCTCCGACAGCAGTGGGAGCTCGCTCGGCAGAAGTCCGCCGAAGGCAGGCGCAAGGGCGCGGTGCTTGCGATCGACGAGATCCAGAAGCTGCCGAACTGGTCCGAGCAGGTCAAGCGCCTGTGGGACGAGGACACGGCGTCTCGACGGCCGCTCCGCGTCGTCCTGCTCGGGTCGTCGGCGCTCCTCCTCCAGAAGGGGCTGACCGAAAGCCTGGCGGGCCGGTTCGAGGCGATCCGCGTGACGCACTGGTCGTTCGACGAGATGCGGCGCGCGTTCAGGTTCGACCTCGACAAGTACCTCGTGTTCGGCGGCTATCCGGGAGCGGCCGGGCTGGTGCGCGACCCGGCGCGCTGGGCCGCGTATGTGCGCGAGTCGCTCATCGACACGACGATCAACCTCGATGTGCTGCAGATGTCGCGCGTCGACAAGCCCGCGCTGCTCAGGCGCCTGTTCGAGTTCGCGTGCGCGCACTCGGCGCAGCAGCTGTCCTATCAGAAGATGCTCGGGCAGCTTCAGGATGCAGGGAATACCGTGACGCTCGCGCACTACCTCCGGCTTCTCGAGGCCGCAGGCATGGTGCGGGGAATCGAGAAGTACGCAGGCGACATGATCCGCCAGCGGGCCTCGAGTCCGAAGCTGCAGGTGCTCAACACCGCGCTCACGAGCGCCCTCGCGGGAGATGATCCGCGAAGCCTTCTCGCGTCGCCCGAGCAGAAGGGCCGGCTGGTCGAGAGCGCGGTCGGCGCCCATCTTGCGAACGCTGCGGCCGTGGGCCGATGCAGGCTGTTCTACTGGCGCGAGCGGAGCCTCGAGGTCGACTTCGTGGTCGAGCGCGAGGGCAAGGCCCTCGCGATCGAGGTCAAGAGCGGGCGCCGAAGGGACGGGCTCCCGGGAATCGGCGCGTTCCTGAAGGCCTATCCCAAGGCGCGGCCGCTGCTCGTCGGCGCAGACGGCGTGAGGGTCGACGAGTTCCTGCTGAAGCCCATCGAGGCATGGTTCGTCTGAAGCGCACGGGGCGCGGCGGGGTGCGCGGGGAACCCGTCTCGACGCTGAGCAAGTCCGGACGCGTTCGACCCGCCGCCGCCGCCGCCGCTCCGCGGCGCCCCTCCCACCCAACCGGCACGGGCCGCCGCCGCCCCGCGGCGGGTGCCACATGTCTTGCGAAGCAAGCAGTGCGAGCTGAACAGTTCGACCGTCGACAGCGCGCTGCGCAGCGGCGGTCCCGCTCTCCTCCGCGCCCCCCACGCTCCCGACAGTCCATCTGTCCATTCGAGGTGTTCGAGTTTCCAACTCTGGCGCCCCTGAAACCGTCCGTACGATCTCCGAAGAGCGTTGCGCGCCTGTTCTGCCCGCCCACCTAAAAGGACCGACCATGAGCCTCGCTCCCCGCGACATCCTGACGACCATCACGCCCCTCCGCCTCGTCTTCTGGGGCTGCTTGCTCTGCCTGATCGATGTCCACTCCAATTGGAACTTCGACGGCCAGGTCTGGAAGATCGACATCTTGAGCGACGCGATCGGCGCGCTCATGATCGCCTGGGGCGCGTTCAGGCTTTCGATGCTGCGCGTCAGCGGCTGGTACAGCGCCGCCATGTGCTTCGTGCTCATGGTCGCCGGCCTTGCCGTCCCCATCGCGCTCCACGACCATCTCGTCTACGACCAGCCGCAATGGATCTCGGGCGCGCTGCAGTTGGCCCCCGTCGTCGGTCTGATCGCCACGGTCGTCTTCTGCATGGCGATGCGCCGCCTCAGCGCCGCCGCCAGCCTCGTGAAGGCCGAGCGCAGTTGGAAGACCACCACGCTGCTCGTCGTCTGCATCAACCTGATCCCGCTCGGACTCTTCTACGCCGCAGGCGCCATCGCAACGCTGCGTGGCGAGACTCCCGCCTTCCAGCTGCCGCCCTCGATCGCCCTCGTGCTCATCGTGCTGGTCATTCCCATCGTGCACTTCTTCGTCTCGACCTCGAGGATGGCACGCGAAGCGGAGTCCACTGCGAACGTGGCCGAACACCGGGCCGCCATGCCCATCGACGCCTCGGCGACCTAACCAACGCCGACACCGCGGAAGCACCCCCGCGCAGCGCGCCCAACCGTCGCCGCCCGCCGCCGCCCCGCGGCGCCCCTCCCACCCAACCGTCCCGGGCCGCCGCCGCTCCGCGGCGGGTGCCACATGTCTTGCAAAGCAAGCAGTGCGAGCTGAACCTCTCGACCGTCGACAGCGCGCCGCGCAGGGGCGGTCCCGCCCGCCCCGCGCGTACAGTCCGCCAACCCCACGCCGCCCCGCGGCCCGGGCCACGCACGCATCGCCGCACACACGGCGGCAGAAGGAGATCCACATGGGCTGGGGCCGCTTCCTCTTGCTCGGAAACCTCGGACAGCAACTCGACCTCTCCGACCAGCAACGCGAGATGGAAGACCTGCGCGACGAGCTCCGCCGCATGCGAAGGTCGGACGCCAACGCCACCACCCTCGCCGAGCTTCGCGCCGAGAACGACGAACTCCGCCTCTATCTCACCGCCCTGATGCGACTCCTCGCCACCAAGGGCGTGGTCACCCGAGAAGAACTCGAGCAGATCGTCGCAGCGATCGACGCAGAGGACGGCGAAAGCGACGGCGGGCGCCGCGGACCGGTAGGGTGAACGAGCGTCTCGTTCCCCGACCCGACGCACCGAACGCCCGCGATGAGCTCCGCTGATCCATCGCCGACCGCATTGAGGTTCACCCAAGACGCCGCCGGCCAAAGGCCGGCGGGTGCCACATGTCTTGCGAAGCAAGCAGTGCTAGCTGAACCTCTCGACTGTCGACAGCGCGCCGCGCCCCGCGCGGCGGTCCGGCCCTGTTCGCGTGAAC
>JBIKWD010000227.1:0-4584 GCA_044356505.1 Phycisphaerales bacterium
TTGTGCGAAGCGTGTCGGCGACGGGTGCCCGCGCGGGCGCGCCCCTGTCGGTACAGGTGGCGGATGGTGCGATTCCCGTGCGCGTCGAGATGCGCGTCGAGATGCGCGTCGAGATGCGCGTCGAGAAAGACGCGCGCGATTCCGGAGCAGAGATCGGAGCAGAGACATGACGAAGAAGAAGGGCGCCGAAGGCGCTGGCAACCCGGGCGAGGCAGCGAGTGGAGTCGATCCGGTGATCGCGTCGATGACCTACGAGGAGGCCGTCAAGGCGCTCGAGGAGATGGTGTCGTCGATCGAGCAGGGCGATGTCGGGCTCGAGGAGAGCCTGGCGAGCTATCGCAGGGGCGAGCAGCTCCTGCGGCATTGCAGGGCGCTCCTCGACCGCGCGGAGGCGACCGTCCGGCAGCTTTCGCTCGCGGAGCTCGAGCAGGGCGCGCAGTAGGACCGTTTGCGTCGGACGACGTGCGATGGACAATCCCGAATTCAGCTTCTTCCTGTCGAAATGGGCGCCCACGCTCATCGGGACGGTCTTCGCCTTCTGCTTCGGCGCGTGCGCGGGCAGCTTTCTCAATGTCCTCGTCTGGCGGCTCCCGACGGGGCAGTCGGTCGTGACGCCGCCGTCGCGCTGCCCGGTCTGCGGGCATCGCCTCTCGTGGCACGAGAACCTCCCGATCCTCGGCTGGATGCTCCTGCGGGGCCGTTGCAAGGCGTGCAGCACGAAGATCAGCGTCCAGTACCCGCTGGTCGAGCTTCTCGTCGCGGTCCTCTTCGCACTGGCGTTCGTGATGTTCTACGCGCCGCTTGACCGCGGGCCTGGCGACGTGTTCCGCGACGCGGGGAGCCCCTGGTGGCATCTGCAGGGCTTCCCGCGCAGCTGGGCGGCGTTCGTGGTGGTCGTCATCCTGATCTCGGGACTCGTGGCGATGACGATCGTCGACGCGAAGACCATGCTCATCCCCGTCGAGATCCCGACGGCCGTCACCATCGTCGCCTTCGTCGGCTGGACGGTCCAGGGATTCCTTCCCGAGGCGCGCAACCTCCGCGACTACCTGCCTTTGCCGGCCGCCAGCTGGCCGGTGGCCTTCGGCGCGGTCGGGATGCTGATCGGTCTCGGGGTGTCGAGGTGGCTGGTCGCGACGGGCCGGCTCCGCCAGAGCTTTTCCGACTGGTACGACCACGTCAAGGAAGGGGACGACGGGTCCGCCTACCCCCACGCAAGGCGGGAGATGTTCGTCGAGTTGGCGTTCCTGCTCCCCGGCTTCGCCGGCGCAGGGGTCGGCTGCCTGCTCGGCGCCTGGCTCGGGTTCGGCTCGTCCGAACCGGTCTGCCAGCCCATGACGCTCCTCGGGGGGTCGATGCTCGGATGGGTGGTCGGCGGTGGACTCGTCTGGGCTGTCCGCATCATCGGGTCGCTGGCGTTCGGCAGGGAGGCCATGGGGCTCGGCGACGTCCATCTGCAAGCGGCGGTGGGAGCTGCGCTTGGATGGAAGGTGGCGCTGCTGGCGTTCTTCGTCGCGGTCTTCCTCGCGCTCGCCTGGGCGCTGGCGGCGCTCCTCCTCGGGCGGTTTTCGCGGTTCTTCCGCAGGGAGTTTCCGTTCGGACCTCATCTGGCGGCCGCGGCGATTCTGTTCGTCGTCGCGCGGGGCCCGGTCGTCGCGTCGATCGACGGCTGCTACGGAGGGCTGATGGCGCTCATCGGCCGCGTGCCGGGGATGGAGCAGGTGGTCGTCGAAAATCCTGAGCGCTCGCCTCCCGCGCAACTTGCGCAACCGCGCGATCAGCGGTGAAATGCGCCGACCTCGCGGGCGAGTCACTCGGAGACGGATCTCCGGTCGCCTGCACGCCTCTCTTTGGAAGGGATGCCACCGACATGCCAGGCACGATGTTCCGTTTCACCTCCGTCCTTCTCGCGGCGATCGCCGCTGGCTCGTTCCTCGGCTGCAGCAGCGCCCAGAAGGACGAGCTTGCAATGCTCAAGGAAGAAAACGCCCAGCTCGCGATCCAGCGCGACGAGGCGCGCAGCGCGCTCGAGTCGAGCGAGGCCGAGCGTCGTCGTCTCGAGGAGGAGAACGGCAACCTCGCGGCCCGCGCCAACGAGCTGCCCCCCGCCGTGACGGCGACGAACGTCGGCGGGCCCGCTCCGAAGCTCGACCTTCCGGCCGGCGTGACCGCCGAGAACCGCAACGGCACGCTGGTCCTCACGATCGAAGGCGACATCCTCTTCGACTCGGGCAAGGCCACCCTCAAGCCCGACGCCAAGAAGACGCTCGACAAGGTCGTCTCCGAGATCAAGAAGAAGTACCCGAGCAACCAGCTGCGCCTCGCCGGCTTCACCGACACCGATCCGATCAGGAAGAGCGGATTCAAGACGAACTACCACCTCGGCTTCGAGCGCTCGTTCACCGTCGGTCAGTACCTGACCACGAAGGGCGTCGAGGAAGGCCGCATCGAGTACTCGTCGTTCGGACCGAACGCGCCGAAGTCCTCGAAGAAGGAGTCGCGCCGCGTCGAGATCGCGATCGTGAACGAGTGATTCGCGTCCACTGAGACTCGCAGCCGCCCGCCTCGCGCGGGCGGCTGTGTTTTTGCCTGCCGGCAACATGCGCGGCGTCGTGCTCCCCTCGATGCTTCCCGCGCCCGAACGGCCCCGGCCGCGACCGCCTGCACGCGCCGCTACTTCGCGAAGAGATCGACGTCGATTCCCTCTTCGCGAATCTTGTCGAGCAGGAGGTTCACCTTCGCAAGGGCCTCGTCGAGGCGCTTCGCGGCGTCCGCGAGCCCGTCGTAGAGCGCGGGGTCCTTCACGAGCTTGCCGACGGTGCCGTCGCCGCTGCGCGCGGCGATGAGAAGCTGGTTCAACTGGTCGAGCGCGGCCTCCGCACGGGAGAGGACCGGCAGCGCGCCCGCCTTCAGTTCGTCGGCGTCCGCGGCGAGCGAGTCGGCGAGCGCGCCGATGCGGTTCGCGGTCATCGTCGCGTCGCGCATCAGCTCGCTCGCGCCATGCGCGGTGTCGCGGATGTCGGTGCGCAGCTGCTCGTCGTCGAGCCAGGACTGCGCGCTCGCCATGGCGCGGTCCGCGGAAGCGAGCGTGTCGTTGAGCTTGCGGAGCGCCGCACGCAGGCCGTCGGGATTCGGCTCCTCGCCCGGCTTCGGCGGAGCGACGAGTTCGTTGATGTTGCGGGCGAGCACGCCCACTTCCTCGAACGACTCGACGATCGGCTGCACGCGCGAATCGAGCTGCTCGACGAGCCTGTCCTCGATCGACATCACCCTTCCGCGGAGCGGAACGTTCGCGTCGATCGGGTAGTGCCTCGGCGGCTCGGCAAGTGGGAGCTGCGCCTTGAACTCGAGCTTGGCGCCCGAGCCGAGCAGCGACGACTGGACGCTCGGAACGCTCGGGTCGGGAATGCGGACGTTCTCCTCGATCACGGCCGTCACGAGGACGGGATGGCTCGGGTCGCCCCACAGCTCGACGCTGTCGATCGCGCCGACGGGGACGCCGTTGACGGTGACGAGGCTTCCCTTGCGGAGACCGCCCGCCTCGTTCATCGCGACCATGATCTTCCAGCGCGGAGACGCGAACGGCTTGATCTCGCCGAACAGGAAGAGCAGGAGGCCCGCACCGGCGAGACCGCCGATGGTGCACACTCCAACGAGGACGTTTCGGACGCGTTCTCTCAACGGAAACCTCCGGTCACTTCCTGGTCTTCGCGGACTTCGCCGCATCCACGTTCGCCGACGTCACCTCTCGGATCGCCTTCAGCTCGTCGTCGCTCGCTTCGCCGCGAAGGAAGCGGCCGACGACGGGGTTGTCCGAGTTGCGGAACGCCTCGGGCGGTCCCTCGAGCACCACGTGCCCCTCGTGCAGCATGACCATGTGATCGGCGACCTTGAAGGCGCTCGTCAGGTCGTGCGTCACCACGATACTCGTCACCTTCAGCTCCTGCTCGAGCTTGAGGATCAGCTCGTTGATCACGTCGGAGCGGATCGGGTCGAGGCCGGTCGTCGGCTCGTCGTAGAGGATCACCTTCGGATCGAGGATGATGGCGCGGGCGAGCGCCACGCGCTTCTGCTGGCCACCCGACAGCTCCGAAGGGTACTTGTCGATGGTGTCCTCGAGACCGACGAGACGCAGGACCCGCCGCGCCCGCTGCTCCTCGCCGTAGCTCTCGCCGCGCTCGAGCTCCCGAAGCGGGAACAGGATGTTGTCGCGGACGCTCATCGAGTCGAACAGCGCGCCCTGCTGGAACAGGAAACCGAAATGGCGGCGGATCGGACCGAGCTTCCGCTCCGAAAGGCCGTCGATCCGCTGCGACTCGTAGTACACCTGCCCGCGGTCGGGCCGGAGGAGGCCCACGAGGTGCTTGAGCATGACGCTCTTGCCGCAACCGGAGGGGCCGAGGACGACGGTGGTCTTTCCGCGCGGAAACGCGATCGAGATGCCCTTGAGCACCCGCTGGCGGCCGAAGTGCTTCACCAGCCCCTCGACGCGAACGTGTGCGTCCGCGGCAGCGGGTCGCTGCGCGTTCGCGGGGCTCTCGATCGGTCGCTCGGGGGCGGACATGGAAGTATGATCGGGGGAAG
>JBIKWD010000062.1:0-15886 GCA_044356505.1 Phycisphaerales bacterium
CAAGGGCTTCACCATGTGGATGGCCGGCGGCGGCGTGCAGGGCGGTCTGAGCCACGGCGCCACGAACGATGTCGGCGACACCGCCGTCGACGGCGTGATGGACATCCACGACTGGCACGCGACGGTGCTGCACCTCACTGGCCTCGACCACGAGCGCCTGACCTACCGCCACGCGGGGCGCGATTTCCGGCTCACCGACGTCAAGGGCAAGGTCAACACCGCGATCCTGCGGGCGTGACACCAGGCCGTCGCGAACGTCCGACAACGGGCTGCGCAACGGGTTTTCTCGGCGCGAACGGCACGTCCGCCACGTTCAAGTCGGGAAGATCGCTCCATCCGTCGGCGGTTCGAGCCGATCTCGCCGCATATGAGTCCGATCCATGGTCAACCGCTCGGCGGACGCCTCGAGAGGCCGCTCGGCGGACGCCTCGGGGGAACGCCCGAGCCTCGCCCCGAACACACGCTCGGCGGACCGTTTGAACAGCCGCTTGGCGGGCGCCTCGAGCAGCCGCTTGGCGGGCACCTCGAGCAGCCGTTCGGTTCAAACCTCGACGAAACTCCCGACGAGTCCGTCGCCGATTCGATGCCGGCGCCAGATCTCGAGATCCGTCACGACACGGTCGAAGAGGTCGCTTCCGAACCACTGCTCGACCCGACGATTCCGCCGGGCCTTCCGCGCACCGCCGCGATCGACGCGGCGCTCCTCAAGGAACTGCGGCCGGGAGAAGAGCTCTGGTACGCGGGGATGCCGAGCACGAAGGGACGCGCCAAGATCGGACTCATCTACGTCTTCCTCGGACTTCCGTTCTTCGGCGGGTCGATCGCGATCATGAGCGTGGCGCTCCAGGCGCTCCTGCCAGACTTCCTGGGCTATCCGTCCGTGCCGGTCGAGGACCCGCTCCCCGTCCTTGGCGGCGGATTCCTCATGATGCTCTTCAGCGCGGTGATGATGTACGCGCCGTGGCGATTCGCGGATGAGGCGCGCCACGAGGTGCACTGCGTCAGCAACCAGCGCGCGTTCCTACTGAAGATCGGCGCCTACAGCCACCTCTACTCGTGGGACCCCCATGTCCTCGTGAGGGTGTCGACAAGGGGAGGGAAGAATGGCTACGGGTACGCCACGCTCGTGCGGAACGCCGAGACCATCGTCGGCACGACGCGGCGCGAGGCCATGCGGTTCGAGTGCATCCCCGATCCCCGCGCCTACGAGATGGCGATTCGTCGCCTGATCGAACTGCACGGAACGCCGTCGACCCCCACGGACGGGTGAGTGCGGCGGCGTCCGAACAGACGAAGGCGGCGTGCCAGCCGTTGATCTCGGCCCACGCGGCGATATCCTTGCGGCATGCCGAACGGCTCCTATGACACCGCGGCTGCCGCGCTGGCTTCGCTCCCCGCCGAGACCGCCGGCGCCGTCCGCGCCGAGCTGCGAGCGGGCGAGCGCGTGGCGTATGCGGCTGTTCCGATTCCGATGCCGTACGCCCAGTTCACGCCCGCCATCGCGCGCGTCAAGCGGTTCGAGCTCATCGCGGCCGGCGCAGGGACAGCGCTTGCCGTGATCAGCGTGATCATGTTGCTCGTCGACGGCTTCGATTCGGCCTTCCTCATTCCCCTTCTGGTTGCGCCCAGCATGGCGCTAGGTGGCCTGTTCGAGTGGATGCGTGTCCGCAGCGTGCGACGCAAGGCCGAGAGTTCCGCGTGCCTCGTGACCGACCAGCGCGCGATCCTGCTCGAGACCGCTCCTGAACGATCTGTCCACGCGGTCGAGGCGCGTGACATCAGCGAGGTCTACTGCTGGCCTACCTCCGCAGCGAGCGGCGAGATCCGATTCCGAGTCGGCGACCCGCCGAACGCCGAGCCGTTCCGCTGGCACGTGCCCAACCCCCACGCCTGCGAGGCGGCGATGCGCGCGCTTCAGGCGCGGTCAAACAGCGGCTGATGCGCCGGCCTCGCGCCCGCAGGAAGCGCGGGGCGCCGCAGAGCCTGCGAATCACTGGGCACGAGGGGCGGGCTCGGCGAGGACCACCCGCGTCAGCTCCGCGCGGCTGCGCACGCCGAGCTTGCGGTGGATGCGCGCCGAGATCGTGACCACGGTGGCGGGCGAGATTCCGAGCAGCCTCGCGATCTGCGGCCGCGACAGCCCCTCGGCGAGCGCTTGCGCGACCTGCCGTTCGCGGGGCGCGAGCGAGCCAAGCACGCCGCTGCGCGCATTCGCCTTCCGAGCCTCCGACGCGCCCGTGAAGAACTCGACGCCTAGTTCGGGCGGCAGGACCGATCGCAGCGGTCGCACCCGCAGTTCGACGACATGCTGTGTCGAGGGCTCGGCGCGGTCGCCGACGCGTTGGAACACGGACTTCCGCGATCCCCGGCGCTCCTCGAGCATCCCGAGATACTCGGTGACCCTTCGGACCCTCGAGATGAGTTCGTCACGCTCCTTCGCCGACATCACGGGGAGATAGAGCGAGTCGAACGACCACGCGGGGCCGCCCGGCTTGCCGGCCGTCTCGGCTTCCGCGATCCTCCGCTCGATGCGCGCGCGCACCACACGCACGAACTCGGCGAGGCGAAGCGCGTCCCGAGCGTGCTCCGCATGGTGTTCCTCCCGAAACCGGATCCTGAGCGGCGGGGCGACCGCCGCGTACCGGATCGCGCGATGGCCCCTGCCCGCGCGCACCGCGTTGACAAGCTTGGCGGAGCAGAGGAGATCGATCTTCGCCTGCACACGATCAGCGGGCTGCGCGACGAGCTCGGACAAGGCCTTGACTGCCATCGGCGTCGCCCGCAACTGCATCTGCCGCAGGATCTCGGCCGCGCCATCGTCGTTGAGCGCCTCCATGAGATGCGGCGCGTCGATGATGAACTCGGTGCCCATGGAAGCATCGTACTGGGCGCGGCTCGCGCGACTCACTTCGACGGGGCTTCGAGCTCCCGCACCACGCGGAATCCGAACCGATTGCTCAGATGGTTCGGCGGGTACCAGATGCGCTTGGATGCGCGCAGGTTCGTGCGAGCGTCGCCGAACGAGCCTCCGCGCAGGATCCGCGTGGTTCCGCTGTCGGGACCCGTCGGGTTCACGACGGGGAACGACGGATAGGGGCCTGTCCAGTCGTTCGTCCACTCGTAGACGTTTCCCGCCATGTCGTGCAGTCCGAAGCCGTTGCCCGCCTTCCAGCCGACGGGATAGGTCTGGTGCCCCGAGTTGCCTCCGCACGGAGGGCACGAGCCCCACCAGGCGATGTCGTTGGCGAGCGCATCGTCGTTCGTTCCATCAGGATGGCCGGGGAGCGAGTGGTAGGCGGTGGTGGTGCCCGCGCGATAGGCGTACTCCCACTCCGCCTCGGTCGGAAGTCGCAGAGCGGGTCCCTGCAGGGATCCACCGAGGAAGTTCTGGATGGTGTCCCAGCTCGTCGTGTCGACCGGCCGGTTGGGCACCTGATCCGCAGGCACCTGCGGGCTCGGGTTCTTCCAGAGCGACGGGTTTGTCCCCATGCGCGCCGTCCACTGCGCCTGCGTGACCTCGTAACGCCCGATGTAGAACGCGTTGGTCAGCGTGACCGTGTGGATCGGGCCTTCGTTGCCGCTGCAGAGGTATGCGTTCGAGACCGAGCAGCCCATCTGGAACGAGCCCGGCGGGATCAGCACCATCTCGATCTGCGTCTCGTTGTCGCGCACGCGCCACGGAAAGCCGGTGGCCACGATCGCGTCGCGCAGCGCGGCGCTGGCCACGACCGCGGGGTCGGGCGACTGCTCGAGCACCGTCGCCCACGGGAGCGGGCTGCAGGCGTCGCCCCACAGCGCGAGCATCGTCGCGAGGTCGGCGGCGTCGACCGCTCCGCTGCCGTTGAAGTCGGCGGCACATCCCTTGCACGGGCCCCACGCGCCGAGCATTGCGGAGAGATCAGGTGCGCCGACTTCGCCGTTGCCGTCGAGGTCTGCGTCGCAGGCGCTCTGCGCCAGGGCGACGGGTGCGAGTGCCATCGCGAGGCCTGCAGAGGTGATTCCAAGCGTTCGAAGTGCCGAGTCGATCATGGGATGGTTCCTTCGCTAGGAGTTTCAGCTCGACTGCCCCGATTTCACGGGCAGGTCAACCTCTTCGGTTCGACTCGAAAGGTACGAGACGAAACTCCTGCAGGAGCCGCGGACGCTTCATCAACGGGACAGTTCGGCAAGCCTTCGGCGGCTGTCGACCGATCGATGTACAGACCTCCGCGCACCCGTCCGCCTCCGCGGCACTTCAGAGCGACTTTTCGCAGCGCTGACGGCCTGCGAACAGGAGCCTGACCTCCGGGTCGACGACGACCTTCACGGGCTTGAAGGTCGTGGCGATGCGGAAGTTCGCAGCCTCGCCAGCGTCGATCCGCACCACGGCATCCTGGAAAGGCGCCTCCGCGCCTTGCTCGCTCGGCTTCTCGCCGAAGACACGAACGACGACTTCGGTGGGCGTGGCCGACGCAGCGCGGCCACTCGCGATGTCGCGGAGCACGCCTTCGGTCGCGTAGGCGCCTTCGCTGCTTCCGTCGGCGACGCGCGTGTCGGCAAGCTCGAGCTCGGGGAACTTCGTGCCGAGGATCCAGTCCGCGACGAACGCGTCGTACTTCGCGACGTCGGACGCGTGCGCGCGCAGGCTCTCGACCATGTCCTCGATCAGCGGGAAATCAAGGCCTTCGGGCGTCTCGACGCCGTTCTTCCACTTCTCGACGAACGCGCGCAGGCCCGCGACCATCGCGTCCTCGCCCACAAGATCGCGCAGCATCCAGAACACGAAGCCCGCACGGTTGTAGGTGATCACCGTGTCGCCTGGGCGCGTGCCGTCGGTGCGGTTGATCGAGCGCTCGTCGTCGGGGCTGCGGCCGAAGGTGTAGGCGCGCTCCCAGCGGCGCCGCAGCGCCTCGCCCTGCTGCGCGCCGAGCTCGTGGTGGACGAGCATGAGCGAGCTGAACTCGGCGAGGCCCTCGCTGATGATGTTGCCGCCAGGGCCCTTGCCGGGCATCACGATGTTGCCCCACCACTGGTGGCCCGCCTCGTGGGCGACGATGTAGAAGGCCACGTCGAGCGTGTCGGCGTCCTCGCCGTTCTCGCCCTCGACCCCGCCGATCGGCTTCGCGAGGTAGCCGATTCCCTCGGAGAACGAGATGTTTCCGGGGAAGCCCTGCGCATAGCCCGCGAGCCCCGGGAACTGCGTCACGCGCAGGTTCGTCCACGGATACTCGCCGAACCACGCGCCGTAGCTCTTGCGCGCTGCGGCGAGCGCCTTCACCATCGTGTCGACGTTGTGCGGCGTACGGCGCGAGAAGTAGACGCGCGCGCTGTCGCCCTCAACCGCCTCGAGCGGTCCGCCGACGATGTTGAAGAAGCGCACGGGATGCTCGGTCTCCCACACGGTGCGCGTGCGGCCATCGACTTCGGTCGACTCCTTCTCGACGCCGACGACATTGATGACCCAGTCGGAAGGTCCCTCGACCGCGAGGCGCACATCGGTCGCCCACGCGGGGCCGAACGCAGGGTCGACGCGCGACTTCCAGTGGTCGAGCGGATAGTCGCGTGCGTCGCGCGAGTTCTCATCGTCGACGCCGACGCCCTCGGCGAATCCAACGACCGGCAGGAAGCTCGGGCTGAAGCTCGTGAGCACCACGCCCGACGGCAGCAGGAACTCGCCCGCGCCTGCGCCCGAGCGCGACCATCCGCGCGGGAACTCGCCCTTGAGCTTGAAGGCGACGGTGACGGTCTCGTCGCGCGCGAGCGGCTTCGCGGGCGAGATGACGTAGAGCCCGCTGCGGTTCTCGATCGAGGGAAGCGGCTGGTCGCGCTTCTCGGGATCGGTCGCGACGCCGTCGACGGTCCAGTCGCTCGTCTCGAAGTGCGGCCCGACCGTGATCGGGATCTCGGCCATCGTGCGCATGTGCGGATTGCGCAGCACGTAGGTCGCGGCCACCTCGAGCGAGCGCGTCTCGGGATAGAGCTTCACCTCGCCGTCGACCTTGTCGAGCGCGGGCACGGGAACATCTTCCCAGGTCGCGGAGTTGCGCTTCCAGTAGGCCTTCTGCGCCTCGCGCTGGGGTGCGCCCTCGTAGCCTGACCGCACCGAGAGGCCCGCATAGGTGCCGATCGCGAGCACGGGAATCGCCGCGAGGACAGGCACGATCGCCGCGCGGAACAGCGCCGCCGGCTTCGCGCGATCGGCGACCGCGCGCAGGTCGGGCAGGCGCCGCGGCCAGAGCGAGAGCGTCGCCACGATGAAGAACGCGGCGAGCGAGAGCATGAGCACGCGGTTCGTCGCGATCGCCGGCCACATGAACGCGAGCCGGTCGAGCTCGCTCCACTGGATGCTGCTCCACATGTGCCAGCGCGTCACCCAGTTCAGGTAGCCGAACTGCGTGGCGAACCCCGTGGCGACGAGCACGCCGAGCGCGACGCCGTACACGACGAAGCGGTTGCGCAGGAGCGCGTAGAGGAACGAGACGAACGCGCCCCACACGATCAGGGTCGGCGCGAGCAGGATGCCGAGAATCAGGAAGAGGACGGGCACCTCGAAGTCGATCTCGATGCCCGTGTCGAAGTACTGCTTGCCGAGCACCATGGCGATCGCGAGCGACGCGCAGCCGATGATGACGAGGGCCATCGCTGCGTTCGCGAGCACCTTGCCCGCGAGCACGGCTGCGGTCGGCACGGGCGAGGCGCGGAAGATGCCGCTGAGGCCGCAGCGTTCCTCGCGGACGAGGCTCTCGACCGTGTAGAAGAGGATGAGGAAGCAGAGAAGGAGCGTGAGCGTGTTGAAGACGCCCGCTGCGGCGGACCCCGTCGTCACGAGCGTCTCGGTGTCGAACGGTCCCTCGCGGAACGCGGTCGCTCCCCACGCCTGGATGAGGATGAGCGGACCGAAGAGCCAGATGCCGGGCGAGCGCAGCAGCGCCCGCGTCTCCGCGCGGAGGATGTGCGCGGTCGAGCCGAGGAAGCCAGGCGCGCGCACGGTGCATTCGATGGGCTTTCCGCGCGCTGCGATCGCGGCGTGCTGGGCCAGCGGCGCGTTTGCCGCGAACTGCGCGGCGTTTGCGAGCAGGATGCGGAGGTCGCCCACCCGCAGATCATCGTGCTCGGTGCGCGCGATGCGACGCCCCGTCGCCCAGACCGCGACGAGTCCGATGACGGCGAATCCGATGCGGCTCAGGAGGAACGCTGCGTCGGGGGCAAATGCCGCCGCGTTGTAGAAGGCGACGCCGCGATCCTCGTCGAGATAGGTGCGCAGGAACCAGCGCATGCCCGTCGGATCGGCAAGCTGCATGAGCTTGTTCACCCAGAGCGGAAGCCACGGCGGGTTGAAGGACCAGACGAAGAAGATGCAGCCGACGAGCACCACGACCGGCAGCGCGAACACGAGCACGGGCTGGCGCGTGCGGACGCCGAGCCACATCGAGACGCCGCCGATGAAGACCGCGAGCGGCAGCGCACTCACGAACAGCGGCTGGAGGTAGTTCCAGAGGTCGAACGCGCCGCGCACGCGTGCGTTCGGGTCGAGCGGGATCAGCTCGTAGAAGCCGATCTGAAGTACGAGCCACGCGCCGAGGATCGCGGCGAGCACCGCGAGCGATCCGAAGAAGCGTGAAAACGCGTAGGCGACGTGCGAGATCGGCGTGGCCGCGATCAGGCGTCCGATCTTGCGGTCGGCATCCGCGAGGATCGGCATGCCGCAGATCACCGCGACGAAGAACGGAAGGATGAGCGCGAAGAGCGCGAAGCCTGCGAACGCAAGGTTGAACGCAGAGTTGATCGCGACCTTCGCGCCGCCCGTGTCGGCGCTTCCTGTGCTGACCTGCACGCCGCCGATCACGAAGCCGAGCGACATCAGCCCGAACAAGGCCAGCATGATGACGTGGAGCGGGCGCTTCCAGCTGTTCCTGAGCTCGAGCAGCGGGATCGCGAGGAAACGCGCGATCACGCGGCACCTCCGGCAAGCGTGGGCGCGGCGCTCTGCGTGAGCGCGGGCGGGATCTCGTCGGCCGGGCAGCGCATGAGGACGAGGTAGGCGTCCTCGAGCGTGCCCGTGCCCTGCAAGAAACCAGCGGGCGGCACGCGGCCCGGCGCCACGAACACGCGCACGCGGTTGTTGCGGCCTTCGTTGAGGACGGCGCTGATCACGCGATGCGCCTGCGCAAAGGCAGGAAGCTCGTCATCGGCCACGAAGCCTTCGTAGACGAGCCCGTCGACCGCGCGGCACGCCGCGCTCGGCGTGGTGTCGGCGACGACCTCGCCCGAGCGGATCACGGCGAGGCGCGGGCAGAGGGTCGACACGTCGTCGACGATGTGGGTCGAGAGCAGCACCACGCGGCCCGCGCTCATCTCGGCGAGCAGGCGGTAGAAGCGCTGGCGCTCCTCGGGGTCGAGGCCCGCGGTCGGCTCGTCGACGATGAGGACGCGCGGATTGCCAGCGATCGCCTGCGCAAGCCCGAGCCGCTGGCGCATGCCGCCAGAGTAGCCGCCGACCTTGCGCGTCGCGGCGCTTGTGAGGTTCACGCGCTCGAGCAGCTCGTCCGCGAGCGCGCGGCGTCCCTTCGGCCCCGTCACGCCCTTCAGCTTGAGCAGGAACTCGAGCATCGCGCGGCCCGAGAGATCGGGATAGAAGCCGAAGTCCTGCGGAAGGTACCCCAGGCGCTCGCGCATGAAGCGCGGGTTCTTCACGGTGTCGACGCCGTCGAGCATCACGCTTCCCGCGGTCGGCTCGACGAGGCCCGCGACGATGTTCATGAAGGTCGACTTGCCCGCGCCGTTCGGGCCGAGAAGGCCGAACATGCCTTCGGGGATCTCGAGGTCGACGCCGCGCAGCGCGCAGACGGGGCCTGGGTGGATCTTGACGAGTCCGCGGATCGAGAGTGGCGTGGTGTTCATGGCATGTCCCGGCGGTTGCGCGTTCACTTCTTGGCGGTGCGCACGGTGATGCGGCCGTTGCTCGTGTCGATGGTGGCCCTCGCCTTCGTGGCGTCGCCGATGGTCATGGTCGTCTCGCCGACCGTGCGAACGACCTCGCCACCCGCGAGATCAACCTTGCCGTTGCTGGTGTCGGCGCGCACGGTTCCCTGCCACGCTGCGCCGAGCTCAAGGCTCACCGAGCCGTTCGAGGTGTCGAGCTCGACGTCGCCCTGCGCCTCGGGTGCGAGCGCGACCTCGATGCGGCCGTTCGAGGTGTCCGCGACGATCGGTGCGAGGACGCCCGACGCGCGGATCGCGCCGTTCGTCGACCGCGCCTCGATGGGGCCGGCGTGGTCTCGCACCTCGATCGATCCGTTCGAGGTGACGAGCTTGGCGGGGCCGCGGAAGGCGCCGACATCGATGCTGCCGTTCGTGGTGGCGACCTCGATCCCGTCGAGGTCCGCCGCGCGGATCACGATCGAGGCGGAGTCTTCCGACGAACCGATCGTGCCGATGAACACCACGGTGACGGCGGGATCGCGCGGCGGAAAGTCGACCGCGATCCTGACCTCTCCGTCGGCGTCGCGGTTGGCGGTGAGCTTGGTCGCCTTGACGCGTGCAGCCGCCTTCTCTTCGGTGTCGCCCGTGCAGCGGATCGCGGCCGTGATCTGCATGGTGGTGGCGGCGGGATCGTGGACCAGCTCGACGTTGCCGTTCCCGTTCGACACCACGACGGACTTCGTGTCGGGGACCGCGGCGACCAGCGAACCCGTGGCGCCGACCGGGTTGACCGAGCACCCCGCGAGACCGAGGATGGCGACGCCTGCTCCGAGGGCGAGGCGAAAGGCGTGCGCGTGGAAGGGACGACGGACCGAGGCTTGCATGGATGGGGACTCTCGAGGCGCTGGAAGGTCCCGCCGTCTCCGTGACGAACGGGTCACGGGTGTTGGGCGTGCCACGTTGAGTTTTTCACGCCTTCCACAACATCAACGGCCATCCTCGCGGACCGGCGGCGACACGCGCGCCTTGTGGATCTCGACGCCGATCGAATAGGCGACGAAACCCTCCCCGATCGGGAGGATCCTGATCTTGTTCACGGCGTTGCCGAAGTCCACCGGGGTCCACGTGAGCCCGCCGTCGAGGGTCTGGAAGCCGTTCGGCATGGCGCCGATCCAGCCGCGTTCCTCGTCGACGAAGGCGATTCCGAACGGCCGGACCGCATGGTCGGACACGAGCGCGACCTCCCACCAGGTCCGCCCGCCGTCGGCGGTCTTGAGCACGAAGCGATCGGCGTTCGCAGGGTCGGGGTCGTAGGACTGGAGCGTGCAGTAGCCCGTGTCCTCGGTGGGGAAGGAGAACTTCCAGGTGATCTCGTAGGGGCGCGTCGAGCGGTAGACCTCGCGCCAGGTGGAACCGCCGTCCTCGGTCGCGAGGATGAGGCCGTTCGACTGCGCGACGTCGGCGTGGGTCGAAGACGCGATGAAGCCTCGCGACTCGTCGAGGAAGTGGACATCGAACGCCATCGCTGCGATCTCGGGGATCTTCCCCTGCTTCCACGACTTGCCGAGGTCGTCGGACCAGATATACGCCGTCGGCCCGCCCACGCGTCCGACGCCGACGATGCGCGGACGCCTGTCGAGGTTGCCCGCGTTCACGAACGGGACGTCGACAACCGCGAACGCGCAGAGCCCGACGACGGGCGCGCCCTCGATGGCGGTCACGGGAGTCCATGTGTCGCCGCCGTCCTCGCTGCGATAGACCGGCGTCGAATCTGTGACGCCGGGAAAGTAGCCAGGGCCAATGTTCCCCATGACGACCACCTTGTCGCCGACGGTCGCGAGGCAACGGACGAAGGTTCCAGGCTTGTCGAAGACCTTCTGCCACGACGTTCCGCCGTCGGTGGTGCGGAAGATCCTGCCTGCGCCGTTCCCGTAGAAGCCGCGATCGGGATCGACGAAGACGATGTCGTCCTGCTTGCCGGGATAGGGTTCGGTCTCGAGCTTCGTCCAGGCGGGCAGCGCCGACGCGCGCTCGAGGCGCGCGAGGGTCTCAGCGACCGACGCGTCGATCTCGGCCTGCGTGAGCGCGGTCTCCTGCCACGATGCGCGCACGCCCGATTCGAGCGCGTCGATCCACTCGAGCACGCGCTTTGGAAGGTCGGCGTCCCACTTGCCCTGGCCCATCGCGCGGAGGCTGCCCTGGATCGTGGTGTGGAGCGTGAAGCCGTGGTCGGCCTTCGGCATGGTGAGGACCGAGCCCGCCCCCGCCTCGCGCTCGTTGACGATCTCCGCGATGCGCTCGTGGTCGTCGCGCGAACAGACCCAGTCGTACTCGCCCCACAGCGCGAGCACGGCGCCGCGGGACTTCTGCCATGCTTCCGCGAGGTTGAGCTCCTGCAGCTCGTGGAAGAATCGCATGTGCCGCGTCGACATGTGGTTCTCGCCGTACATGACGCCCTCCGGCTCGCCGCGGAGGTCGGGCCAGCGGTTCCAGACATCGCCGAGCGTCTTCTTCTCGACGAGGATCATCGCACTCGAGCGCGCTTCGGCCTGGACCGCCGCGGTGACCTCGGCGGGCGACCGGCCTGCGAGCTCCGACTGGCGCCGGACATTCTCGAGCTGGTACTCGAACCACGTCCGCACGAGCGTTCCGTAGACGATGCTGCCGCGCACGGGCGTGTCGGCCGAGAGATACGGCGCGATCACGCCGCCCATCGAGTGGCCGAAGATGTAGATGCGGTCCGGGTCGACGTTCGGAAGCGACGCGAGCTGCCTGAGCGCGGCCTTGAAGCCGTTGAGTTCGGTGGTGAAGTCGATCTCGCTGCACGCGGGGCCCTCGCTGTCGCCGAGGCCGGGCTTGTCGACGCGCATGGTCACGAAGCCCGCCTTCGCCATCGCGTGCACGAGCCTGGTGTCGACGGCGTCGGGCATGTTCGGGCGGTCGATCGTGTCGCAGATGATGCCCTGGACGTAGAGGACCGCGGGGAGCTTTCCGTCCCTCGCGCGCGGCGAGGCCGTGGGCTCGGAGATGATCGTGCGCAGGCGGTAGCCGTCGGGATGGTCGACGCTCGCATAGCGGACGGTGCTGCCCTCGATCGTCTCGCGCATCTCCGCGAGGGCGACCTGCAGCGTGACGGGAGTTCCCTCTCGCAGCACCTCGACCGCGACGGTCTGGCCACCGATGAGCCCGCGCATGACGGCCTGAAGCGAGTCTCTGGTGGTGACCGCATCGCCGTCGACCTTGACGAGCGTGTCGCCGGGACGGATGCCCGCGACGGCCGCAGGTCCGCCGGGCATGGCCTCGGCCACCACGACGCGCGTTGCGCTCGAGGGGTCGATGCGGATTCCAAGAGGACCCGCGCGGCGCGGAAGCGGCTGGGTCGCGGGGGCGGAAGCGGCCTGCGCGGGCGGGGTCTGTTCCGCCGCCATCTCGACCGTGGCCGGCGAGGGCGACGCGGTCGGAGCGGCGACGAGGGTGCGTGCGGGAGAAAGGACGAGGAAGAGGAGCGAGAGCGTCTCGGGAATCATGGGGAGAGTGCGGCTCATGCCGCGGAAGTCGGGTGCAGGGAACATGAGGGGACGGGCGAGGATGCGGGTCAGGAAGTCTTCCGTCGCTTTCGCGCGGAAGAAGCCGAGGCCGCGTCCGGGCGGTCGGCGGACTTGCCCCCGATTGCGGCGGGCCGCGTCTTGGCCACGCGGGCGGCGCGCTTGCGGTGGACGGGAATCGCGGCGAATGCGGCGAGGTACAGGCGTCCATCGCGCCGCGACTTGCGGGCGTCCATGAACTTCTTGATCTCGAGGAACATCCCGCGCAGCTGGTCGAAGTCCGCCTGCGTGAGCCAGGCGTGCTCGAACTTCACGGTCGCGTTGCGGCGGTTCGGCTCGAAGACGATCTGCTCCGCGGCCGCCGCGTCGCGCGAGGTGCGGAGCAGGATCTTGGCGATCGAGCGCGTGGCATCGTCGAACATCTTGTTGGTGACGCGCGCGCTCGCGTCGCGGAAATGCGGGCGGAAGTCGTCGCCGGCGAGGTCGAAGACCTGCTCGAAGCGGCGGCCGGCGCGGCGGATGCCCGCCTCGGTGACGACGCCGGCCTTGCGGAGCTTCTCGATGTGCCGGTAGAGCGTGTCGGCGGGACGGTCGAGGGCGGCGGCGATCTCGGCGATCGAGCACGGCGCGATCATGCGCATGGCCTCGATGATCTCGAGGCGGGCGGGCGCGATGTAGACGGCCCATGCCTTGGTCGAGGTGATGTGATGGATCGCGGGGCGGGTCATGCCTCCGATGGTAGCTTGCTATTGTTGTTTTTGCAACAAACACAACTGTTGCTTTTCGCGAATCCCGTCATGGCGCCTGCCCTGCTACCTTCCCGATGTGGCAGCTCCGCTCTTCTCGCCCCTGCAGCTGAGCACGCTCGACACGCGCTACCTCGGGATTCCCGGCACGGCCTCGGCGTTCGTGGTCCATGGGCCGACGGGCGCGGTGCTGGTCGAGTGCGGGTGCGCGGTCGCGTTCGAGGGGCTGGTCGCGCAGCTCTCGGCGATCGGACTGGCGCCGCGCGATCTCGCCGCGCTCTTCGTGACCCACATCCACCTCGACCACGCGGGAAGCGCGGGGCACTTCGCCCGCGAGGGGGTGCCGGTGTTCGTCCATCCGCGCGGGGTGCGGCATCTCGCCGAGCCCTCGCGGCTGATCGCGGGGTCGCGGGCGGTGCATGGCCCCCGCTATGACCGTTTCTATGGGGACCCGCTGCCGATCGCGGCCGAGCGCCTGCATGCAGTCGAGCATGGCGGCTCGATCGAGCGCGCGGGCCTTCGGTTCGAGGCGATCGAGACCCCAGGGCACGCGCGGCATCACCACGCGTGGCTCGTCGGGCGCGCGGGCGAAGCGGCGCAGTTCGTGTTCACGGGCGATGTGCTCGCGATGGTGTCGCCGGGTTCGTCGCACATCTCGATTCCCGTCCCGCCAAGCGACATCGACATTCCTGCGTGGCGCGTGTCGGTCGAGCGCCTGCGGGCGCTGCCGCGCGGGCTGCGCGCGGTGCTGACCCACGGCGGCGAGCGCGAGCTTGGCGCGCACCTCGACGCGTTCGTCGCGCGGATGAACGAGGAACTGCCGCTGCTTGCGGAACTCGTCGAGCTTGCGAAGTCCGACCCTGCGGGCGCAGACGCGCGCTACCGCGACTTCCTCGTGCCGCGGGCGCGCGCGGCGGGCGTGAGCGAGGAACTGATCGCGGCGCTGCTCGGAAGGGCGTTCCGAGGGATGAATCTGGCAGGAATCGCGGAGGCGATCTCCGAAACCCGCTTTTCCCTCAGTCTCTGAACGGTGCACGGCACGTGCCATGCAGTGCCAGGCACGTGACTGGCACTGACTGGCACGTGCCGTGCACGGTTCGGGTCGAATGGCCGCGACGGAAACGACGGCGAAGGGTCACTTTGTGCGGGCAGAACACGGCTTTGCGCGCAGGTGACGGCGAGGACGCGGTGTGCCTGGCACGTGCCTGGCACTGACTGGCACGTGACTGGCACTGCACGGCACGTGCCGTGCACGGTTTCGGGTCACCCGTGCACGCACTCGAGAAACCGCGCCAGATGGCGGGCGATGAACCAGTCGAGCGCCGTTCGCGTCGAGTAGGCGTCCGCTCCCCACATCGTCACGCTCGGTTCGACGAACTCGAGGTCCGCCAGCACCTGCAGCTGTCCGTCCACCACGTACGCCCTCGGCAGCCGCGTGCCGAAGTACGCGCTTGCCGCGTTCGCCGACGGCTCGCCGATCGAGATCGTCGGCTGTAGCAGCAGCTCGCGGTCGTTCAGGTACCAGAGGTCCGTCATCACCATCGGGATCAGCCGAAGCTCCGACCTCTCCTCGTGCTGCCGCTGCCACTGCCGGATCGCGGCGACCAGCCGGTTCGCGAGAGGTCGATCGGCGATCTCGCCGCGCGGGTGGGCCCCCACGACCACCGGCAGAAGGCGAGTCGTCTCGAGATCGGTGTCCGGCGGCATCACGGCCCACGCTGCGTCGATCGCCGAGTCGGCGAGTCCCTGCGTGTGCGGAAGCGGCGGCTGCTGCTGCGGAAACTGCATGGTCCTGTCCTATCGGCGCAATCGCGCCGACAGCCACAACCCCCCGCGCCGACCCGCCCTTTCGGCCGGTCGGTCGCGCATGGCGAGATCCGGCCGAGGCTCGGGATACGTCCGGTTCGAAAAAAGGAGCCGCAGCGGGTCGCCGCGCGTCGGCATGTCCTCGGCCGACGGCTCCTCGGCGCCGATCCCGACAGACCGCAGGGCGATGTCCAGCGCGCGGCGGAACCGACCCCTCCTCGCGGCGGACGACGCGCGATCGGCCCGTACCCCGCTCGAGAGGTAGAACTTCGAGACCTCGTCGGTCGCGCTCGATGCAACCGCACCTCAGTGGAAGAGCGGGAACTTGCCGCAGAACGAACGGATCTCGCCGCGCACCGCGGCGATGGTCGCCGCATCGCCCGACGTCCCAAGCACGCGGTCGATCCACGCCGCCACCAGTTCCATCTCCGCTTCCTTCAGCCCGCGCGTCGTCAGCGCCGGCGTTCCGAGACGCAGTCCGCTCGTCACCATCGGCGGGCGCGGATCGTTGGGAATGCCGTTCTTGTTGACGATGATTCCCGCCTTCTCGAGCCACTTCTCTGCGTCCGCGCCCGTGAGGTCGGCCGAGCGCGCGCGCAGGTCGACGAGCATCAGGTGGTTGTCGGTGCCGCCCGAGCAAAGGCGGTATCCGCGCTTCACGAGCGCCGCGGCGAGCGCCTGCGCGTTCCTCACCACCTGCTGGCAGTACGTCTTGAACTCGGGCTTGAGCGCCTCGCCGAACGCGACCGCCTTCGCGCCGATCACATGCATGAGCGGACCACCCTGCGAGCCCGGGAACACCTTGCGGTCGACCTTCTTCGCGACTTCCTCGTCGTTGGTGAGGATGAGGCCGCCGCGCGGACCGCGCAGCGTCTTGTGCGTGGTCGT
>JBIKWD010000229.1:0-4548 GCA_044356505.1 Phycisphaerales bacterium
AACACCTTCGAGGGCGCGAAGGCGACCATCGTGGACCAGGGCTCGACGGGTACCCGCGAGGAGGCGTCGGCGCCCGCGCGTCCGGGGCCGACCGACGCGGAGCTCGACGCCGTGCTGGCGAAGCTGCCGGGCGAGCGGCCGGCCGTCGGCATGCGCGATGCCTTGAAGGGCCGCGACAGGATCGTGATGCTCGAGCGCGGCCCGTACGCCTGGGACCGCCCGGTGATGGTGCAGACCCAGGCGACGATGGACCTTTCCGTCTACGTCGTGTACGGCTTCGGCGAGATCCGCGGAACGCAGGTGATCGGCCGCGCGCCGCTCTTCTCGGGGCTGAACCGCGACGGCGTGACCGTGAGCGTGGCTTCGAACCAGCGCGGATTCGTCGGCCCGTACCTGCTGCAGGTCCTCGGCCCACAGCGCACCAAGCTCGGGGTGCAGGGCCTGATCGCTCCCGGCGACTGGGCCACGAAGTTCTTCGAGATCGAGGGCGACGGCGTGCCCGACGCCGACTCCTTCGCGAAGGGCGCGGCGTCGCAGTCCCGCGACATCGTGCTCATCGAGCTTGATCTCGACATGCGCGGACGGGCGCCGAAGGACGTCGTGAAGTCGCCGGATGCCGGCTCGATCGCCGTGGGAGCCGACCGCTTCGGCATCTCGAGCGGCGCGACGATGCGCTTCATGCCGGGCCGCTACCGGATCTGCGTGCTCGCCGACGACGGCGTGCGCGTCAAGCTCGATGGAAAGCCCGTCATCGACCGCTGGCAGGCCGGTGGCGCCGCATCGGTCGAGACGCACGAGCTCGAGGTCGCCGAGATGCGCGAGATCCCGATCGCGATCGAGTACTTCCACGACGCTCGCGGCGCCGACCGCGCCCCTGCGCGGCTGCGGCTGTGGTTCGAGGCGATCAACCCGACCTTCAGCGTCGGCAACTGAGCCCCGCGTCGCTCGCGGTCCTGCGCGGCCACCGTCGGACCGGCGGCCGCCCTTTCGAGGAAATTTATCCAATCCACTTGCAATCTATGCAGTGGGTTGTATATTCTCCCTCCCGCTGCATTTCCATCCGCCTCGCCCGCCGCGCCGTCCCAGCATGAAGTCACGCCGCCACGCCGTCATCCGCAACATCATCGCCGCAGGCGAGATCTACAGCCAGCACGAACTGGCGACACTCCTCGCGCGCGAGGGCATCGAGGCGACGCAGGCGACGCTCTCCCGCGACCTCGCCGAGCTCGGGGTGCTGAAGGGCCCGGACGGCTACCAGCTTCCCGGCGCAGGGATCGCTGCCCTTCCGACCGAGGCGCTGCTGGCGCGGGCCCTGAAGCGCGAGCTCGTCTCGATGGACGTCGGCGGCACGCTGGTCGTCCTCAAGACGCCGAGCGGCCACGGCAACGCCCTTGCGATCGAGATCGACCGCGCGCGTCTCGACGGTGCGCTCGGCACCATCGCCGGCGACGACACCGTCTTTCTCGCCGCCCGCAGCGAGATGTCGGCCCGGCGCATCGCGAAGGAACTTCGCCAGCTCGCCGACATGCCGTGAGGCGCAGCGAGCCTCGTCCGCACCGCACCCCAGGATGGCATTGATTCCGGTGACATCGCAAGCCTCGATTCTCCCTTCGGTCCATTCCCCGGCACCTCCCTCGGTCCGCACCGCCATCGTCGGCGCCAGCGGGTACGCAGGCGCCGAACTCCTCGCGATCCTCGCCGCGCACCCGAACGCGGAGGTCGTCGCGCTGTTCGGAAGCTCGAGAAGGGGCGACGAGGGCACGCCGACGGCGGCGGATCTCTTCCCGCGCTTCGAAGGAACCATCGTCGGCACGCTGCCGATCACACCGTTCGACGTCGCGGGCGCGGTCGCGCTCGGGCTCGACGCGATCTTTCTCGCGACGCCCCACGAACTCTCGCACGAGGTGGCGCGCACGCTCGTCGACGCAGGCATCGTGGTGCTCGACCTTTCCGCCGCGTTCAGGCTGTCTGACCGCGCGGTGTTCGAGAAGAACTACGGCTTTGCGCACGGGCACGCCGCGCTTCTCTCCGAGGCCGTCTACGGTCTTGCCGAGTTCAACGCCGCGCGCGTCGCCGATGCGCGCCTCGTCGCGGTGCCGGGCTGCTATCCGACCGCGTCGATCCTCGCGATCCGCCCGCTCGTCGACGCCGGCCTCGTCGACGCCGCACGCCCGGCGATCGTCGACGCAGTGAGCGGCGTCTCGGGCGCGGGCCGCAAGGCCGAGGTGAAGAGCCTCTTCTGCGAGGTCTCGATGCAGGCCTACGGCGTCTTCAAGCACCGCCACCGCCCCGAGATCGCCGAGCACGCGGGCATCGCCACGATCTTCACGCCTCACCTCGGCTGCTACGACCGCGGCATCCTCGCGACGGTGCACCTCGAACTCGTCGCGGGCACCACCGAAGAGCAGGCGCGCGCGGCCTTCGAATCAGCCTACGCCGGCCGCCCGTTCGTCCGCATCCTCAAGGCCGGCCGCTGGCCGAGCGTGGCCGCCGTCGAACGCACCAACTTCTGCGACATCGGGCTGGCGGTCGAGGCGACCGAACTCGGCACGCATGCCATCGTCGAAAGCGCGATCGACAACCTCGTGAAGGGCGCCGCCGGCCAGGCGGTCCAGTGCATGAACATCCGCTTCGGCTTCGACGAGACGGCAGGACTGCTGTCCGCCCGCGCCGCGGTCCCCGCAGGAGGTGCTGCGTGAGCCGCGACCCGCACCCCGCGAAGCCGGTCGAGATGCGCGTCGGCGCCGCGCCACGCGCGGCGGGCCCGCTCGTCGTCAAGATCGGCGGCGCGCTCCTCGAATCCGCCGACCAGCACGGCGACGCCTTCAGCGGCCTCGTGGCCCTGCATGCAGCCCACCGCTCGAGCGGCGGCGACGGCATCGTGCTCGTCCACGGCGGCGGCGCACAGGTCGACCGCCAGCTCAAGCTCGTCGGCATCGAGACGCCGCGCGTGGAGGGAATCCGCGTCACCACCCGCGAGGCGATCGACCAGGTCGTCGGCGTGCTTGCCGGCAGCGCCCACGTGCGGCTGCTCGGCATCCTCGCTGCGCAGGGTGCGCGGGTCGTCGGGCTCACGCTGTCGGACGGCGGCCTCTGCACCTGCCGACACACGACGAAGTACGCCTTCGACGCGGGCGAGGTCGGCGAGATCACCGGTGGCGACGGCTCGGTGGCGCGCGTCCTTCTCGCTGCCGGGTTCCTGCCCGTCGTGAACTCGATCGGCCTGTCTCCGCAGGGCGAGCCGCTCAACGTCAACGCAGACGAGGCCGCCTGTGCGATCGCACGAATCGTCGGGGCGGCGGGCATCGTGCTCCTCACCGATGTTCCCGGCGTGCTCGATGCGTCGCGGCAGCTCATCCGCGAACTCGACGCCGAACGGATCGAGGCACTCGTCGCCGACGGCACGATCTCGGGCGGCATGATCCCCAAGGTCCGCAGCGCCCTCGAGGCGGCGGCGCAGGCGGGATGTCCCGCCACGATCGCCTCGTGGCGCGACCCTGCCGCGATCGCCACAGGCGATGGCGGCACGCGTATCCTCGCACCCTTTCGGCAGGCGGCGCTGGCCTAGGCCAACCGCGCAAAGACGACGAACACGATGGCACGAACCCCCGACTTCTCCGCGCTCGAGGCCCTCAGGCGCCGCTCGGTCCTCCGGCTCACCGATCTCTCGGCCGCCGAGATCCGCGCCGTGCTGGCGCTCGCCCGCACCCTGAAGGCCGACTACGCGTCCTTCCAGGGCGCGCTCTCGCAGCGCGCGCTCGTGATGCTCTTCGAGAAGCCATCGCTGCGGACGCGCGTCTCGTTCGAGATCGGCTTCCAGAAGCTCGGCGGGTGCGTGTCGTTCCTCGACCACCGCAACGAGCGGATCGGTGCGCGCGAGACGGTCGCCGACTACGGCCGAAACCTCGAGCGCTGGGCGGACGTCATCGTGGCGCGCGTCTTCTCGCACGAGACGCTCGTCGCGCTGCGGGCATCGTGCACGGCGCCGATCGTGAACGCCCTGAGCGAGATCGCGCATCCCTGCCAGGCGCTCGCGGACGCGCAGACCCTCGTCGAACACGGGGTCGAGCTCGAGTCCTGCCACCTCGCGTGGCTCGGCGACGGAAACAACGTCTGCCTGTCGCTCATGGAACTCACCGCGATCATGGGTGGGCGAATGACCGTGGTCACGCCCGCAGCGCACCGTCCCTGCCCGACGCTGACCGCCGAGATCACGGCCATCGCCGCGAAGACCGGCGCCACGATCGCGCTGACCGACGATCCCGCGGCGATCGCCGGAGCCGATGCCGTCTACACCGACGCGTGGATCTCGATGGGCCAGCAGGATTCCGACGAGAAGATCGCGGCGCTCCGTCGCCTGGGCGTGACCCCCGCGCTGATGGAGATCGCCGGCCCGCGCGCGCGGTTCATGCACTGCCTGCCGGCCCACCGCGGCGAAGAGGTGGTCGACGCCGTCATCGACGGCCCGCAGTCGGTCGTGTTCGATCAAGCCGAGAACCGCATGCACGCGCAGAACGCGCTCCTGCTTGCGCTCCTCGGCGCGCTTCC
>JBIKWD010000230.1:0-4544 GCA_044356505.1 Phycisphaerales bacterium
CCTGGTGGTCTTCATGGCCGACGAGCAGGATCTGCCATCCGCGCTTCGCGTAGCGGATCGCCTCCGCGTGGACCTTCATCACGAGCGGGCAGGTGGCGTCGATCGCGGTCAGCTTCTTCGCGCGCGACTCGGCGCGGACGGCGGGGCTCACGCCGTGGGCCGAGAAGACCACGGTCGCGCCCTCGGGGACCTCGTCGATCGACTCGACGAACACGGCGCCGCGGTCGCGGAAGCGCTGCACGACGTGGCGGTTGTGCACGATCTCGTGGTAGACGTAGATCTTCTCCCCGCCTTCTCCCACGCCGCAGATGTCGAGCAGCTGGTCGACCACGTCGATCGCCATGTAGACGCCGGCGCAGAAACCGCGGGGATTGGCCAGAAGGATCTTCATGAGGGGGAAATGATACGCCCACCGCGGGGCAAAGGCGCGGTACCTTTCCACCGACGCCTTGCGAACGGGCGTGGTCTGCGGTGTTCCGTCCGGTTTCCCGTGTCTGTTCTCGCCTCCGACATCTCCCGTTATGGCCCGACGCAGACGGAATCCGTCTCGCTCGACGCCGCGCGCGCCTACTGCCGGGGACTGGCGCTCGGGCGCTACGAGAACTTCTCGGTGCTCTCGCCGCTCGTTCCCGACGACCGCCGCGACGACTTCGCCGCGATCTATGCGTTCTCGCGCTGGGCCGACGACCTCGGCGACGAGGCGGGTTCGACGGAGCGCGCGACGGAGCTCCTCGCGTGGTGGCGGGGCGAACTCGAGAAGATGGCCTCGGGCGAGGCACGACACCCCGTGTTCGTGGCGCTGGCGCCCACGGTGGCGCGGCGCGGGCTCGATCTCGGCCTCTTCCGCGATCTTCTCGCGGCGTTCGAGCTCGATCAGGTCAAGACGCGCTATGCGACGTGGAGCGAGGCGCTCGACTACTGCCGCCTGAGCGCGAACCCGGTCGGTCGCCTTGTGCTCGCGACGCTCGGCGAACGCTGCGACGACGCGATGCTCGCCGCGAGCGACGCGACGTGCACGGCGCTCCAGCTCACGAACCACTGGCAGGACATCAGGCGCGACTGGGTCGAGCGCAGGCGCATCTACGTACCGGCCGACATGCACGACATCGCCGACTTCGAGTCGCGGCTCGAGCGCACGGTCGCGCAGGGCTACTCGTGCGACCGCGAGTTCTTCGGCGAGTCGCGCCGCCTCGTGCGCCGCCTCGTCGCGAGGACGTGGGACCTGTGGGAGGACGGCGAGCCGCTGCTCGAGCGGGTGTCGCCCACCGCCCGCCCGCTCGTCTGGCTGTTCGCGGCGGGCGGACGCAGCGTGCTGCGCGAGATCGAGCGGTGGAACTGCGAGACCGTGCTCGAGCGGCCGAGGCTCGGCGCGCTGCGGAAGGCGACGCTCGTCCTGCGCGCGTCGGCGAGCGCGCGCTTCGGCTGGCGCCTTCCGAAGCTGCCGCTTCCGAGCGCGTGGATCGTCGACCCCGAGCCCGACCCGGATGCAGCGCGATATCCGAAGCGCACCGACGCGGCAGCGCCCGAGGCGGGCGCATGACCCCCGACGCGCTCAGGGCCTGCGAGGAGATCACGCGGACGCAGGCGCGGAACTTCTACCACGGACTGCGGCTGCTCCCGTCGGGCATGCGGATGTCGCTCTACGCCGTGTACGCGTGGATGCGCGTCGCCGACGACATCGCCGACGAGGACGGCGTTCCGAGCGACGTGCGGCGCGCGCGCCTCGACGCCCTCGCGCAGTCGACGCGCGAGGCGCTCGCGGGCCGCGCACCCGCGGACGACGATGTGCTCACAGCGCTCGCGTGGGTCGCGTCGCGAACCGAGCTGCCGGCGCACGAGTTCGACGCCGCGATCGAAGGCCAGCGCATGGACCTCGAGCCGCGCGTCTACGCGACCTTCGCCGAAACCGAGCTCTACTGCGACCGGGTCGCCTCGACGGTGGGACGCATCTGCCTTTCGGTCTGGGGCCTGCGCGAGGGCGCCGACCCCGCGCGCGCGAGAGCGCTCTCGACGAAGCGCGGCGTCGCGTTCCAGCTCACGAACATCCTGCGCGACGTCCGCGAGGATCTTGCGCGCGGCCGCTGCTACCTGCCCGCCGACGAGCTCGCGGCCCACGCGCTCGACGCAGCGTCGCTCGTCGCGTGGCGCGAGCCCGACGCCTGCGGCCGGTTCATGCGCGCCCAGTGCGCGCGCGCGCGCCGCCACTTCGACGAAAGCGCCGCGCTCGACGCGATGGTGTCGAAGGATGCTCGGGCGACCATCGTGGCGATGAGCGAGATCTATCGAGGCATCCTCGGCAAGATCGAGCGCGACCCCGAGAAGGCGATGCGCGAGCGGGTGCGGCTCTCGACGCTCGCCAAGTCGTGGATCGCGGTGCGGGCGCGGCTTGGGCTTCTTTCCGCGGGAGAAGCGCGGTGAACGGCGAGGAACGCGTGCAGCGCACCGTCGTGATCGTCGGCGGCGGCGTCGCGGGAATCGCGGCCGCCGTGGCCGCGGCCGATGCGGGCTGGCGCGTCGAGCTCGTCGAGACGCGCATCAAGCTCGGCGGCCGCGCCACGAGCTTCGACGACGTGCGCAGCGGCGTCGAGCTCGACAACTGCCAGCATGTCGTGATGGGCTGCTGCACGAACATCCTCGAGCTCTACGACCGTCTCGGGGTCCTCGACGAGATCGACTGGCACGAGACGCTCTGGTTCGCGCGCGGCGGCGGGGCGCGCGACGCGCTCTCGATCGCGCCCGTCCTGCCGGCGCCGCTTCACTACGCACCGAGCTTCCTGCGCATGAGGCTCTTCTCGTTCGCCGAGAAGCGCGCGATCGCGCAGGCGTTTCTCGCGATCCTGCGGATGGGCCCGAAGGGGCGCGTGCGCTGGACGGGGCGCGCGTTCGGCGAGTTCCTCGCGGAAACGCGGCAGCCCGCGCGGGTCGTCGAGCTCTTCTGGGATCCCGTCGTGATCTCGGCGTGCAACCTGCCGAGCGCGCGCTGCGAGGCCGCGCACGCGCTCAAGGTGTTCGACGAAGGCATGCTCGCGCATCGATTCGCGGGCGCGGTCGGCGTGGCGCGCGTGCCGCTGCGCCGGCTCTACGACGGGGTCGAGGAGATCGTGGCCGCGACGGGGGGCGCGCTTCGCCTGCGCACCAGCGCGAAGGCGCTCGCGTTCGACGGCGAGCGGGTGACGGGCGTCGTCTGCGACGACGGTGTCGTGAACGGTCAGGCCTTCATCGCCGCGGTCCCGCCCGATCGGCTCGCGCGGCTCTGCTCGGGCACGCTGCGCGAGGCCGAAAAACGCCTCGCGAACCTCGAGAAGTTCGCGTTCTCGCCGATCCTCGGCGTGCATCTCGCGTTCAGGCGGAGCGTGATGGAGGTCGCGAACCTCGCGCTTCCAGGCCGCGCGACGCACTGGCTCTTCGCGCACGGGGCCACCGAAGGGGCGCCGTTCGCGCAGCGGATCGAGGCGGTGGCGAGCGCCTGCGAGGCGTGGGACGGGCTCTCGGAAGAGGAGACCGCGCGCCGCGTCCTCGCAGACATGTCTTGGGCGCTCGGCGTCTCCGCAGACGAACTCGCGCGCGAGCTCGCGTGGTCGCGCCCCGTGCTCGAGCGCCACGCCACCTTCGCGAGCACCCCCGGCGTCGACGCGATCCGCCCGCGCGCGGCACCCGAGGCAGGCGACCTCAAGGGCGGCGTGGCGAACCTCTTCCTCGCGGGCGAGTGGACCGACACCGGCTGGCCGAGCACGATGGAAGGCGCCGCGCGCTCGGGTTTCGCCGCCGCAGCAGCGTGTACGGGTGGTGGGCGCGTGATGCCCGACCTGCCGCCTGCCGCGATCGTCCGCTTCATGCGAGCCCTGTGATTGCACGGCGCGCGTTTGCGTGACAGAATGCATTCATGGAGAGCGGCCCCGGCAGCATCACCACGCTCGTGAACGAGATCCCGCAGCGGGGGGCGCCTGCGGGTGATCCGAGGATCGCACGGCTGCAGGCCGAACTGGCGGCGATGGCGCGCGAGCGCGTGAGGTCGCTTGGCGCGGGCTCGGAACTCCGCACGGGCGACCTCGTCAACGAGGCGTACCTCAAGCTCTTCGCGAAGGCCGATGCGCCGCAGTGGGAGAACCGCCGCCACTTCTTCGGGGCCGCCGCGCGGGCGATGCAGCAGGTCGTCGTCGATCTTGCGCGCAGGATCGAGGTGCGACGGGCGCACGCGCCGAGGATCGCGGTGCCCGCGGAACTCCGCGACGACACGAGCTCCGCCCTGCCGCTCCAGACCATGCTCCGCCTGCTCGAGCAGCTCGAGGAGGCCGACCCGGTCGCGGCGGAGGTGGTGCGGATGCGCGTCTTCGCGGGCCTCAGCGTCGAGGACACCGCGGCGGTGCTCGGGCTCTCGCGACGCACTGCGGAGCGGAAGTGGATGATCGGACGCGCACTGGCGCGTTCCTGGCTCGTCGCGCGTATGGACGGACGATGACGGCGTCTTTCCAGGATTCAGATTCGTCCGGCCCTCCCCGCGAGGGAGAGAAGGTCATCGCTTCGGGAGTGCTCGCCGCCGTCGA
>JBIKWD010000231.1:0-4541 GCA_044356505.1 Phycisphaerales bacterium
GGACCCGTCCGAGGTCACCTCCACCAGGGGGGTGGCTGCGATGACCGTCGTCCCTTCCACATCGCGCGCCGCATCGAGCTTCGCGAGGTCGGATTCACTCATCATCCTGACCTCGGGATTCGCGAGCGACGAACGCATGTTGCGCGCAGGACGCCTCGGAGTGCGCTCGCCGTAGTAGAGCTGGTGGTCCTCGCGCTTCGCCCTGCGGTTCTTGTCGGAGCGACGCGGAGCGGGCGTCTTGCCTGGCAGGGGATTCGAAGGCTGCGACGCATCGCGCGACGGCGGGGAGGACCCGTCGCTGGGGTCTCCGCCGTTGTTTCCGCCGTTATCTCCGCCGGGGTTTCCGCTGGGGCTCCCACCCTCGTCGCGGTGTCCACCGCCATCGCCGTCGCGGGCATTGTGCTCGCCTGCGTCGCCTTGCCATCCGCCATCACGATCCAAAGACATGGGACAACCTTCATCGCGGCGACACACCGCCGCGCTGTGACGGGCGTGAGACGACAAGCGCGCGCGCAACCACGTTGCGCAATTCGCGCAGCGACTCTGGCGCAAGGACCCGATGGGATCCCTCTGCGCCATTCGCCCAAGTTTGACGATGTAGAGCGGCTCGAACAGACGCCGGGCTGGGCGAGCGCGCGCGGTCGCGGCTGCGACTTACGTGGGGGTGCGCGCTCCCTCGCGGCCGAGACTATGTCACGAGGTTCACGAGCCGCAAATGGAATCCTCGAAGATTGTTCAACATCGAGAGATGCCTGTTTTGCGCGGGGATTTGCGTCATTTTCACGCGAGCCGCCTACGCTCACCGCCGTGCGCGACACGTGCGCCGAGCGCAGAGACGGGCGGTGCGTGCCGGGCACCGATCACCCCGGCAACGATCACCCCGACACCGTCTACCCATGCCGACGGGATCGAAAGTGATCCGCGCGTGGAGGTGCTCGTTCGTTGCAGCGAGTCTGGCGTTCGCCAGACGTGGCCCCACTCCCGATCGCTTGCTTTCCGTCACAGTCGAAGTCCGTCGGTCGCCTGGGGGAGGGGCGTCGCTTTGATTTGGCGGCATCATGCCGTCGACTCTTGCGTCGTCCCGCTTTGTGTTGTCTACTTCAGGGCTGTCGGCGCGACGTCCGCGCGGGAACGATGTGAACGATGGAGCCTGGTGAACACCGATCGCCGACCGTCGCAGAGGCGGGCGACGCAGCGCCCACCGATGCGCCGCCTTCGTCGACCCCCGTCGGCTTCGACACGCTCTACCGCCGCCTGCGGGCGATCTGCCGACACCGCATGGAGGGCGAGCGCGTCGACCACACGCTGCAGGCGACGGCGCTTGCGAACGAGGTGTTCCTGCGGCTCTTCTCGCTCGATGCCGACAAGGCCCGCAACCCCGAGGGAGCCACGCGCTGGTTCGTGGCGAACGCGGTCATCGCGATCCGCCAGGTGCTCGTCGACCACGCGCGCGGCGTCGGGCGGCAGAAGCGGGGCGGGGGGCGGCGGCCCGTGTCGCTCGCAGGCATGGACGCGCCCGAGCGTGGGCCGTCGCTCGACCCCGAGGTCGCCGATCGAATTCGCACCGTCGATGTGCTTCTCTCCGAACTCGCCGCCGTCTCGGCGCTCCAGTCCGAGATCGTCGCGCTGCGCTTCTTCGGCGGGCTGACCTTCGCGCAGATCGCGGCGCAGGTCGATGTTCCCGAGACGACCGTCCGGCGCGAGTGGGCGCTCGCGCGGATCTGGATGGGGAAGTCGCGCGCGGCGGCGGGGTGGGGGATCGACGCGTGAATGGCGGTGCGGCGAGGGGGGAGATTGTGGCGAAGCGCGTCCTCGCCGTCGCTTTCGGTCATGTGACGGAAGGCTCCGCCCAGCAACCTTCGACCGAGGCGCAGGCCCTCTTTCTCGCCGCGATCGAGCGCGACCCGCGGGCGCCCGCGCGGGCGATCGCTGCGCTTGAGGTGAGCGCCGAGCTTGCGGCCGACCTCAAGTCTGAACTCAGGCGGCTCCTCGAGGACTACGAACGCGGCGGCATCGCCGACCCCGCGGAGGGCGGCGCGGAGGCCGCGGTCGAGCGCGCGCTCGAAGAGATCGCGGCTGCGGCGCCCGAGCCCGTGTCGCGCGCGATTCCAGCGCGAATCGGCCACTACCGCGTCGAGCAGACGCTGCGCGTCGGGCCCTACTCGGCTGTGCTCGTCGCCGAGCAGGAGTCGCCGATCGTGCGCCGCGTGGCGGTCAAGCTTCTTTTTGAAGACGCGTCCGACCCGCGCCTTGCCGCGCGCGTCGAAGCCGAGCGGCAAACGCTCGCGCGGCTTGAGCACCCGAACATCGCGCGGATCTACGACTACGGTATCGACCCGCACGACCGCCCCTACATGGTGATGGAGCATGTGCGCGGCGGCGGGATCATCGAGTATTGCCGCGCGAACGCGCTGCCGCTGCGCGCGCGCGTCGAGCTCTTCCTCGAGGCGTGCGCCGCGATCCGCGCCGCGCACAGGCTCGGCGTCCTCCACTGCGATCTCAAGCCCGCGAACATCCTCGTCCAGATCGTTGGCGACGAGCCGCACGCGAAGGTGATCGACTTCGGCATCGCCCGCGCCGTGCGCACCGCGAGCGCCGAGCGCGCGAATCTCACCGAACTGCCGCTCGCGCTCGGCACGCTCGCGGCGATGAGCCCCGAGGCGCTCACGCCCGGCGGCGCGAAGCTCGACACGCGCAGCGATGTGTTCGGCCTCGGGCTCGTCCTCTTCGAACTCGCCACAGAGCGCCCGCCGCGCGAAGTCCCCTCCGACGACTTCGCGCAAGCGCTGCGGGTGGTGCTCGAGGAGCCGATTCCGAGCGCAGCGCGCGCCGCGTCGCGTACGGGCGGCGGCGCGGCAGTCGACCCCGACCTCGACGCGATCATCGCGAAGGCGACCGCGGGCGACGCCGCAGACCGCTACGACTCGGTCGACGCGCTGATCGCCGATCTCGAGCGCTGGCAGCGCGGCGAGGCGGTGTCGGCGCGCTCGTCGCCTCTCTCCGAGCGCCTCGCGCGGGCACTCGCCCGCCGCAAGTTCGCGGTCGCGCTCGGTTGCCTCGCGCTTGCCGCCTCGGCGCCGCTCGTCGCGCAGTCCTACCGCGCGGGCGCCGTCCGCGACGAGTCTCTCGCGGCAGCGACGACGGCGCTCGCCGCCGCACGCGAGATCCGCGACCTCCCGGGCACCGACGACCGGCGCGCGATCCTGCTTGCCAAGGTCGCGGAAGAGACGCGGGCGGGGCTCGAGGCGCGGCCAGGCGACATCGAGCTCCTCAACGCGCGCGCCGCGGGCGTCGAGGAAGAACTGCTCGCGCGGCTGATGAAGGGCGACACGAAGTCCGAGCGCTCGCGCGAACTCGCGCTCGAGGCCGAGCGCATGCGCCGCGAGCTGGTCGAGCGAAGCCCCGGCGACCTGCTCGCGCTCGCCGATCTCTCGGTGGCGCTCGCCTACAAGCTCGACACCATTCGGGGCGAGCCAGGCTTCATCGAGGCCGAGAAGGAGCAGCTCTCCATCGACCTCGAGTTGCACGAGAGCGACCCGACGAGCCGCCTTTTCGCCGACAACCTGTCGTGGACCTACCAGCGCGTGGCCGACCGGGCCTGGGAGCGGGGAGAGCGTGCGCTGGCGCTGACCTATCTCGACCGTGCGGCTGAAACGGGCGAGCGCGCGCTGGCGATTGACCCGACAAGTTCCGTTTCGCTATTCACCGCAGCCGCAGGGCATCTCTTCGCCATGCACGCCGACATGGTGCGTGGCGATCGGGAGGCCTTTCGGCAGCACCTCCTTCGCTCGCTCGAGCTGTCGGGCCAGTTGCTCGCCCGCGAGCCCCAGCATCCTCGTGCCGGGGCCTTCCATCTCCGTGCGGCGATTCCCCTTGCCCCGCTCCTCTTCGATGAGCGCGGCCCCGAGGCCGCGGTCGCCATGCTGGATGACGCCGTCGCCACGGTCGCACGGAACGACGCCGTGAAGCAGAACGTCGTCTTCATGTCGTTGCCGTACCTTGACGTACAGATGCTCCGGGTTTCCTACGGGCTTCAGTGTGCAGACGGCAAGGTGCGTCCGGAGATCGCGGCCGAGGCTCGGTCGATCATCGAGCGAATTCGCCACAGCGACACGTGGTCACCGAGACTTCGCGAGTGGGACTCGCTGCTCACCGCCACCGAGGCATGGCTCGCCCTGCGTGGCGGCGACGAAGCGGAGTTCGTGCGCGGCATCGAACGAGGGCTCGCAGCGGCTCGGGCCCCGCTCGCTCCAGAGTCTGCCTCGCGCCCGCAGCCCGAGGCGGCGCACGCACGGGTGAACGCCACGCTCGAGGTGGTGGGCAGGGCCTATCTGGCGATGCGCGTGGAGGAGAAGCGAGGCGTCGGTCTGGAAACCCGCGCGCGCTTCGACGAGCTCCGGGCGCGGCTGCTCGGCGAACTCGACGCACAGATCGCCGAGGCCCAGCGAACTGGTCCGGCAAGCGTCGAACTCCTGCAGGTTCGATACGGGCGAGCGGGCCTCGTCGGGGACAACGCCCTCGCCGACGAACTCGCATTCGCG
>JBIKWD010000232.1:0-4519 GCA_044356505.1 Phycisphaerales bacterium
TCGTGAAGGTCGCGCCCGAGCCCGTCGCGAACCCTGTCCTCGCGATCGCCGCGCCGAACCCATCCGCGGGCGCCAAGACGGATCCGATCGTTCCGCTGCCGCCGGTCGACCGCAGCGCGATCGCGCCGCCGAAGGCCGGTCCGGACGGCGTCGCCACCGTCGCCCTCGTCGAGAAGGCGCAGGAGCCTGCGCTCCTGAAGCCGCAGACCGAGGATCACCTGCTCGACCCCGTGATGCCGCCGAACACGCACAAGTTCTTCGCCATCTACTACATCATGACCGGACTCCACGGCATCCACGTGCTGATCGGCGTGGGCGTGATCGCGTGGCTCCTCGTGATGGCGATGCGTGGCGCGTACAGCAGCGACTACTTCACGCCCGTCGACCTCGTCGGCCTGTACTGGCACGTCGTCGACCTCGTGTGGATCTTCCTCTTCCCGCTCTTCTACCTCATCCACTGACGGCCAGATTCGATTGCGGTGAAGGCGCCCCGCGCCGCACCGGAACGCGACCGAAGGACACACCATGGCAAGCGCATCGCATGCAGCCCACCCCCACGGCCATTCGGGAGGCCACGAGCCTCATCCGCTCGTCGGACACCTCGTGCCGTACTCGACGCTCTTCGCGACGGGCATCGCGCTCCTCTTCCTCACCGTGATCACGGTGGCGGCGCGCTACATCGACCTCGGCGAGGCGAACATCTACCTCGCGATCGGCATCGCCGTGGTCAAGGCCACGCTGGTGTCGCTCTTCTTCATGCACCTCCGCTGGGACCGCCCGTTCAACCTGATGGTGCTCGTCGGCTCCATGCTCTTCGTGGTGCTGATGATGGTCTTCTGCATGATGGACGTCGGCCAGTACAAGGCGACCATCAACGCGGGCAATCCGGCCAAGGTGCAGCAGTTCCTCGACGCGAACGCCCCGTACGCGCCCATCACGACGAGGAAGTGAGCCGCGCGTGACGTCGGTCGCCCCATCGCCTGCGATGAAGGAACGCGACACCCCGTTCGACGACCCGACGGCCCGCTTCGATGCGGGCCGTTTCGGCATGTGGCTGTTCCTCGTGGTGCTGGGCGTCCTCTTCGTCGCCACGATCCTCGGCTATCTCGCGGTCCGCATCGACAACGCCGACAGCTTCGTGCCCGAAGGCGCGCCGCCACCGCCCGCGCTCCTTCTCGTGAGCACGGCGGCACTCCTCGTCTCGAGCTTCACCATGCAGCGCGCCGTCCGCGCGGGGCGCAGGGGAGATCCGCGGCAGGGCGGCATGATGGTCGTGACGATGGTCCTCGCCCTCGCGTTCCTCGCCATGCAGGGCGTCGCGTGGGCAGAGCTCCTCCGCGAGAACCTGCTCATCACCGACAACCTCTACGCGTGGTCGTTCTACGTCCTCACGGGGCTCCACGCAGCGCACGTCTTCGGCGGACTGCCGCCGATGGCGATCACCACCTGGCGGGCCATGAACGGCCGCTACGGCCCCGAGAACCATCGCGGAATCGTCTATTGCGCGATGTACTGGCACTTCCTCGACGGAGTCTGGATCGCGCTCTACGCGACGCTCTGGCTCGGGTCGATGCGGTAGCCCCCCGATGCCGTCCCCCCAAGGGCGCGAGGCGGGCGGGAGGCCCCCCGGAGTTGCCTCGCCGACCCGCCACGCGCCTCGTCTCTTCATGCGACAAACGCGGCGAAACGCGCCAGCGATTGCCTGCTTCGTCGGAATTCTCCATCCGCCTTCGCAGGTTCAGCGCGACGGGCGGGACAGGAGCGTGACGCCGTCGCGCTCGGCAAGAAGTGCCTGCGCCGCAAAGTAGAGGACGGGCACCGTGAGGACGGGTGCGCCGTCCGCGCGCTCCACGCGGGCGACGGCCGGACCGACCGGAACCGCGACCACGAGTTCGACGCCGTCGACCGTCACGCGGGCGGTGCGGTCCTGCGGCAGACCCGCCGCAACCAGCGACTCGATCGAGAGCAGGGTCCAGGGACCGGCGGCCGCCGTGCGCACCGCGATCATCGGGCTCTTGAGGCGAAGTCCAGCGGCGGCGAGCTCGTCCTCGCCCGGCAGCGGCGCGGCGGGCGCCTGGAGGTCGCGCGACAGGAAGTAGTGCGCGTACGAGATCTCCTTCATGCGGCGGATCATGTCGGGATCGCGGAGCGTGACCGTGGTGGTCGGATGGCGCGACAGCCAGTCGGCCCAGGTGGTGATGCACACGTTCGGGAGCGGCGTCAGCGTGACGCCTTCCGTCGCCATCGGCCCCGCGATCGCGCGCGCCTCGAGCTGGCTGAAGAGCGTCGACGCCGCAGAAGACGGCCCGGCGCCGTCGGGGCCTGCGGGGACCTTGTCGCAGAGCGCAAGGTTCGAGTCGTAGAGGAGCCCGCTCACCTCGAAGGTGCGCACGCGGCCGCCGACCGTGCGGTCGAAGACCATCGCCGCGTCGCAGAGCGGCGAGTAGGTCGCGGCCACGGGCCGCCCCGCCACGGTGTCGTTCACCACCTCGTGCACGTTCATCAGCGAGAGCGGCCACGCATGGGCCTGCCCGTCGACAACGATCCCGATCACTCGGTCGGTCGGCACCACGTACTTCGGGCGGTTCTGCTCGTTGAAGACGAGCATCTCGCTTCCGCGGACGTGCTTCGGGTCGTCGAGCGACGGAAGGAACCCGCGGGGGTTTCCCGATCCGACCAGCGTGGCGCGGTCGATGAGAAGCGTCGAGAGGTCGAACCCGTAGCTCTCGAGCGAGCGCCCGTCGCCGATCGGACGGACGCCGAGGATCACTGGCAGCAGGCTCCAACCCATGATGAGCGCCACAAGCAGGCCCGCAAGCGCGATCACCCATCCGCCGCCGCGGAACGTCAGCGTCGGCGCGCCCGGCGCGGGCGAGTTGGGCGCGGCGGCCTTTGCAGTCTCGGACGTCGGAGTCTCGCTCACGGGGTGCTCCCTTGGATCGTGTCCGCCGACTCTCCCTCGACCGACTCTCCCTCGACCGACTCTCCCTCGACCGACTCTCCCTCGACCGGCTGCGGCGCGGCGGTCGACCTCGTCACGGCAGCGCCGTCGCCTCTCCCGCGCAGGAACGCTTCGGCGCTGATCGAGCCGCGGTCGAGCGTCATCACCGCGAGGACAAGCGGCAGATATGTGATGCTTCCGAGGAAGAGCCTGCGGGCGGATGCGTGGTCGCGGCGGCGGTAGAAGCCGATCGAAAGCCACAGGAACCACAGGCCGAGCACGAGCGAGACACCCGCGCTCCAGACGCCCGCGAGCCCGAGGAGCGTCGCGCTCAGCCCGAGCGGTATCAGCGGGACCGTCGTGATGACGACGGCCTGCGCCGTGATCTCGCCCGAACCGTCGCGCACCGGCAGCATCGCGTGGCCGCCGCGGGCGTAGTCCTCGCGGTACATCCACGCAAGCGCAAGGAAGTGCGGGATCTGCCAGACGAAGAGGACCGCGCCGAGGAGCCACGCGCCCGGCTCGAGCGCCCCCGTCACGGCCGTCCAGCCGATGACGGGCGGAATCGCGCCGCAGATGGCGCCGACGAGCGTGTTGAAGGTCGTGCGCGGCTTGAGCGGCGTGTAGAGCACCGCGTAGAGCAGGATGTTGATCGCAGCGAGCGCGGCAGGCAGCAGCCCGACCATGAGGCCGAGAAGCGCAGCGCCCGCGTAGCCGGTCAGCACCGCCGCGACGAATACGGTCGCAGGCCCGATCTGCTTCGCAGGCAGCGGCCTTCCGCGGGTGCGGTGCATGAGCGCGTCGCGACGGCGCTCGAAGAGCTGGTTGAAGAGCGACGCGCTCGCAGCAGCGAGCGCCGTGCCGGCGCAGGTCCAGCCGAGAAGCGCCCAGTCGATCGGCCCGATCGCCGCGAGCGCAAAGCCGACGGCGGTGGTGCCGACCACGAGCGCGTTCAGGCGCAACTTCGTGAGTTCGCTCCACACGCCGAGCGTTCCGCGGGCGCGGGGCGGCGGCGCACCGCGCGCGTCGAGCGCGACCGCATCAAGCTGCGCGCCGACGGCGGGCCCTGCGGCCGCGTCGGCGAGCGGGATTGCATGATTTCTCGCGGCTTCCGGCATCTTCGTCTCGGGGTCGAAATCCTACTATACGCATCACCTCGGCCGCGCCCACTGCGGCCGAATCGGGACGAATCGCGATGCCTACCGAACCGCTCTCCCTCCTGGCGCAGGCTGCGGATGCAGCAGGGGCGCCCTCCGTCGAGGTGGTCGCCGCCACGCCGCTCTCGACGCTTCTTGTCCTCTTCGTCGTCGGGTCCGCGCTCGTGGTCGGCGTTGCCTCGCGCATCAGCACCGTGCATCTCGCGCTCGGCTTCGCGACCACGGTCGCGATGTGGGCGATCGGCTACGTCGCCATGATGGCGCCGGGGCTCTGGATCGGCGAACTCCTGTTCGCGCTCACGCTCGCGATGCCGATCCTCTTCGGCGCCGTCGCGCGGCGCGGCGGCGCGTCGCCGCTCAAGGTCGGCCTCGTCTCGGCGTTCGCCAATCTCCTCATCATCGGCGCGTTCCTACGCGACGA
>JBIKWD010000063.1:0-15771 GCA_044356505.1 Phycisphaerales bacterium
TTCTCCATCAGCGCGCGGGTCTTCTTGTTGTAGATCGCGTCGGGCGCGTAGTCATGCGGCACGAGCATGAGGTTCTTCCAGTAGCAGTTGTCGCAGTGGCCGAGCTTGGTCGACTTGGTCGACTCGGCCATCTCGATCGCCTTGCGGAGGAGCGTGCCGACGATGTAGACCATCGAGTGATCGGCCGACTGGCGCGTCTTCGGGTCGCGCTTCGCGGGGTCGCCGATGATGCCGAAGGCGGGCTCGTAGGCGACGATGTTGATGGATTTGATGGCATCGGGCTTCTCGAGAATCTGCGGGTTCTCGCGGAGGAGCGTGAGCACGCCCTGCAGCGCGCCCGCCGACTGGTGCTCGTAGAGGCCGAGCTTGAAGTGCATGCCCATGACGGCGAAGTCGCTGCCGGAGTGCGAGAGGACGAGGTCGAACGGGCTGTCGCCCTTCGTCTTCTCGAACTGGCGGAACATGCTCTCGGGGTTCCTGAAGATGTCGCGCGGACCGAGGAATCCGCGCATCGAGCGCATCATCGAGAGGACGGCGACCTCGGTCGAGATCGCGGCCGACGCGCCCTTCGAGTCGCTGAGCTGCTTGCCCGCGCGGATCGCGCGCCACGGGATGTAGTGGGCGACGGTCATGCCGATCGCGGACTCGATCTCTTCAGCGGTCGCGCCCATCATGGCGCCGTAGGTCGCGGCGCTGGCGATCGCGCCGTGGACGACATGGTCGATCTTGTAGGTCTTGAGCGAGAAGACCTCCGCGAGGCGGCCGCGGATCTCGTCGAGGCAGATCATGCCGCGGAGGGCGTAGGCGCCGTCACGCCCCTGCTGCTGGGCCGCGGCGACGGCGACGGGGTAGAAGTCGTTGTGGCCGAACTCGCCCGCGGTGTGGCCGAGCTGCGGGTTGAAGCCGAAGTTGGTGCCGTTCGAGTCCCACTCGCGCACGGCGTTCGAGTTGGCGACGATCGCCTTCTCCGCGGCGACCTTCGCGGTCGAGCCGAAGACGGGCGCGCCCGTGGTCTTCGGGTACTCCGCCGCTTCGGCGCGGAGGATGATCGGCGCGTTGGTGTTGAGCGCGATGGCGCTGATGCCGCAGAGCACGGAGTCGGTGTGGAACATCACCGTGCGCTCGAGGACCGACGCGTCCGGCGAACCGATCTTGCCCGACATGAAGTCGATGGCGAACTGGCCGATGCCGAGGGCCTGGTTCGTGTTGCGGGGAAGGACGGTCTGGTTCTTGAGGGCGGTTGCGTCGGTGGGGACAGCCATCGGGGTGCTCGGGTGCTGGGTCTGAATTCGGGACGGGCGGTGAGGTCGAGGTCGCAACAGGCGGCGCTGGCGCGCGGTCGGCAGCGAAGGGCGGAGATGGTAGCACCCACGGGCATCCGCCCCCGACCGGCGCACGGCACGTGCCGTGCAGTGCCTGGCACTGACTGGCACGTGCCGTGCACGTCGCAAGCCTATTGCATGCATGGGTTTACGAAAGCCGCATCCCGCGGGCGCGCGGCTGCACGGCACGTGCCGTGCAGTGCCTGGCACTGACTGGCACGTGCCGTGCAGCGCCTCCGCGGGCGCCGGACTCAGGTGCGGCGCACGGCGCGCGCCGCGTCCGCCACGCGCCGCAGTTCGGCAAAGCAGATCGACATCGCCACCGTCCAGATGATCGGCGCGAAAAACCACCCCACGATCGGCACGATCAGCAGCGGATAGACACCCCACATGAGCGCACGCGCGACGCTCGGGATCACCCGCCCCCCCGCCGGCAACAGCCAGTCGCACTCCTTGCGGAGACCCGCGAGCACCCGGAGCGTCACGATGTCCGACGCCACCGCGACGAGCGGCAGCGTGAAGTAGAACGCCATCGTCACGAACTCGGCGACGCGGGCGCTGGGCCAGAATTCGAGCGCGGCGATCACTGCCGCCGCCGCGAGAAACGCCGAGAGCCGCGCAAGCGCCGCCATCCGCAGCACGGCCGAGCGATCTCCGCCGAGGTTCCGCGCAGAGATGATCAGAGTCGCCACGCACTGCGCGATCACCTGGACCGGCATAAGGACCAGGAAAGTGAAGAGGGTCGCGGGAAGCAGGTTCCTCGAGTCGTCTCTGATCACCGCGACGACGAACAGGCTCGGCACAAGAAGCAGGAGAAGGCACGGCACGCGCGCAAGCATCGCCATCGACCGCATGCGCTCGAGCGTGATGGAATCCCACCAGATCGGGCCGGCCGCGTCGATCGTCCATCCGCACTCGGGGCACTGCTCGCCGACCATACGGCCGCGAAGGTCGTAGCCGCAGCGCGTACAGGGCAGGATTCTCGAGGCGTTCGTGACTTCCATCATCATGTCTCCTCGGCACTCCGTCCACCGTCGCCGATCGCGCGGCCACGAGCATCCGACCCGCGGCGCGGGTGTGCGACGGACATCATCGCAGCAGCGGCATCCGCGCGGTGGCCGCAAGCGACCTGATGAGCCACGCAAAGCCGATCGAGATGCCGACGAATCCAACGACCAACAGCGTGCAGACGATCTCCTTGTAGGGCGACCGAAGGTCGCCGAACGCCAGCTTCATCGCCGCAACGACCAGAAACGCGACGGCAGGCGCGCAGAAAAGCCATCCCCACCCGACCCTGAGGCCAGCGGACCTTCGCAAGTAGATCGGGCTGACGGCGATGGCGGCCGCGAGGGCGGGAAGCACGACTCCGATCAGCACATCGAGCAGATCGTTCGAGAAAGTCCATCTGCCGACACCGATCAAGCACGCGCCGAGGGTCGCCAGGCCAAGCACCATCGTCGCCAGCAGCACGCGCACCGCGGCGCCGTCCCGCCATCCGAAGGCGAACAGAGCCGCCGGAACAATCCAGCTGAAGACGCCCCAGAGGATCGCGAGCTTTCCCGCGCTCTTCAGCATGTCTCTCGCGGGCGTCGTCGCGTCCAGTTCGTAGACCAGCATCAGCGCGAAGCCGATCGCGGTCAGCGCCGAGGAGCCGGCCACGGCCACCGCTCCGCGCATGATGCGCGATCGCATGGACTTCCGCCGCCATGCACCTCGAAACGGATTCCCGACGACGTATCCGCCGCATTCCGGGCAGACGTCGCCGATCCCTCGGCCCGTGAGGTCGTAGTCGCAGCGGACGCAGGGATTCATGGTGCCTCCAACGCACGCATGCGCTTCGCGAGCAGGCGAATCTCGACCGCCGACCAGATCAGGACGACCGAACTCGTCGCGAAGAACAGTGCCGGCGGATCTCTCGACGTGACCTCGTTCAGCGCGAACCACGCGCTGAGCGCGGCGAGCGCGAGCATCGCCCGCGCCCGGGTCCGGCTGATCGGCGGCACTCCCGTACCCCGCACGAGGCCGGGCATCGCGAACACGAATAGGCCATCCGCGAGCGCGATCAAGAGAAGCGCGCCTTCAGGATCGAGAAACCTGTAGAGCCAATCGGGGAGCGAACGCCCGAGCGGAAGATTCACCAGCAGCAGAAGCCCGAATCCAGCCAGACGCATCGACGCCGCGATCCAAGGAAGCCGCCGTCGCCCCGATGTGTCGGCTGCGGTGAAGCCGACGGCCGCCATCGCCACGGGCACGGCGACGAACAGGCCGACGATCGTGAGCGGAATCGCGATCGCGGCGGGCATCGCCGTGAACAGCGCGAGGTCGAACGCAAGCAGGGCCGGCACGATCGCATAGAGCACTGCGGCGCCGCGGAAGAGCGCAGCTGCGAGCCGGAACCGCCCCCGTCCGCGGCGCGTGCGCCAACGACCGCCGAATCGCGAAGCCGTGATCGTCACTCCGCACTCGGGGCAGGCCTCGCCGACCCTGTTCGCAGAGATGTCGTACCCGCAGGACTCGCAATGAGACGGCCTCCCGCCGAGGCCCCCTGTCCGTGCCGCAAGCCGCGCTCCCTCCGGCATCGTCTCGACCGCCTCGACCTCCGCCCGTGACGGGAGCGACGGCATCGCGCCCTCCTGCATCGCGGCGAGCGCGCCCGCCGCGTTGCCGCGCGCAAGCGCTGCGCCGATGTCGCGTCCCGACGCGATCGCGCTCAAGTAGCCGCCGACGAACGCGTCGCCGCAGCCGACGGTGTCGACCGCGTGCACCGCGAATCCGCGGTGCGCGAAGCGGACCCTGCCGGACGCGGCGATCGCGCCGGCCGGCCCGAGGGTCACGATCACGGTTCCGCCCGGCATCCACGCCGCGAGCAGCTCGAGCGCGCGTGCCGGGTCGCGCTCACCGGTCAGCAGTTCCGCCTCGGTCTCGTTGACCACGAGCCCTGCAAGCTTCTCGTAGCGGAGCGCACGCAACGACTGATCGGCGGGTGCGGCGTTCAGCCACACGCGCAGCCCACGGAGCGCCGCCGCCGCGATTCCCTCGTGAAGGCACGAGCACTCGTTCTGGAAGAGGACGATGTCGCCCTGCTTGGCGCGGCGGAGAAACCGCTCGATGTCGGCGAGTTCGATCCGCGTGTTCGCCTCGGGTGCGATCACGATCGCGTTTTCGCCGCCGTCCGCAACCATCACCGTCGCAGCACCCGCCGCGGGGTCGCCAAGAGAGACCGACCAGGTGCCGACGCCCGCCTCGCGCAGCGCCTCGACGATGAAGCGGGATTCCGCGCCGCCGCGACCGAGCATGCGGACGCGCGCACCGCACTTCGCGGCGGCCGCCGCCTGATTGGCGCCCTTTCCGCCGGCAAATGTCGCGGACGACACCGCGGCGACCGTCTCGCCCGCGCGCGGCAGCGCGCGCACGCGCACCACGCGGTCGATCATCATCGAGCCGACGACATGGATCGAAGCGCTCACTTGCGCAGCGTATCAGGCCCGCCTGCGTTTCAGCCCGTGACCACGTCGCCTTCGTAGTGCTTCCAGACCCGCGCCCCCGCAAGCGCCGAGCACGCCGCCGCGCCGCACGCCACGAGGGCGGGCAACCACCAGAAGCCCCAGCCGATCGCGGTCAGGGAGAGAAGCGCCGCCGCGCCGAGCCACGTGCAGCACGCGCCCGCGCCGATGCCTGTGCCGTGCCGTCCCTTCGCAACCACCGACATCGCGCGGGAGAGATCAGCGAGGAAGAAGATCGGAAGCACCGCGCCAAGCAAGGCCAGAGGATCGAAGATGAGCTCGGGCCCGCCCCAGAAGGCGCGCTGCAGGAAGAGCAGCACGCCAGCCGTGGCGAGCGCGGCCCCGGCGTGGAGACGGAGGCGGTGCGAGGAACCACGCAGGCGAGGCGCAAGCCCGAACCCGATCGCGGCACGGGCGCAGCAGACGAGCGCCGCTGCGCCGAGCACGACGAGAACGGCCTCCAGCACACGCGGCAACGGAGCCGTTCCGAGCTCGCCGCTGCGTGCGAAGGCGGCGCCCGCTCCGAGCAACCACGTCGGCACCGCAAGCGAAGCCGCCGCGGCGACGAGCGCGGATGTCCACGCCCCGCCGTTCGACGCCTCAGCGTGGTGCTCGTTCCAAAGTCGCTCCGTGCTCTGGCTCGCCGAAGGACGCGCGTCGCGCCCCGTCGTGGACCTGTCGACCGTGCTGAATCCGCTCCGATGCATAGGAAACCTCCCCCTTGCGGACACCCGGCCGAACATCCGTGGCCAGCGCTCAAGCGAACGGTCGCATAGAACAGCGGAGGCGCAAGCGCTCCGACGTCGTTGTTGAGATTCGGATGCGAGCCGTGCGGAATGGTCCGGCTGTGACGGCCAGATCGAACGCGTCAGCCAGCGAACTCGCGGACCTTCTCGACCTCGGTGCGGGATCCCAGAAGCACCGGGACGCGTTCGTGGACCTCGCGCGGCTGGTGATCGAGGGTGCGGCCTGCGCCCGAGTACGCAAGTCCGCCCGCCTGCTCGATGATCATCGCCATCGGGCTCGCCTCGTAGAGGTAACGGAGCTTTCCTTCGGGGTTCTTCTTCGTCGGGGGATACATGAAGACGCCGCCGGTAAGGAGCGTGCGGTGCACATCGGCGACCATCGATCCGATGTAGCGCGACGAATAGCCGTTCCGATGCGCCCAGTCGAGATAGCGGCGGTATCCCTCGGGGAACGTCTCCCGATAGGCCTCGTTGACCGAATACACCTTGTTGGCCTCGGGAATGCGCAGCTTCTCCTTCACGAGGAGGAACGATCCGATGAATGGATCAAGCTCGAAGAGCGCGACGCCGTTGCCCGTGGTGAGGACGAAGATCGTCGACGAGCCGTAGAGGACGTATCCGGCCGCGACCTGCTGCGTGCCGGGCTGGCACACCGTCGCCTGCGCGTCGTGGATGTGCGGATCGTTGCGCAGGATCGAGAAGATGGTGCCGACGCCGACGCCGGTGTCGAGGTTCGAGCTGCCGTCGAGCGGGTCGAACATCACGCAGTACTTGCCGCCCTCGTTGCCGCGACGCAGGATCGTGGGCTCGTCGTGCTCCTCGCTCGCGAGCACGGCCACGGACGCACGGGTGCCAAGGCAGCGGATGATCGCGCGGTTGGCGATCACGTCGAGCTTCTGCTGCTCCTCGCCCTGCACGTTGGTCTCGCCGATCTTGCCGATCGCGCCGGAGAGACGCGCGCGGCGCACATGGTTGGCGATCGACTTCGCGGCGAGAGAGATCGCGCTGATGATCCACGTGAAGTCGCCGCTCGCGGTCGGGAACTTCGCCTCCTCGAGCAGGATGTGGCTCTGGAGGCTCATCAGGTTCTCGGAGAGGTCGTGGCTGTTGGGCATGCGCGGCTCGGTGTCGGGGAGAAGTCGGCTCGACGGTGAAAATAGCCTGTTTCGCGGTGTCGGGCACTCCCCCCTGCCCCCGCTATGATCGTCGCCCCGCGCGGGCGCGGACGGCGGCCCGTCGGCCTCCCCGCTCGCAAATCAAAGAGACTTTCCTGAAGGATCCCGCATGACCGCTCGCCCCGCCGCCTACATCGTCGCCGCCCGCCGCACGCCCATCGGCAAGTTCATGGGTGGTCTTGCCCGCGTTCCCGCCCCGACGCTCGGCTCGTACGTAGCCAAGGCGATGTTCGCCGAGGTCCCCGGCGCCGCCGCGCACGTCGACGAGTGCATCATGGGCTGCGTGCTCCAGGCGGGCGTCGGGCAGAACCCCGCGCGTCAGTTGGCACTGCAGTCGGGGCTTCCCGAGACGATCAGCGCGGTCACGGTGAACAAGGTGTGCGGCTCGGGTCTCGAGGCCGTCATGCAGGCGGCACGCTCGATCCGCGCAGGGGACAACCACGTCGTCCTCGCCGGCGGCGTCGAGAACATGGACCTTGCGCCGCACATGATCCATGTCCGCAACGGTCTCAAGTACGGCCCCGGCACGATGCAGGACCACATGGCGGCCGACGGCCTCACCTGCGCGTTCGAGAAGTGGGCGATGGGTTGCGCGTGCGACTACATCACCGCGAAGCACGGCGTCACGCGCGAGGAGCAGGACCGCTTCGCCGCGCAGAGCCACCAGCGCGCGGCGGCTGCGACGGCCGCCGGCCACTTCAAGGCCGAGATCGTGGCGCTGTCGGCGGAGCAGTGCATGGCGAAGGCCGGCGTCGATGCCGACGAGGGCATCCGCGGCGATACGACCGGCGACGGCCTTGCGAAGCTCAAGCCCGCGTTCGGCAAGGAAGGCTCCGCGACCGCCGGCAACGCGAGCCAGATCTCCGACGGCGCCGCGGCCGTGCTCGTGATGAGCGAGGAAGGCCTGAAGAGGACCGGCGCCAAGCCGCTCGCGAGGATCGTGGACGCCAACACGGCGGGCACCGCGCCGAAGGACCTGTTCTTCGCGCCGAAGCTCGGCATCGAGGCGATCCTCGCGAAGAACGGCCTCTCTGTCGCGGACATCGACCTCTTCGAGATCAACGAAGCGTTCGCGGGCCAGGTGCTCGTCGACATCAAGCCGCTCGGCATTCCCGAGTCGAAGCTCAACATCTGCGGAGGCGGCGTCGCGCTCGGACACCCGATCGGCGCCAGCGGTGCGCGCGTCCTCGTGACGCTGATCCATCAGTTGAAGCGCACGGGCGGCAAGCGCGGCATCTGCTCGCTCTGCCTCGGCGGCGGCAACGCGGTGACGATGCTGGTCGAGACTTGACCGCTCGCCGCTGCGGCGGCTCGCGCTGCGGCCACGCCCGCTCGGACGCGGCCGCCGAGCGCGCCATCCGCTACGACCCGCGGTTCCGCACGCGCACCCGAATCTCCGGACAGGCTTCGAGGTTCGTGCGCACGGTCAGCTCGATCGACCTCCAGCGGCGACCACCCGGCGTCTCCGTCCACTCGAAGGCCTCGATTTCGGCGCCTCCCGTCGACGCGGCGAGTTCATCGATCGCCTGGAAGTCGATGTTGATCGCGCCGTGACCCGGCTCGAGCGGCGGAAGGATCTGCGCCACACGCGGCTCGACGCCGAGGATCTCGTAGGCGTCTGGCACGAACGAGCCATCCGATGCGGAACGGTCGATGTTCACCGCGAAGTTCCGCATGTGTTCCGGCCGCGTCACCATCGCAGGGCGCGCGCGGAGGACTCCATCGACCACGAAGTTGACGCGGACACGCCCTGCACTTGCGTTTGGGGCGAGGCCGTCGCCCGAGACCCGGAAATCGATGCGGTGGCTCTGGGGACCGAAGCTCCAGGGCTCGACCGCGATGGGGAGCGTGAAGACGCGTCCCGGCTCGATGGAGAATCCCGGGGCAACCGTCGGCGAGACGCAGGCGCACGTGGAGACCCATCCGTCGACACGCAACGGCGACTCGCCGTCGTTCGCGAGGGCGATCTCCACGACCCGTCGTTCGCCGCACGTCGACACCGAGCCAAGTTCGATCTTCTCCGGTGCGACGGAGAGCTTGGCGAACGGCGCACCTTCGGGAGCGGCGCGTCGCTTTCCCAGGACGGTTCCGATGTCACTCTCGGCTGAACCGGGCGAGGGCGAGGGCGGCCGGTCGCTCGCGCGGCCATCGCCACGGTTGAGGTGGATGCCGAGTCCTATCAACGCGGCGCCGCAGAGGAGCGCGACGGCGGTATTGGCGCGGCTGATGGCCATGCGGCAATCCTACCACCCACCGGTGCACGGCACGTGCCATGCAGTGCCAGGCACTGCATGGCACGTGCCGTGCACACAAGAGCTTCCGCCGCATACGCTAGCGCCCATGCGCATCCTCATCCTCGGCGGCACTGGCTTTCTTGGCCCGCATCTGATCGACATCGCGCTTGCCAAGGGGTGGCAGGTCACCACCTTCAACCGCGGCAAAACCGACCCGACCCGGCTATCGGGCGAGATGTACAAGGCGGTTCGACAGTTGAAGGGAGACCGAGATCCGAACAAGGACGAAGGCCTCCGATCGCTCGAGACGTTGGTCGCGGAACTGAAGTCGCGTGGAGAGCGTCTCGATGCGGTCATCGACAATTCCGCCTATGTCCCGCGTATCGCGAGGGCGTCTGCGGAGCTCCTCGCACCGGTGACGCAGATGTATCAACTCGTCTCGACCGTCTCGGTCTACACCGACAACTCCGTCGCGCCGGATGAGTCGACCCCTGTCGGCACGATCCCCGATCCCACCGTCGAGCAGGTGACCGGCGAGACCTACGGACCACTCAAGGCGCTTTGCGAGCAAGCCGCCGAGGCCGCGTGCCCTGGGAAGACATGCATCGTCCGCCCAGGTCTCATCGTTGGTCCCGGGGATGACAGCTGTCGATTCACCTACTGGCCGATACGCATCGCGAAAGGCGGACGCGTGCTCGCACCACGCGCGCCGAGTCCGGACGAGGTTCGCGTCCAGATCATCGATGCGCGCGACCTCGCTGCGTTCCAACTGAGGCTGGTCGAGGATGGGCACAACGGAACATTCATTGCCACGGGGCCTGAGGGTCCCTTGACCATGGCGGAGATGCTTGCCGGAATCAAGGCGGCCGTCTCGGTGCCGATCGAGTTCGCCTGGATCGACGAGGCGTGGCTGCTCGAGCGGGGCGTGGCTCCATGGATGGGACTGCCCCTATGGATCCCGCAGGCTCCCGAGTTCGCCGGTGCAGGCCGTGCGAACAACGCCAAGGCTCTTGCGCACGGCCTGTCATGTCGCCCGCTTGCGGAAACGGCGCGCGACACGATCGCCGACTTCAACGCCACGAAGGCCGACCGCGCAGCTGACTTCGCGTGGGGTAGCGGGCGCGCACCCGGTATCGGCGAAGAGCGCGAGGCCGAACTCCTCAAGGCGTGGGACACGCGCCCGAGATGAGATCTCCGTCAGGCCGCACGCGTCGGCGCAAGCAGTCGGCGCGCATTCAAGCCTGACTCGACGGCGATCCAGTCGATCGTCTCAAGCTCCTCCACTTCGAGCGGAACTCCGAGAACCTCCCGCCACCGCGCGGGCTCGACCCACTCGCCCCGCACATCGACGTTGAGAAAGTCCCACTCCTTGCCATAGCTGCAGTGCGAGCGCGCGCTCGACCACCTCCAGTCGGCGGCGTCCTTGACCATCCCCGCCGCGACGGGGTTTCGTTCGATGTATCGCAGCGCGTTCCATGCGTGTCGCGCATCCATCTGGGCAGAGTAGAAGCGCCCCTCCCAGCATGATCCGCGGCGCCCGTTGCGCGTGTTGAGCATCTCGGAGTAGCGCTTGTGCAGCTGTCCAAAGCAACGGCTGATGCCCTTGGTGCACCGCGGGATCACCGCGAAGTGCACATGGTTCGACATGAGGCAGAAGCCTCCGATTCCCACCTCGTTCCGCCTTGCGATGCTGCCAAGCATGGCGAGGTAGTACTGCCGGTCGAGATCGGTCTCGAACAGCCTCATCTGCTGGTTTCCGCGATGGACCACGTGATACGCCCCGCCGATCTCGATGTGACGGTTCTTCCTTCCCATGTGTGACTCCTTTCTTGGCCCGCGCGTCTCGCACGAGCGGTGGCCGCAACATACGTACCCATGGATGCCCTTCCCGAAGTTTCGGAAAAGAATAGCGAAGAAAGACCGGTGCACGGCACGTGCCATGCAGTGCCTGGCACTGCATGGCACGTGCCGTGCACCGGTCTTGGGAGGGGGCAAAAACAACGCGTCCGGCGAGGTCATCGCCGGACGCGTCAAGTTCCTGCCAGCACCAGGCGACTCCGTCGCCCGACGCGTGAATCTCAGTACCGGTAGTGATCCGGCTTGTACGGGCCTTCCACCGGCACGCCGATGTACTCGGCCTGCTTCTTCGACATCTTCGTCAGCCGCGCGCCGAGCTTCTCGAGGTGCAGCCGCGCCACCTTCTCGTCGAGGTGCTTCGGCAGCGTCGTAACCGTCTTGCCGTAGTGCTTCGAGTTCTTGAACAGCTCGATCTGCGCCATCACCTGGTTGGTGAAGCTCGCGCTCATCACGAAGCTCGGGTGACCTGTCGCGCAGCCGAGATTCAGGAGCCGGCCTTCCGCAAGGATGAGGATCGACTTGCCGTCCTGGAAGACCCACTCGTCGACCTGCGGCTTGACGTTGACCCGGCGCACGCCCTTCACCTTCGACAGGCCGAGCATGTCGATCTCGTTGTCGAAGTGGCCGATGTTGCCGACGATCGCCTTGTCCTTCATCTTCTTCATGTGCTCCGCGGTGATGATGTCGCAGTTGCCCGTGGCGGTGATGAAGATGTCGGCCGTCTCGAGCACGTCCTCGAGCGTCACGACCTCGTAGCCCTCCATGCACGCCTGGAGCGCGCAGATCGGATCGATCTCGGCGATCTTGACGCGGCAGCCCTGGCTGCGGAGGCTCTGCGCCGAGCCCTTGCCCACGTCGCCGTAGCCGAGGACGAGCGCGGTCTTGCCCGCGAGCATCACGTCGGTCGCCCGCATGATGCCGTCGACGAGCGAGTGACGGCAGCCGTAGAGGTTGTCGAACTTCGACTTGGTGACGGCGTCGTTGACGTTGATCGCCGGGAAGAGGAGCTGGCCGAGCTCCTGCATCTGGTAGAGGCGGTGCACGCCCGTCGTCGTCTCCTCGCTCACGCCCTTGATGTTCGGGACGATGCGCGCGAACAGGCCTTTGCTGTCGCGGAGGAGATCCGACAGAAGGTTGAGGATGACCTTGTACTCCTCGACATCGCCCGGCTTCGCGGCGGGAACCTTGCCCGCCTTCTCGAACGCGAGGCCCTTGTGGACGAGGAGCGTCAGGTCGCCGCCGTCGTCGAGGATGAGGTTCGGACCCTGCCCGTCCGGCCAGTTCATCGCCTGGTAGGTGCACCACCAGTACTCGGGAAGGGTCTCGCCCTTCCACGCGAACACGGGGATGCCCTTCGGATTCTCAGGGGTTCCGCCCTTGCCGATCGCGACGGCGGCGGCCGCGTGATCCTGCGTCGAGAAGATGTTGCAGGACGCCCAGCGCACTTCCGCGCCGAGCTCGACGAGCGTCTCGATGAGCACGGCCGTCTGGATCGTCATGTGGAGCGAGCCCGAGATGCGCGCGCCCTTGAGCGGCTTGCGGCCCTTGTACTCGGCGCGCAGCGCCATGAGTCCGGGCATCTCGTGCTCGGCGAGCTCGATCTCCTTGCGGCCGAAGCGCACGGTCTCGGCGTCGGTCGACCTCACCTTGTACGGCGGGTTGGAGAGCAGGACGAGACCCGTGTCCATGAAGGTCTTGCCGATGGAGGAGTTGCCCATGGAGGAGTTGCCCATGGAGGAGTTGCCCATGGAGGAGTTGCCACGGGTCTCGGTGCTGGAGGACTTGGTCTTTGCGGCGGTTGACTTCTTCATGGTCGGAGTTGCTGGCATGGGTGGTCTCGATCTCGCAAGGATGTGGAACGCGGAACCGACGGGGCCCGCTTTCATCCATTCATCCGGATGAAAGGAAGAATACCCAGTCCGGCCGCCGCAGGCAAGCGGTTTGCGGACGCGCAAGCCGCGCCGCCCCTCCGCCCTTCCGCGTCCGCGCAAGTCCAGATCCGCTTCCCCGCGACCGCCCGCTGGCATAGGCTGCGCCCATGACCATCAAGCACCGCCTGTTCGCCGCCGTTGCCTGCCTCGCCGCCCTGACGAGTGCCGCGATGACCGCAGCCCCCCGTGAAGCGTCCACCTACTCGGGCGACCCCTACCCGCTCGACGCCTGCCCGGTCTCGGGCGAGAAGCTCGGCAAGGAGGCCGTCACCGTGGTGCTCGACGGCATGTCGGACGCCAGGCTCAACGGCACCCAGATCAAGTTCTGCTGCCCGAAGTGCGAGGCGTCGTTCAAGTCCGACCCGGCCAAGTACTCGGGCAAGATGAACGAGGCCATCATCAAGGCCGCGGGCCCCTTCGCCCTCAAGAACTGCATCGTCATGAAGGACGAGGTGCTCGAGCCCGATGCGAAGGCCGTCGTCCATCAGAACCGCGTCTACCGCCTCTGCTGCAAGAAGTGCGTCGGCCGATTCGAGAAGGATCCCGCGAAGTACGTGAAGGAGTACGAAACGCAGGTGATCGCCGCGCAGAAGCCGGCCTACAGGCTCACGACCTGCCCGATCAGCGGCAAGCCGCTCGGCGACGGCGCGGTCGACATGGTGATCCAGGGCCGTCTCGTGCGCGTCTGCTGCGCAGGCTGCATCGGCCCCGTGAAGGCAGACCCTGCCGCCGCGTTCGCGAAGATCGACGCGGCGAAGTGACGGCGCACCGCATGCGAAGACACCACGGCCCCGCCTCGCGCGGGGCCGTTTCCATTGCATGGCGGGCGAGCGCTATCTGCCGAGCCGCGCAACGAAGAGCCCCGGCCCCTTCGCCTCGATCGCGGGGCGCAGCGGCCGATAGAGCCCCACTTCCAGCTTCGCGGCGCCGGCAAGCGCCCGCATCTCCTTCTCGCTGAACCCGAGATGCTCGTGGCCCATCGTCGTGCGGTACTCGCTCCGCGCGTGCGACGCCATGTCGATCACGATCACGACGCCGTCGCGCGCGAGCGCCCTGCGCGCCGCCGAAAGCACGGCGGACGGCTCGCGCACGTGATGCAGCACGAGCGACAGCACGCACGCGTTGAACTCGCCGGCGTTCGCGGGAAGATCCGTCAGGTCGCCGCGCCGCACCTCGACGTTCCCGAAATCGCGCAGACGCTTGCGCGCCGCGTCGATCATCGCCGGCTCCCTGTCGATCGCCACGACCTTCCGCAAAAACGGCGCAAGCTCCGCTGCGATCTCGCCGGTGCCGCAACCGAGGTCGGCGACCGTCCACGACGCCGGCACGAGCGCAAGCAGTGCCTCCGAGGCGAAGCGCTCGCCGAACAATCCCCGGCGCAGGCCGCTCCACTCTCCGCCGACACGGCCGAAGAACCCCTTGGGATCGGGGCTCCGCCCTGCGAGCACCTCGACGAGCCGGCGATCGTCGTCCGCGAACGCCGCATCGTCGCCGAGCGCGCCGTGCAGCAGGTCCCACGCGGCGCGCGCCTCGTCGGAGAGCGAGTCGCGCACGAGCCGGTAGAGCGTCGCGGTTCCCTCGGTGCGCTTGACGACCAGCCCCGCCTCGAACAGCGCCTTCAGCTGCCGGCTCATCGTCGACTGCGGCAGCTGCAGCGCGGCCGCGATCTCGCCGACCGCGAGCTCCTCGCGCGACAGGACGCGCAGCATGCGCGCGCGCTGCGAATCCGCAAGCGCGTGAAAGATCGGGATGACTGGTTTCGCGTCGCGCGGCACCGTGCTCAGGCCATTCGCGCCGGGCTCACGGCCCCGGCGGAAGTCCCGTGGTCCCTTCCGCCGCGATCCCGTACTCCGCGAGCTTGGCGTTCACAAGCTGCGACTTCGGGTCGATGGTGTAGGCCTGCCGCAGCCGCTGCGACGCGGTCTTCGTGTCGCCGAAACGCTCGGCGACCTCGACCGCCTTGAGGTACGGCGCGACATCCTTGCCGTCGGAGAGCAGGATCGCGCCGCGGACGGCGGTGTTCGCGGTGTCCGGGTCGTCCATGCGCAGCGCGTAGTCGGCAAGCAGCATGAAGCTCGGGATCGAGCGCTGCAGGTTGCCGCGGTCCTGCAGGAGCTGCACGAGCTTCTGCTTCTCACCCAGCTTGAAGTACACCTCCGCAAGCCCCGCGGCGACCTCCTCGCTGACGGGATTGGCGGCATGCGCCGTCTCGACGTGGGTTCGGGCCTCGCGCAGGTTTCCAAGGTTCGCGAGGCACACGCCGTAGCGGTACTCGACCTCCCAGTCGCCCGGCGCCTGCTCGATGATCTCGAGGTACGCGGGCGCGGCCTTGTCGAACTGACCGTGCATGAACGCGTGGTCGGCCTCGGCCCTGGCGGCCACCATCGGGCGCCGGGCGGAGCACGCAGGCAGTGCGAGGAGGGAAACGGCGGCCGCAAGGCCGACTCCGAACCGGACGCGGGACAACAGGCTCTTCATGGGGCGCAATGATACGGTGCGGGCGGCGGGCGGTCGCCGTGCGTCGACCCGAAAAATCTACGAGACTCCGCGCCATGGCCTCCGATCCGCAACCTCCCGCAAACGCCGCGCTTCCGAGCGAGTTCCCGCTCGCCGCCGGCGATGGCGCGGTCGCGATCGCGCTCGCGCGCCACCTCGATGCGCCGATCGCAGGCAGCCACATCGACCTCTTCCTCGGCCCCGCCGACGCCCCGATCCGCGACCCCGACGCCAGGATCGCGCGTGCGTTCCGACTCCCTCTTTGCGCGTGGGACGCCGACGCGCCCGCGGCAGGAATCCACCCCGCCGTGGAACTCGAGCCGCACCGCGCGGAATACCTCGGCCTCGACGTGCCGCGCGAACTCTCGCGCGGCCGCGGTCGGATCGAGCCGCTCGCGCGCTTCCGAGGTCACGCGGCCGTGGGCAGGGACGGAATCGAGGTGCGCTGGGCGGGATGGCGCGCCCGCGGCCGGCGCGTCGGCGTGGAAGACTGGCGGTTCGAGCTTG
>JBIKWD010000064.1:0-15768 GCA_044356505.1 Phycisphaerales bacterium
CTCAGGTCGCCTATCTAAGATCTTTGGCCAGCGGCAGATCGCTCAGGCTCGCGATGCCGAACACGCGGAGGAACTCGGGCGTCGTTCCGTAGAGCATCGGGCGGCCGACTTCCTCGGCGCGGCCCGTGATCTTCACGAGCCTGCGGTCGATGAGGCTCTTGAGCACTTCGCCGCACGCGACGCCGCGGATCGCCTCGAGCTGCGCGCGCAGGATCGGCTGGCGGTACGCGATGATCGCGAGCGTCTCGAGCGCCGGCTGCGACAGGCGCGTCTGCGCGCGCGAACCCTTCATCCGCGAAAGCACGGGTCCGTACGCGGCGATCGTGAGCATCTGGCGTCCGCCCGACACGCTTTCGATGCGGAAGGCGCGGTTGGTCTCGGCATACTGGGCGTTGAGCTGGTCGACGGCCTCGGCGACGAGGCGCAGCGCCTCGCGCCTTCGCGCCGCGAGCGCCGCGGAATCGCGCGGATCCGCGTCGTCGTCGCCCGCCGCGCGGTTGGCGGCCGGCATCAATCCGAGCACCTCGGCGATGCGCCCATCGGAGATCGGCCGGTCGGCAAGCAGGATCGCGGCCTCGACGCGGAGCGCGAACGGCATCGATGCCGACGGCAGCTCGGGGTCGTCGAGGTTGATCGAGAAGAGCGAAGGGTGCTCGTCCGCGGACTTGCGGCGACGCTTCGGGGTCGGAGTCTCCGCGACTTCCGCGTCGGGCGTCTCGGGCGATGGCTGGTTCGCGTCGGCTTCCATGCCAGGTGTCGCGGTGTGGGCGGCGTCTTCCGCCGCGATCGCCGGATCGGCGACCGCGTTCGCATCGTGCTCGGTCATGCGGCGAAGACTACCACGGGAGCGGCTCAGCGGCGTCCGCTGCGCGCGAGCGCGACGCGCGCGTACGCGATGCGCTGGCGGTGCTCGGCGCTGCTGCGCGCCTCGAGCGTTCCGCCCTTGACGGCTTCGGAGCTTGCGGCCGCGAGTTCCCGCTCGGCGTCCGACGAGACGATCGCGCCCGTCGGCGTCACGGCGTCCGCGAGGATGGTGAGCGTGCCGCCGTTCATCTGCGCAAACCCGCCGTCGAGAAGGAAGGTCTCCGCGCCGCCCGCGGTCCGCTCGACGCGAAGGAGGCCCTCGCCGAGCCGGACGAGGAACGGCGCGGCGCCGGAGGCGACGCCCTTCTGCCCGTCCCACGCTGGGAACTCGATGTAGCTCGCTTCGGTCTCGAGGACGCTCTCGGTTGGGGTGACGATGTTGCAGCGCAGAGCCATGGGGCGAAGATGGTACGGGGTGGCGCCGATCGGCTCAAGTACGAAAAACGCCGCCCGAGTGCACTTGCGTGACTCGGGCGGCGGGCGGAAAGGGGCACAGATAGTTCGCGGAACCGCGTCGCAGTGGTCTGGACGCGGCAGACGTCTGGCCGCGCGCAGGAAACCGGGACGCTTCAGGAGTTCGTCAGGGCCGATGTGGGCCAGTTGGCCTCGGCGTCGGACGTCTCCTGGCTGTGCCCTCTCCGATTCAATGGACGGAAGAGGATTCGATCTGGTGACAGTCTCTGAAACTCGCTTGCACACACCTGACAGAGTGCGGTCGGAGACCGCACGGCTATACCGATCTCGCACTGCGGGGATCGTCAAGCCGACGACTTCAGGGGCTGGTTGCGACGGCGTTCACCGTCACGACGCTCCCTGCGTCCGTCGATCTGTCGTCGATTTGAGAAGGTCGTCCATGGTCCGCAAGCGGGCCATGCAAACGCTGCCGACGTACGGATCGCGCAACGCGACACGACGACATCGACCGCGGAAGACCGCGTCCAATGAGCAAGTTCACTTCTTGAACTCCCTCTCCAGACACCGGAACGCAAGCGTGGAGCCCGAGTCCCTCCCTCAAACCTTGGCGACGTCGGTTCCCGCCGACAGCGCCAACCCTGTTCCGCGCCCGAAGGCGCAGCCCTTTCACCCAAACTAGCCCAAGGACCCTCGCGGGCAAGCCCATGGTGGAATTTTGGGTCAATCTCAACAGGTTCTGCATGTGCGCGCGGTCCTAGAAACTGTCGACTGGCACGCCGTCGCGCCGCCCGCGATCCTGCGCGGGCTACTCCGGGTCGTCCGACAGCGTCGATGGCAGTCCCCGCGCGCGCGACACCTGGGGCGCGGTCAGGTCCGCGAACTCATCGATCGCCGCTTCAAGCGCATCACGCATCGCGGCGACGGACGTCGCGGTGCGGATGGCCTCCTTGAGCGGCTTGACGTGACCGAGCGACTTTCCGTACCAGGCGATGTGCTGGCGCATTCGGATGACGGTGCGCGCCTCTCCTTCGTACTCGGCGCTGAGCTCGAGATGGCGGAGGGCGACGCGGAGCTTCTCGGCGACGGTCGGCTCGGCGCCGACGTGGCCTGTGCGCAGCAGCTCGTCCGCGCGGCGGAAGAGCCACGGCGTTCGCATCGCGCCGCGCGCGACCATCACGCCGGCGCAGCCGGTGGTCGCGATGAGGGCCGCTGCGTGCTCGGGCTCCGTGACGTCGCCGTTGCCGATGATCGGTATCTGCGGGACGGCCTCGACGACGAGCCGGATCGCGTTCCAGTCCGCCTTGCCGGAGAAGTACTGCACCGTGTAGCGGCCGTGGACGGTGACGGCCGCGATGCCGACGTCCGCAAGCTGGCGCGCGAGGACGGGCGCGACCATGTGCTCGGGGTCCCATCCGAGGCGCATCTTCGCCGTGACGGGAACGCAGCCGCCGGAGTGGCGTTCGACCGCCTGCACGATGCGCGAGGCGAGGAGCGTGGTGTTGCCGCAGTCGCGCAGGAGCAGGCTGCCGCCGTTCTTCTTCGCGACCTTGTCGACGGGGCAGCCCATGTTGATGTCGACGACCTGCGCGCCGCGGTCGACGGCCCAGCGCGCGGCTTCGGGCAGCGGATCCTGCGCGTTCCCGTAGAGCTGCATGCCGCAGGGGCGGTCGAACTCGTTCGTCTTCGCGAGGTCGAGCGTGCGCCGCGTCTCGCGGAGGATCGCGTGCGAGTTGAGGAGGTCGGTGTAGGCGATGCCGACGCCGCCCTGTTCGCGGCAGAGGATGCGGAACGCGAGGTCGGTGTGCCCTGCGATCGGCGCGAGGAGCATCTGCGAGGCGAGTTCGACGGGGCCGATGCGGAGCACGGCGACAGCGTAGCCGCGCGGGGGTTCGGAATGAAGCGTTGCGACGCCGTCGCTACTTCGTCTCCCAGTTGCCGACCTCGAGCATGTCGGCGAGCTGCGCTGCGGCGTCCTCGTAGCGGCTCACCGCCCAGCTGTCGCCACGCGCGCGCGCCTCCGCCGCGTGGGACTTGAGAAGCCCGACGTCGCGCAGGACGGCGTCGACGTCGCCTGTCTCGACGGCGAGATGGCTGTGGCGCTCGAAGACCGCGAGCTGGTCGTAGATCTCGCCCGCCGTGTCCTTGAGCGGCAGCGCGGCTGCGGCGGCGAGTATGCGTCGCGCCTCGGCGATGGCGCGCTCGCGTCCGGCGGTGGTCGGGTCGACGGATTCGAGAAGGACGAGCTCCGCCCGCGCGCGCTCGACGGGGAGCGCCGCCGCAGGGGCGAGCTCGAGACCGAGACGGTCGATCTCGTCGAGCACGGCGCGCCAGACCTGCGTCTCGCCGATTCGGAGAAGCCGCAGGCCGATGGTTTCCATCGCGCCCAGCCGCCCCGGCGCTGCGCCGAGTCGCGCGCACTCGACGAACTGCGGGATGAGCGAGGGCGCGCGCGCGACGGCGAGCATGCGCGCGAACTGGAAGTCGATTGATCTCGCCACGCCCTTCGCGCGCTCGCGCATGGCGCCGTCGTCCCCCTCAACGAGTCCGCGCACGAGTTCGTTCGACCGCGCGAGCGCGCGCGCGGTGTCCGCATCGACCGGCTCGAGGCGGTTGATCCTGCCGAAGGTCGCGAGATAGATCCGGCTCGCCGCGGTGATGACGAGGTCGCGGTTGCGCGGCTCGCCGCGGATGATGCTCTCCGCGACCGAGGCCGAGAGGGCGAGATCGCCGAGGTGGTCGACGGACGCCACGCGGAACATCGCGGTCGAGGTCACGATGTCGTGCTGCGCGAGCATCTGCGGAACCAGCGCCTCGACCGCTGCGAGCGCTGCGGGATCGTCGCTGTCGATCGCGAGGCGCGAGAGCGCGTCGTCGTAGTGGCGGCCGAGCGGAACGCCGCCTCTCGGATCTTCGAGGCGCACCGCCGCGAGCTCGCGCGCGATGGCGCAGCGCCGGGCCTCCTCCCTCATGCCGAAGGCCGTGCATGCGAACTGGAGGACGCTCGCTGTCTCCTCGAGGCTCTTGAGTCCGTCGGGCGCGAGGGAGGTCGCTGCGAGCGTCTCGAGACCGACGACCCGGTCGCGCATGTAGTCCTCGATCGTCTTGGAGCGCGCGTAGTCGGGCGGGAGGCCGCGCGGCAGCACGACGTCGATGAAGGTGCCGAAGATGCCGCTGATGTCGTCGGCGAGCGTCTGCGCCTGGACCGTCGCCTGCCGTGCGCGGTGCGCGGAGAAGAGGCTCGACGCGGTCGCGACGACGAGCGCGAGGACGGCGGCGCCGACCGCGCCGGATGCGAGCGGGTGCCGGCGCATCGCGAGCCACGCGCGGGCCGGCGCGCGGCGCGGCGCGGCTGCGACCGGTCGCCGTGCGAGGAACGCGCGCAGGTCGTCGGCGAGCGCTGCGACGGTGCGGTAGCGTTCAAGTGGATCGACGGCCGTCGCGCGCCGCACGATCGCAGCGAGATCGCCGCGGGTCTGGCGCGGGGCGCCCGGCGGCGGCTCGAAGCGCACGGTCGGGAGCCTGGCGAGGATGTCGGCGGGCGAACCATCGGTCAGCTCGCGCGGCAGCCCGCCGTGCACGCATTGATGGAGCAGGACGCCGAGGGCGCGGATGTCGGCGCGGGCATCGACGGACCCGCGCCCGGCGCCTGCGCCTGCGGACGTCGGCAGCGCTTCGGGCGCGAGGTAGGCGGGTGTCCCGAGCCGGGCAAGCGGGTCGTCGACCGAACCGTCGATCGACGCGATGCCGAAGTCGATGACCTTCGGCCTGCCGTCCTTGCCGACGAGGATGTTCGAGGGCTTGAGATCGCGGTGGATGAAGCCTGCGGCGTGCGCCTCGGCGATGCCGTCGGCGATGTCCGCGATGAGGCCGATGCGCGAGGCAAGCGGCAGGTCGCTGCATGCCGCGAGGAGATCGCGCGCGTCTTCGACGAGTTCCATGGCGATCCAGGCCACGTCCGCGGACTCGCCTGCGGCGTGGATGGTCGCGATGGCGGGATGCCTTATCGCGGCGAGCGCCTCGCGCTCGCGGGCGCTGGCGAGGAGCGAGAGCCGTCGGCTCCGCGTGTCGATGACCTTGAGCGCGACGCGCCGCGTCGGGATGCGCTGCTCCGCGACCCAGACCTCGCCCATGCCTCCGGCGGCGATGCGGCTGACGAGGATGAAGTCGCCGAGGAGTTCGCCTGCCGCCAGCGCAAGCGACGGCGACGCATGCTGCTCGGACGCGAGGTCGGTGAGGACCGCCGTGGCGTCGGGGTTGCGCGACGCGGCCGCGACCAGCCTTGCGAGGAGTTCGCCCAGTTCTCGGTTGTCGCGGGAAATCCCGTCGATGCGCGCCTGGCGTTCGCCTTCGGGCAGGGCGAGGAGTTCACCGAAGAGGACCGCAGTGTGATCGGCACCGCCCGTTCGCGGGGAAGCGTTCATGGTTCGGTCTCCGTCTCCGGGCGATCTCCGTCGGATGGACTCGCGTGGGCGGCGAGCCATGCGCGCGCGAAGGCGATGTCGCGCTTCACCTGCGTGGCCGAGATGTCGAGCGCGAGGCCGATGTGCTCGGGCGCGATGCCGCCGAAGATGCGCATCTCGAGCGCCTTCGCCTGTCTCGGGTGGCGCTCGGCGAGCCGGGTCAGCAGTTCGTCGAGCGCGATCACGGCACCCGGGTCGGCGGGCGCCGCCTCGAGTTCGGATGGCAGCTGCTGCGGACGCGCATGTCCGCCGCGGCGATCCGCCGTGCGGATGCGCGCATCGTCGACGAGCGCGCGCCGCGCCACCAGCGACGCGAGCGCGAGCAGATGCTGCTGGTCGTTGACAGGGCTCCGGTCGCTTCGCGCGAGACGAAGCCAGATCTCGTGGACGAGCGACGTGGTTCCGGGGGCGACCTTCCGCGACTCGCCGCGGAGCGCGCGGGCCGCGATGGCGCGGAGCTCCTCGTAGAGGCTCGGGTCCACCGAGCGGAGGTGGTCGTGGGGTTGGTTTGGCGCGGGAGCAGGCGCCCCCGCCGCCGCCGCGTCCGCAGGGCATGGGTCCGCCGGCGTCCTCTCCGTCCGTTCCGATTCCGATGTCTCTTCCATGGCCGCATTGTGCCGTCCACGCACCTTCCACGAGGCGTCGCGGCGGCGCCAGCGGGTCAATTTTCAAAATCACGGGACACGGATGGTCCGAGCCGCCGGTTTCTTCGCTGCTGCTTCATGCCCCTCGCATCGGCGTTGATCGGTGGCGGCCGCTCCGCGCCGGTCGTGTCGGCGTAGAGGGATGCGTCGGGGCATGGCGTGACAGGAAGAGTCTCTTCAACAGGAGCATCGAATGCAGAATCTGGGATGGCAGGAGCTCGGTCGGTCTGGTCGGGTGATGGGTGGATTGGCGCTCGCGGCTGCGGTCGCGATCGCGGGAGAGGCGCGCGCGGACGATGCAGCGGCTCCGGCCGACGGCGCGGGCGGCCTCTACGTGGGAACGGACATCGGCGTCTCGTTCCTTTCCGCGGTGAAGATCAAGGACTACGTCCCGGCCCCGGGTGCGCTCGAGTTCGGAATCGCGGGCGTGAAGGCGGACGCGAGCGCAGGGCTCGCGTGGAACATCGACGTCGGATATCGCTTCAACGACACGATCGCGGTCGAGCTCGAGAGCGGGTTCTACCGCAACGGCTTCGACGGATTCAGCGAGGGAACCTTCACGAGCGGCGTCGGTCTCTCGACCGCGATCGAGGGAGGCGACGGCGACTTCACGCAGATTCCCGTGCTCGTCAACGCCATCTTCGACATCCCGCTGACGAAGCCGGAGACGCCGGCCGCGACCGGAGGCCTGAGCCTCAAGCTCGGCGCCGGCATCGGTCTCGTCAACGTCGCGGCCGACATCGACTCGATCGCGGCGGCGGGTGTGCCCGGCGTGTCGGCGGCCGTCAACGGCGACAGCTGGGAGTTCGGCGGGCAGGTCAAGGTCGGGCTCGCATGGCAGCTCACGCACGCGATCGAGATCGGCGTCGAGTACCGCCTGATGGCGGTCGGGGGCGCGAACTTCGGCGCAGCGACGTTCAGCGATCCATCGCTCGTCGGCATCGCCGATGTCGAGAGCAGCAGCGTGCTCACCCACGCGGTGCAGGCGCGCATTTCGTTCGAGTTCTGAGCGGCCGCGCCGATCGCGGGCTTGGGTGGCGGGTCGGCGACTGCACGTCCGCGACTGCAGTTCGAGAAATCTTGGTGAGCTCGCAGGCGGCGCGTCCTCGATGCGCCGCCTGCTTGTTTCAAGGCTCACTGCGCGACGAACGACGCGTCCTCGAGGCGGTAGAGGCCGAGCAGGAACGTGCCGGCCGCGAAGGGTTCGACGACGAGCCGTCCGCGGAACGTCCCGAAGCGGAAGAGATGCAGCCCCTTCATGTCGAGCGGCGCCGCGAGGGTGGTGTCGATCGCGTCGAAGGGTGTCGGCGGGAGGCCGATGCAGCAGCCGTCCCAGCGGTTGAGGGTCAGCAGCACATGCCTCGTCGACGCGACGCGCACGGCGGTCGAGTAGTACGCGGAGATCTCGACGTAGGTCCCGTCGACGGCGCGCACCCACGGCGGCGGCGCAAGCGCGTGCTGCGTGGGGTCGATGAACCGCGCCGCGGAGGTGAGCAGCTCCCACGAGATGCGGTAGGGGTCGTCGGGGCTGCCCGTGCCGATGAGGCGGTAGCGGCCGTCGAGTTCAAGCGTGCGCGCGTCGATGCGGCGCGTGATGTCGGCGGGGGAGCGCGCATCGGTCGCGACCGGCGGGCGTGCGGGCGTGCTCGCCGTCGGCGGCGGAAAGAGCGCGGTCGTCAGCGCTTCGCCGAGAAGATCGGAGACGGTCGTCGCCCCAGGGGCGGGGGCGGCGTCGGTGGTGGATGCGGGCGACGCCGCGGGTGCGGGTTCGGGCGGAGCCGGGGTTTCCGCAGGATGCTCGATCGTCGCGGTGGTCGGTCGCGGCCGCCCATCCGGCGACAAGAAGGCAAACCAGACGCCGATCGCCGCCGACAGCAGGAGAAGCGACCAGAACACGCGCATCAGCGTCGACTCCCGCGCAGGAGCGCGCGGGTCGCGTCGGAGAGCTCGGACTCGACCTCGCCTGCGCATGCGCCGCCGAGCGTCGCCGCGAGCAATGCGTCGCGCACGCAACCCATCGGCAGCGTCTGCTCGAGGAAGGGGTCGGGCAGGTCGCCGATCAGCACGGGATCGAATCCTGCCGCCTGCGTGGCGCGGCCGTGCGAACCGCGCACGAGCGAGGCGTCGAGCGGGATCACGTCGAGGAGCGTGCGGAGTCCGAGCTTGCGCATCGCGAGCTTCCGCATGGCGCGGCCGGCGGGCCACAGGAGCTTCGGGTCGTAGAACAGCTCGCACGGGTCGTAGCCCGGCTTCCGGTGGATATCGACGGTGCGCGCGTAGTCGGGCGCCTTCGCGTCGTCGATCCACCAGCCGTAGGCGAACCAGCTGTCGGCCGCGCTCACGCAGACGATGTCGCCGGCGCGGGCGTGGTCGAGGCCCGCCGCGCGTCGTGCATCGCCCGACAGCGTGCGTTCGACGCCCTCGACCTTCGCGAGGATGCGCTCGACCGCGGCGACGTCGTCCGCGTCGCGCACCGAGACGTGCGCGATCTGGTGATCGGCGACGGCGAACGCCCGCGAGTGCTCGAGGTCGAGGATCTCGCGGCCGTCCTCCATGCGCACGGAAAGATAGCCCGCGTCGCGCAGCGCACGGTTGAGCCAGATCGCGTCGCGCACCGGCACGATGCCGTACTCGCTGACGACGATCGGCGTCACGCCGAGCTTCTCGCAGCGGTCGAGCAGCCCGCCCACCACGCGGTCGATCTCGCGGAGTTCCTGGCGGATCGACGCGTGGCCCGGCCCGACCTTCTGCAGCGCGTAGTCGAGGTGCGGCAGGTAGACGAGCGACAGCGTCGGCCGCATGGTCTCGAGGACGTGCATCGCCGCGAGCGCCACCCAGTCGGTCGCCTCGATGCCCGCCATCGGACCCCAGTAGCGGAAGAGCGGAAACCGCCCGAACCTCTGCTGGAGCTCGTCGCGCAGCGCCGCCGGCGTCGTGAGGCAGTCGGGGATCTTGCGGCCGTCCGCCTTGTAGATCGGCCGCGGCGTCAGCATCGCGTCGGTCGACGCGTGCATGGCGTACCACCAGCAGATGTTGGCGCAGGTGAACGACCCGTCGATGCGGCGCGCCGTCTCCCAGACCTTCTCGCCGTGGACGAGCCGGTTCGACTGCTTCCAGAACTGCACCTCGCCGAGCGCGCGGTCATGCCAGCCGTTTCCGACGATGCCGTGGCCGTCGGGGGCGAGACCCGTGAGCATGGTCGACTGCGCCGTGCAGGTGACGGCGGGAAGCGGCGGGACGAGCGTCCGGACTCCGCCCGACTTGCGCGCGAACTCCTTGAGCCGCGGCGTCGCCTCGCCGATCAGGTTCGGCGACAGCGCGACCACGTTGAGCACGCACACGGGCTTGGACGCTCGAGCGGGGTGGACCACGCGCGGATGGTACGGCGAAGCGGCCTCCGCGCGCATCGGGGCGATGCGCGCGGAGGCGCCGGAGGAGGACGCATGCGGGACCGGCGGGCGCACCGCGACCGTCGTCTCGGCCAGCGGAGGCCGAACTCTTCCACCAGGGGGCGTCGCCGGAAGCGGCCATCATGGAACCGGGGCGAAGAGCAGGCGCTGCTCGATGCAGACGCCGTTCCTGAAGAGCATCATGGCGGAGACGTCGGCGTTGACGAACACCTCGTAGCGCACGCCGCCGTCCTCGAACGCGAGCTCGGTGACGCCCGAGATCATCGCGTAGTGCGCGACTTCGTCGAGCGAGCCCTCGACCGAGATGCGTTGCCCCTCCGTGACGAGGAAGTCGCCGCCGAGGGACACGGGCACGCCGTCGAGCGCGACGCCGAGCGTCGCGTAGGCGGTCGGATCGGGGAAGAGCCGTGTGTTCGGCGAGGGGAACATCGCCGACGCACGGCCCGACCACTCGTCGTAGATCGACTGCGCCTTCATCAGCAGACGCTCGTCGCACCCGACCTTGTCGATGCCGGCCGAGCCTGCGCCGGGGACGTCGCCCGCCGCGGGATCGCCGATCGGCCGCAGCCTGAACGGGTAGAAGCTCCCGGTGCACCCGAGCTGCATGTAGACCTTGACCGGATCGGCGAGGCTGCAGTAGAAGCAGAACTTCATGCCCGATCCACGGACCTCCCACGTCACCGGTTCGCCGCATGGGACGTAGCCGTCGGGCAGTTCCTCGAGCGGCAGGTCGAGCAGCATCTTGACCGCATCCACGCAGACCTTGACCGCGAGCGGGATCAGCCCTCCGAGCGTCTGGCACCCCTGCATCGTCGTGACGCCTGCGAGTCCGAGCGTCGTGCCAGCGACCAGGACGACGATGCTCCGCCGAGGCGAGGCGATGGCGCCGGCGAACAGCCCTCCAACCGTGCGAATTGGCATGGTGTTTCCTTTCCCCGGGCCTGGCCCGGCTGTGTTGCTGCGCGCCGCACGCCGCGGTGCGCGACGGGTGCATCATGGCCACGCCATCGCGCGCGCCGACGAAGTCAGTAGTTTTTACGGAGAGATTTTTCCGACGCGCTCAGCTGCCCGCGATGCGGCGCTGGAGAAGGAGCGTCCAGCCCGCGAGGCCGACGCAGGCGGCGGACGCGAGCCAGGCGCCCGCGATGCCGAGCGCCATGGCATCGACCAGCGCGAGGCACGCGATCCACGTCCCGACCGCCGCGGGCGTCGCGCGCGGATCGCGCCGCATCGCGATGAGCGCGCGGCTCGAGAGCGCGATGCAGACGATGGCGATCGCTACGCCGAGCGGCGGCAGCTTCTCGAGCGGATCGTGACGCGATCGGCCACCGTGGTGCATGACCGTCGTCAGCGCCACGAGCAACGCCGCGAGGATGGCGAGCGTGCCCGCCATGGGCACGATCCCGCGCAGGATCGAGGTCGGCTGCCGCCTGCGGTCGAGGCGCGCCATCCGAGCGGCGTGATCGCTCCCGGAGCCGCACTCGGGGCAGGTGCCGGCTTCCGATGGCATCAACTGCCCGCAACGGATGCAGCCGAGAAGCCGCGGGCGATCGTCCGACGCCTGGATCGCCTTCGCCTCCGAGCGCGCGACGATCGACAGGCCGAGCGTCCACGCCGCGAGCGCGAGCGGCAGCGCGAGCGCGCCGCGTCTTGCGAGCATCTCGATGTCGCCGTCGCTCATGGCCAGCATCGGAATGAGCGACGCGAGCGCGCGGCACAGCGCGAGCAGCATGGTGCTGGCGACCGACTTCGTGTGGAACCGGTCGTAGACCACGATCGCGCCGCAGAGGAGCACGGTGGCGGCCAGCGCCATCGGCGCGAGCAGCGTCGATGCGAGCATCGCGCCGGCGAGCAGCGCGAAGCCCGCCGCGAATGCAAGGCTCCGCGCGATGCGCCCGCTTGGAATCGGGCGCGCGGGTCGCTCGCGCGCATCGACGGCGGAATCGAAGGCGTCGTTCAGCACCATGCCGCCGAGATAGGCGAGCAGCGGGGCGATGAGCGCGGCCAGGACCGCGGTCGACGAAGGCGCATCGTCACCGGCGCGGTACGGAATCCCGCCGGCGAAGACGCCGCCAAGTCCGCCGTCATCCTCGACGATGCGGGCGATCGTCCCGAGCACCGCCCCCGCGATCGCGTTCGACACGACGGTCGGGGCGTTCGAGATGCGCACGATCTCGAGCCAGGCGCGTGCGCGGCTCATCGCGGACGCACTGCTCACGGCGCGCGCTCCGCGTCGACCGCGAATCCCGCCTCGACGAGCGCGTCGCGCGTCCACGCGAGTTCCTTCGCGATGCCAGCGGCGAGGTCGCGCTCGCGGAGGTGCGGCGGCAGCACCGTCCATGCGTAGGTCTCGACCTCGAAGCACGGCGGATCGTCGTGCGACGCCATCACGAGCGCGCTCGGAATCTCCTTCGCGGTCGTGCCGAGGCGCCCGATGGCGTCGAGGTGGACGGGAACGTGGAAGTGGGTGCGCCAGAAGCCGTCGGGCATCGCGTCGAGCGCGATGTCGAGATCGCTGAAGAAGCGCACCTCGCCCGAACCCGCGAGCACGCAGGTCTGGTGGAGGTAGCGGTTCTCGGCGAACTGCGAGAGTTCGGCGAGCTCCTTCGGTGCGCCATGGCATGAGAGCGCGGCGCTCACCTGGATCTTGCCGACGCGGATGTGATGTCGCCTGTAGAGGGCGAGCGCCTCGTCCTGCTCCTCGAACATGACGGCGCTGTGGCAGATGTCGTGGCAGACGCCGAGGTGACGGCGCGTCTCGTCGCTGTTGAAGCACTGGTCGAAGAGCGACACGACGTGCTCGGCGCGGTCGAGGAGGCACCCGGGTTCCGGCTCGAGGTCGACCGTCACGCGCACGCCCGTCGACTCCTCGAGCGCGGCGAGTCGCTCCGCGATCCACTCGAGCTGCGCGGTCGCAAGGCCGACGCTCGCGCCGCAGCCTTCGTTCGTGAAGTCGCTGCGCCAGCCGATCGGCACGGTCGAGATCGACACGGTGCGCGTGCCCGGCGCGACGAGCCCCACGAGGATCTTCGCGAGGTCGAGCGTGTAGAGCGAGCGGTTCGGGTCCGCCCAGTGCGGGTGGTAGACGCGCGTCTTCACGGTCTCGTTGTGGAAGTCGCCGTAGGGGAATCCGTTCAGCGTGCGGACCGCGAGGTGGCGCTCGGCGAGCCAGTCGCGCAGGCGCGCGGTGCCGTCGGCGTCCGAGAGCAGTTCGCGCGCTGCCTGCGCGGAGAGCCACAGTCCCAGGCCGAGTTCGCCGCGCGGCGTGAACAGATCGCGCACACGCGTCGCGTGCTGCTCGAGCATCGCCTTCGTCCGCGCGAGCGTGTCGCCCGGGTGGACGTTCGTGCAGTAGGCGAGCTGGGCGAGGGGCTTCGTCACGCTTCCATTGTGACACGATTCCTGCGACGATTGGAGCCATGCGCATGGCAACCGCGTTTGTCGTCGGTCTTGGCATCGTCTCGTGCGCGGCAGGACTTGCGGCGGTGGCCGCGGAACCTCCGAAGTCGGCGCCGCAGCGCGCGTTGGCCGAGGCGTTCGTGCGGTCGCTTTCGGACGCCGAGCGCAAGAAGGCGCTGCGGCCGCTCGACCACCCCGAGCGCACGAAGTGGTACTTCGCGCGTGGTGGCCGCGAGGGGCTCTTCCTGCGCGACATGGACGCCGACACACGCGCCGCGACGCTGGCGCTCGTCGACGGCTTCCTGTCGGCGTCGGGGCGCGAGCAGTGGCGGCTGATCCGCGTGGTCGAGGCGATCAACGCGGTCGACGAGAAGGCGGCGGGCGCATCGCCGCCGACCTACGGCGACGACCTCTACGCGGTGCACTTGTTCGGCTCGCCCGAGGCCGCGGCGTGGGCGTTCGAGATCGAGGGTCATCACTTCGTGCTGCACGCGGCGGTCGTCGACGGCGTTGCGACGGTGACGCCGATGTTCACGGGGTCGTTTCCTGCCGAGATCGCGCGCGGCGACGACACGGGCAGGCGCCCGCTCGGCGCAGCGGTCGAGGTGGCGTTCGAGCTCGCGCGGAGCTTCGACGACGCGCAACGCAAGGTCGCGCGCATCATGGATGCGACGCCCGCCGACGTGCTGTGGGCGGTCGGCGCCGACGCGAAGGCGCCCGAGATGAAGGGCGTCGCGCGCGCGTCGATGAGCGAGGCGCAGAAGGCGCTCGTCGACAAGCTGCTCGCGACGCACGCGGGCCTTCTCGCGGATGGCGTCGCCGACGCGCAGCTGCGCGAGTGGCGCACGCAGCACGCGGGCGAGATGACGTTTGCGTTCGTCGGCGAGACCGATCTCGGCAAGCCGCACTACTACCGCATCGCGACCCCGCGCTTCACGATCGAGTACGACTCGACGAACGCCGATGCGTCGCATGTCCACTGCGTGTGGAGCGATCCCGCGCGCAACTTCGGTGGAGATGCGCTGCGCGCGCATCTCTCCCGCGAGCATGGCGGAAGGCCGTCCTCGGGGCGCTGATCGTTCCTGGCCGAGGCCGCGTCACTCGACGCCGCTGCCGGCCGCCGCGATGACCACGGCGAGCACTGCTGCGATGGTGAGGAGCAGCGCGATGAGCCATGCGCGCGGAAGCCGCAGATAGTGCCTGCACACGGCGCGCAGCCAGACGAAGGTGAAGATCGGCGAGCCGTAGATCATCACGCCGGCGATCGGAAAGGCGATCCACTGCGCGAGTCGGGTTGGAATCAGGTCGAGAGTGCCGCCTGCCGCGAGGAGGAACGATCCGACGGCCTGCAGCGTGAACACGGCCGGGAACATGACGGTCGCGTGCACCGCCGCGCGGACGAGGTGCGCGCGGCGGATCTTCGCGCGTCTCAGCGAAGTCGGGATCAGGACGAGAAGCGCCGTCGCGACCACGCCGGGAAGCGCGATGAAGACGCCCGCCAGCAGGCCCCGCTGGGCGCCCACGACGCCGTGGCGCACCTCAAAGGACGCGTCCGTCGCAACCTGCGGCGGCGGTGCTGGATTCACCGCGTAGAGCCCGTCGGCACCCGCGGCCTGCGGCACATGTTGCAGGATCATCAGTCGTTCCCGCTCGAAGGTGACGTGGAGCGCGGCGAGCACGAATCGCGAGACCGTGCCGAAGTCGACGGCGCGGTCGGGGCTTCCCTGCGCCGCCGCACGCATGATGTCGCTTCCGAGCGCGGGGCAGAGCGGCAGCGCTGCAGCGAATGCGAGATCAGGCAGGCTCGACGTGTTGCGAAACCGGTTCTCGATGACCACGGCGGGCGCGACGGTCAGGAATGCCAGCAGATGCAGCGCAATGGCCGTGCAGGCGAGAGACGCGAGCAGGCCGCGCCGTGAGATCGGCGCCTCCATGCGCACCGCGCGCCAGTAGCGATTCGGACGGAGCGAATGCAGGAGCGTGGCGAGATATCGCACCACGACGGAGTGGCGTCGCGCACGCGACTCGATGTGCCACGGCGGGCAGTCGGTTCCCGTCTCGAGCACGCGCACGTCGGAGTCCAGTCCGCACTCGGAACAGACGACGACGGCTTCGCCGCGCACCTTGGCGGCGGTGATCGCCGCGGCGAGCGGATATCCGCAGCGGGGACACTCGAGCGGCGGCGAATCGGTGCGCTCAGCGTGCATGGTTGACAAGGGTGCGGACGACGTCGAGGCCCGTCTCGACGGCGTCGGTGCGTTCGGGGTGCCACTGGACGCCAAGGTAGAAGCGACGCGTCGGGTCGACGATGCCCTCGATCACGCCGTCGTCCGAACGGGCGATGATGTCGAAGCCTTTCGCCTCGGAGATCGCCTGATGGTGCCAGGAGCGCACGGCACCCGACTTGAGGAGCGATCCTCGCTCGGCCTCGACCGGGTGGATCGCGTCGTTGCGGTGGCGTTCGGCGTTCGGCAGCACATCGCCGAGGTGCTGGATGAGCGGGTTTCCGCGGTGGACGCCCATCATCTGCATGCCGAGGCAGATGCCGAGCACGGCCTTTTCGGGCCGTTCGTCGAG
>JBIKWD010000233.1:0-4513 GCA_044356505.1 Phycisphaerales bacterium
CGTATTTTATCAGACTTGAAATGTTACCTTCACCGCCCGCAGGGCGTCGATTTCACTTGCCTTCAAGTTGTTTGGAGTTACTTTCCAGTGTCCCCCGCTCCTCGTCCCCCGAGGGGTGCCCTCCCTTTTCGTCTCCCTTTCCTAGCCCAACCCATGCTTCGTCCCTCGCTCGCTGCTTGCGTGCTTGCTGGTGCTTTCGTCGGCGCAGCGCACGCCTCGCTCACCGACACCATCGCCCAGGTCAACGCCACCGCCTCCGAACTCGAGGAGGCGGGCTATTCCCGCGTCGGAACCGGTCCGTTCGTGTCCGGTCCATCCGGCGAGTGTTCGGTCAACGGCTGCTTCGACCTCGTCGGCGCCGAAGGCGTCCTCCCGACAAAGGGCTTCTTCGAGTTCCGGTTCTTCAACTACGAGTTCAGCCCGGTCTACTACAGCGGACTCTTCGCGATCCTGAACATCGACTTCGGCGCGTCGACGATCACGCCGCAGAGCTTCATCAGCCAGGTCAACGCCCAGACCGGCCTCACCGGCATCACCGCGATGACCACCGCGCAGGCCTCTGACGCCCAGCAGACGTCGTTCTTCAACGAGTGGCTGCCGGGCGACCTCCAGGCCTCGATCGTGTTCAAGTGGACGCCGCTCAACCCGCCCACGAGCCCGGGCCTCTCGCAGATCTTCACCTTCGCGTGGGATCTCAACGACGCGACCGCCTTCAACAACGGCCTGTCGCTGAACGGCGCCTATGGCGTTCCGACGCCGGGCGCGCTGGCGCTCCTCGGTCTCGCCGGTTTCGTCGGCCGCCGACGAAGCCGCTGACCGGCTTCGCCTCCTGAAAGACCTATACGGCGGCGCCCGCTCGGGCGCCGCCGTCCTTTTTCACCGGCCCGCGCCGCCGAGCCTAAGTCTCGCCTTTGAATGGACCTACGAAATCAACAGGCTCCGATCACCCGATCGGACGGTTCGGCGTGCGTGAATTCACCAGAATTGGCGACAGGAAGGCACTTCGGATTGCGCCTCCGCCCACAGAACGAGTTCTTCGGTCTCGGCCTCGCGCTGACTGCGAGTCCATCAACAACCTGGTCTCCCCAATGCGCACCCTCTCGACCCTTGCCCTCTCTGGGTTGGCCCTTCCCCTCGCCATCGCCGTTTCCGCGAACGCCGACCTCACCGACACCATCGCCCAGGTCAACGCGACCGCGTCCCAGCTCGAGGAAGCCGGCTACACCCGCGTCGGAACCGGTCCGTTCGTCTCGAATCCTGCGGGAGACTGCGCCATCAACGGCTGCGTCGACCTGATCGGCGCGTCCGGCGTCCTACCGACCAAGGGCTTCTTCGAGTTCCAGTTCTTCAACTATCAGTTCAGCCCCGCCTACTACAGCGGGCTGTTCGCGATCCTGAACATCGACTTCAGCGCGTCGACGATCACGCCGCAGAGCTTCATCGGCCAGGTCAACGCCCAGACCGGCATGACGGGCATCACCGCGATGACGACTGCGCAGGCTGCGGACGCGCAGAACACCTCTCAGTTCGACGAGTGGCTGCCGGGCGACCTCCAGGCCTCGATCGTGTTCAAGTGGACGCCGCTCAATCCGCCGACTGGATCGGGCCTCTCGCAGATCTTCACCTTCGCGTGGGATCTCAACGACGCGACCGCCTTCAACAACGGCCTGTCGCTCAATGGCGCCTTCGGCGTTCCGACCCCGGGCGCGATCGCGCTCCTCGGTCTGGCCGGATTCGTGGCCCGTCGCCGACGCTGAGCATCGTTGCAACCGAGACAAAGAGGCGACGCCGACGGCTTCCGTCGGCGTCGTCCGCTTTTGGCCCCGCCGCTCCTCGCGCCGATGCCGTACCTTGGGGTCCGTCCGCCCCCCGACGTGCACATGCGCACCGAAAGCCCGACTCCTCGACCCCAACCACGGCCGACCTGCGAGCATCGTCCGATCTTCGTCGTGGGCTGCGGTGCGGTCGTGCGAGACGCGCATCTGCCCGCATACCGCCTCGACGGACTTCACGTCGAAGGCTGCTACGACGTCGACGCCTCGCGCGCGCGCGAACTCGCGTCGTCGAGCCCGGGCGCGGTGGCGCACGAGTCGCTCGAGTCGCTCGTAGAAGCCTGCGAGGCTGCCGGAGGACTGTACGACGTCGCGGTGCCGCCGCATGCTGCGGCCGAGACGATCGGACACCTTCCCGAAGGCGCGACCGTGCTCCTGCAGAAGCCCTTCGGCCGTGACCTCGCGGAGGCGACGGCGCTGCTTGCGCTCGTCGAAGGACGCCGTCTCCGCGGCTGCGTCAACCTGCAGCTCCGCCACGCGCCGGTCGTGTCGGCGCTGCGAACGCTGCTCGCATCGGAAAACCTCGGCGGCCCGCTCGACCTCGAGGTGCGCGTCGTGTGCCGGATGCCGTGGGAGAACTGGCCGTTCCTCGAGGCCCTTCCGCGGATGGAGATCCTGATGCACTCGATCCACTACCTCGATCTGTGCCGCGCGTTTTTCGGCGAGCCCGAGCGGGTGTGGTCGGCCGCGTTCGGCCATCCCGGCTCGCCGCGCCTCGCCGACACGCGGTCGTCCACGATCCTCTCGTTTGCGGGGGGACGCCGCGCGACCGTGACCACCTACCACCACCACCGCGCGCCCGCGCGCCACGAGGCGTCGCATCTGCGCGTCGAGTGCGGGCGCGGCACCGCGGTCGCGCGACTCGGCGTGAATCTCAACTACCCGGACGGCGCACCCGATGCGCTCGAGTGGTCCGCGGACGGCGGCGCATGGCGGCAGGTCGCCGTCGAGGGAAGCTGGTTTCCCCACGCCTTTCGCGGCCCGATGCGCGAGGCGCAGCGTGCGGCGGCGGATGCGGCCTTCACGCCGTCGACATCCTTCCGCGACGCCTGGCGCACGATGGCGCTCGTCGAGACCTGCTACCGCTCGGCCGTACGCGGCGAGATGACTCCCGAGGAACCGGCACCGAGATGACAGCGGCCTCTCCCACCATCACCCGCGCCGAGATCGTCGATCTCCGCTTCCCGACCTCCGAGGAGCATCATGGTTCCGACGCCGTGCACGTCGACCCCGACTACTCGGCTGCGTACGTGATCCTCCACACCGACGGCGCGCACGCGGGCCATGGGCTCACCTTCACGATCGGCCGCGGAAACGAGATCGTGTGCCGTGCGATCGAGTCGCTGTCGACGCTCGTCGTCGGCCGCAGCGTCGCGGAGATCGCGCGCGACCGACGCGCGTTCTGGCGCACGCTTGCACAGGATTCGCAGTTCCGCTGGCTTGGCCCCGAGAAGGGCGTGATGGCGCTCGCGCTCGCGGCGATCGTGAACGCTGTGTGGGACCTCGAGGCGCGCCTCGCGGAGAAGCCGCTCTGGCGCATGCTCGCCGACATGCCCGCCGAGGAGCTCGTGGCGGGAATCGACTTCCACGGCATCCGCGACGCGGTCGACGAGGCTGCCTGCCTCGCGATGCTGCGGGCGAACGACGCCACCCGTGCGGAGCGCATCGCGCGCATCGAGCGAGAAGGGTTCCCCGCGTACACGACGAGCTGCGGCTGGATCGGCTACTCCGACGACACCGTGCGCGCGCGCTGCCGCGATGGCGTGCGCGACGGCTTCACGCACTTCAAGATGAAGATCGGGCAGTCGATCGAGGACGACGTGCGCCGCGCGCGCATCATCCGCGAGGAAATCGGCCCCGACCGCGTGCTGATGGTTGACGCGAACCAGCGCTTCGATGTGTGGCAGGCGATTGATTGGATCAAGCAGCTTGCGCCGTTCGGCATCTGGTGGTTCGAGGAGCCTGTGTCGCCCGACGATGTGCTTGGTCACGCCGAGATCGCGCGCGCGATTGCGCCGATCAAGGTCGCGACGGGTGAACAGTGCCAGAACCGCGTGATGTTCAAGCAGTTCCTCGCGTCGGGCGGCATGCAGATCTGCCAGCTCGACTCGTGCCGCGTCGGCGGCGTGAACGACAACCTTGCGATCATGGCGCTTGCGCGACGCTACGGCGTACCCGTGTGTCCGCACGCGGGCGGCGTCGGGCTCTGCGAGTTCGTCGCGCATCTCATCATGGTCGACTACATCCGCTTCAACCCCGCGATGGAGGGGCGCGTGTGCGAGTTCGTCGACCATCTGCACGAGCATTTCGTCGACCCGTGCGTGGTGAAGGGCGGGCGCTATCTCGCGCCCACGAACCCCGGATTCTCAGGTGAAGTCAAGCGCGCCTCGCTCGAGGCGTTCGCATTCCCGCACGGCCCCGAGTGGGTCAGGCGGCAGAAGAAGGGAGTCGCGCGATGAGCGGACGGCTGCAGGGAAAGCGTGCATTCGTGACGGCGGCGGCGGCGGGCATCGGTCGCGCGAGCGCGCTGGCGTTCGCACGCGAGGGCGCGAGCGTCGTCGCGACCGACATCGACGCGGCGGGGCTTGCGTCGCTTGCGAAGGAGATTCCGTCGATCTCGACGCGCGTCCTCGACGCACGAGATTTCGCGGCGATCCGCGCGGCGGCGGCCGAGGCGGGCG
>JBIKWD010000065.1:0-15591 GCA_044356505.1 Phycisphaerales bacterium
GTCCCGTGCCTGGTGCCTCGAACGGCGGGCGCCGCGACCGCGGAACCAGCGCCCGAGCGCATCCTCGTCGTCGCGCCGGCGGCCTTCCGGCCCGCGCTCGAGGAGTTCCTCGCGGAGCGGGGGCGGCAGCTCGGCGCGCCCGTCGCATTCCTTGCGCTCGAGGAAGCAACGCGGCCGCCCGAAGGCGGCGCGCCGCCCGTTCCAGACGCCCCTGAACTCCTGAAGCGCGAGGTCCATCGCCGCTGGAAGTCGGGCGAGGTCAGCGCGCTTCTCCTCGTCGGCGACGTCGACACGGTGCCGGTCCGCTTCATGAAGCTCGACCGCGGCACCAAGGAGGCGTTCGACACCGCGTTCTACGCGAGCGACCTCTACTACGCGGATCTTGCGCGCGACGACGGCTCGTTCGACGACTGGAACGGCGCCGCCGAGGGAATCCACGGCCGCTACTTCGGCGAGGTGCACGGCGAGACGAACAAGAAGGACACGATCAACTTCGACCGCGTGAGCTACATCCCCGAGATCGCGGTGGGCCGCTGGCCGGTGTCGACCGCGGACGAGGCGAAGGCGGTCGCTGCGAAGACGCTCCGCCACCAGCGCGCGGTGCTTGCGGCCGAGCCAGAGAAGCGCGCAACCTCCGACGAACTCGCCTTCTTCATCAGCGGCGGCTGGATCGACAACGCCGCGCGTGCCACGGCGCTCGTCGAGCGCGTGAAGTCGCGCGGGGAATGGCGCACCGACCTGCACGGGTTCTTCCTCCCCGGTCGCGAGCCGAACACCGCTGCGGTGGCGGCGGCCTTCGCCCGGTCGCCCGCCGCGATCTTCCACACCGGCCACGGGCAGCCGTGGGGATGGGAAGGGTGCTTCGACCGAGCGGTCATGACGGCGTCGCCACCGACCGACACGCCGCCCTTTGTCTTCTCGATCGGCTGCTCGACCGCGGTCGTCGCCACGGAGCCACCGTACGGCGCGTACTTCGATGTCGACGGCACGCTCCACAAGGGGACGAACGCCGGCCAGGTGTTCGCCGACTTCCCGCCGCCACCCGCGCCGATCCAGCGCGGCGCGTCGAACGCGACGAGCGTGTCGGAAGAAGCCGTGCGTCGCGCCGACGGCGGCGCGATCGCGGTCATCGGCTGCGTGAGCGGAAGCCAGCCGTGCGCGCACACGCTGCTCGACGGATTCGTCGACGCGATGGCGGAACAGCCGACCGCGCCCGCCGGCCGCTGGTGGACGACGGCGCTCGCCCGCTATGTCCGCGACGAGAAGCTCATGGAGCTTGAACCCACGGAGAGCTGGTATCCCCCGAGCATCTTCTTCCAAGGCATGAAGTTCGTGTACCTTGGCGACCCGACGGTGCGGCTCCGATGACGGCGCCGCGAGCCGCTCACGGTCGAACAGGCCAAGCCCGCGCGTGAACCCTGACGCACCCATCTTCGGCGGCATCGAGTCGGGTGGAACGAAGTTCGTCTGCGCTCTCGGCGATGCCCGGTCATCGAGGCTGCTTGCGCGCGAGAAGTTCGACACCACGGACGATCCGCAGGAAGTCCTCGCGAAGGTGACCGCGTGGCTGAAGGATGCGGAGCGCGCGCATGGGCGGCTCGCAGCGATCGGCGTCGCATCGTTCGGCCCGCTCGACCTCGACGAGCGTTCCCCCACCTACGGCTTCATCACCACGACCCCGAAGCGCGGTTGGCGCGACACCGACATCCTCGGGCCCCTGCGCCGCGCGTTTCCGGGACTGCCGCTCGGCTTCGACACCGACGTGAACGGCGCTGCGGTCGGCGAGGGGCGCTGGGGCGCCGCGGTCGGCCTCGACGACTTCGTCTACATCACGGTCGGCACCGGGATCGGCGGCGGCGCCATCGTGCGCGGACGGCCGGTGCACGGGCTCGTCCATCCCGAGATGGGGCACATGCCGCTGCCGCGGATCGGCGACGACATGTTCGCGGGTGCGTGCAGGATCCACGGCCGATGCTGGGAGGGCCTGTGCGCGGGGCCGGCGTTTCTCGCGCGCACGGGCAAGTCCGCCGAGGAACTCGACGCCGACGACCCCGCGTGGGATCTCGCCATCCGCTCGATGGCCCACGCGCTCGCGACGATCACCTGCGTGCTTTCGCCTCGGCGCATCGTCGTCGGCGGCAGCGTGCGGAAGGGCGGGCGCCTCGGCGAGACCGAGTTCTTCGCGCGGCTCCGCCGGCATCACCTCGACGTCCTGAACGGATACATCGCGTCGCCTGCGCTCGACGCGGACGCTGCGGTTCCGTTCATCGTCCCTCCCGCCCTCGGCGACGACGCGGGCGTTTGCGGCGCGCTCGCGCTCGCGCTCGAAGCGGCAAGCCCGCCGCGCGGCCGCGTGTGAGGCCGAGAACGACCGGTCGAGAGGGCGATCGCCCGCGACTTCACGTCGAAAGGTTCCCGCACCTGCCGGCACAAACCGCATAAATGTCTCAACTCCTACTCAATCGGGTCAGACCGGCGAAAACGTGTCAGGGCCGAGCGACGGGCGGTGATCTCAGGGCATAGTCAGCGCAAGGCTCGAAAGAGCACGGTTGTCGCTCCGCACGAGGGAGCGGCTCGCGTCATCGGCTGCGTCGCACGCGGCCGTCTGTCACAACTGGAGATCACACATGCTTCCCTCGCCCCGTGTTTCCCTGTCCGTTCTCGCGCTCACCGGTTCGATCGTCGCGTCGGTCCACGCCAACCTGATCGTCGACGGCGGCTTCGAGAACCAGGCCGTCCTGCAGAACAACCCGTTCACCCTTCAGTCCGACGGCTCGAAGTGGGGCGCCTCGTGGGGCGGACCCAACTGGGGCTGGAGCTCGTGGCAGTACAACTTCAACGGCGCGTGGTCTGGCGGCGCGATCGCGCGCACCGAAGACTTCGCGGCGGGCTGGAAGTGGGCCAAGTCGGGCGATGTGTTCGGCATCATCAAGGACCGCCAGAGCATGACGCAGACCTTCACCGCGACCGAAAGCGGCGAGGCGACCGTTTCGTGGTTCGACGCCAACCGCGCGTCGTGGCGCGAGCACGACTGGTTCGGCCGCGAGAACAACTACTCCGTCACGCTGACCGACTCGCTCGGCAACATCCAGACCATCGGCAACTACACGAGCGTGGTCGCCGGCGGAAACTCGTACTCGAGCCCAGCGGGCGACGGCTGGTGGACCCTCGCTGGCAAGCAAGGGTGGTTCGAGCGCTTCGGGGCGACGGTCACCCTCGAGGCAGGCATGACCTACACGCTCAGCTTCAACAGCCTCAGCCCCTACAACTACGACTTGAACGGCAACATCACGGGCGTCGACGACCGCTCGACCTTCCTCGACGACATCACCGTCACGATGGGCGTGGTCCCGTCGCCGGGCGCCCTCGCCGTGCTCGGCCTCGGCGCGCTCGGCGCCCGTCGCCGCCGCCGCTGACCGCGCGCGGCTATCGTCTCGCCCGCAATGGGCGACTCTCCGGCCGCACAACCGTATCGCGGCGCGCGCATCGCGCTCCTCACCCAGCACGGGAAGGAGCGGGTGCTCGCACCGCTGTTCGCTTCGGGGCTCGGCGCGCGCCTCGAGGTCGCGCGGGGTTTCGACACCGATGCGCTCGGCACGTTCACGCGCGAGATCGCGCGCGACGGGACGCAGATCGAGGCGGCGCGGCGCAAGGCGGAGATCGCGATCGAACGCTCGGGTTCCGGCATCGGGCTCGGCAGCGAAGGCGCGTTCGTGCCAGGGCCGTTCGGGCTCGGCTCGTGGAACATCGAGGTGCTCGTCTTCGTCGACCGTTCGCGCGAGATCGAGGTCGTCGGCCGCGCGGCAGCGGCCGGCCGTCACCTGCACGCCACCGTGCGGACGCCCGCCGAGCTCGCGGCCTTCGCGGCGCGCGCGGGATTCCCCGCCCATGGCCTCGTCGTGAGGCCGGACGACGAGTGCGATCCGCGCATCGCGAAGGGCCTCGCCGGGCAGGATGCGCTCGACGCCGCGTTCGCCGAGGCTGCGCGGCGGTCGAAGGACGGAGCCGTGTTCGTCGAGAGCGAGCTCCGTGCGCACTTCAATCCCACGCGCATGGCCGTCATCGGTGACGCGGGCCGCGATCTCGTCGAGCGCCTGCTGCGCGCCTGCCCTGCGTGCGGGTCGCCCGGATTCGGCGTCGTCGGGGCCGTGCCCGGGCTCCCGTGCCGGGATTGCGGCGCGCCCACCCGGAGCAGAATCGCAGAGGAGTTCGGTTGCGTGCGGTGCGGGCACCGCGAGGAGCATGCGGTGCGCGGCGGCGCCGACGCCGCGGATCCTGCCGTGTGCGACCACTGCAATCCGTAGCGGCCGTTCGGCCGCGCGTCAGCCGACGCTCAGGCCACGTTGCGCTTCTTGAGCGCCTTGACGAATGAGAGGCGGCTGCTCGCCCCGTGCATGAGGAGCGTCGGCACCTCGTCGGCCTCCATCGGCATCGCGAGCAGGAACCCCTGTCCGCAGGGGCAGCCGAGGCTCTGCAGCTGCAGCAGCTGGTCGGTCGACTCGATGCCTTCCGCGATCACCTTGAGGTGGCGGTTCGAGGCCATGATCTGGATCGCCTGCACGATGTTCGCCACCTGCCCGTCGATCCGCATGTCCGCGATGAAGCTGCGGTCGATCTTGACCGCGTCGACAGGCAGCCGGTGGAACATGCTCAGCGACGAGAAGCCGGTGCCGAAGTCGTCGAGGTGGATGCGCACGCCGAGACGCCGCAGGTCGTGCAGCACGCGGGCCGTGTGCTCGATGTTGTCGACGAAGACGGACTCGGTGATCTCGAGCGCGAGCCGGTTGCCCGCGATGCCGAACTCCTCGAGCACCTGCGCCACCGACGACACGAAGCGCGTGTCGAGCATCTGGCTGTGCGACACGTTGACGCTCATTGTCAGGTCGGCGCACTCGGGCTTGAGCTGCTGCCAGCGATGGAGCTGACGGCAGGCCTCGCGCAGGACCCACATGCCGAGGTCGGAGATGATCGCCTCTTCCTCCGCGATCGGGATGAAGAGGCTCGGGCTGATGGCGCCGAGCTCGGGATGCATCCAGCGGGCGAGCGCCTCGAAGCCCTCGATGTCGCCGTCGTCGAGCGAGAAGACGGGCTGGTATGCGATCGAGATCAGGTGTTGCGCGACCGCCTCGCGGAGTTCCTTCGAGAGCCGGCGGCGCGTCAGCACCTTCTCGCGGATCGACTCGTTGAACTCGCAGACGATGCCGCGGCCGAGCTTCTTCGCGTGGTAGAGCGCGGCGTCGGCGTCGCGCAGCACGTCGTCGGGCGTGTGGTGCTCGAGCGTGCCGAGCGCGAAGCCCATGCTCATCTCGACGCGGATCGACTGGTCCGCCACCTGGATCGGCTCATGGAGGGCCGTCGTGATGCGCGCGGTCACCTTGCGCACGTCGTCGGCGGTGTGAAGGCCGTCGAGGAGAAGCACGAACTCGTCGCCGCCGAGGCGTGCGGCGAGGTCGCAGTCGCGCGCGGTCGTGTCGACCGTGCGCACCATCTTCGAGAGGAGGCGGCTCACCTCGACGAGCAGCGCGTCGCCGGTGTCGTGGCCGAGCGAGTCGTTGATCTCCTTGAAGCGGTCGAGGTCGAGGAACACCACCGCATATCCGCGTTCGCCGTCGCGGCGGAAGCGGTCGATGCATGCATTGAGCTGGTTGTGGAGCAGGACGCGGTTCGGCAGGCCCGTCAGCGGGTCGAAGAGCAGCCTGCCCTCCGCGTTCTTGCGGGCCTCCATCTCGTGACGGAGGCACTGGTTCGCGCTCTCGAGCGCCATCATCGCGCCGCGCGCGGCCGACTCGCTCGCGCGCTTCTGCACCAGCGACCGCACCACCTGCCAGACTTCGGCGGGCTCGCAGGGCTTGCGGAGAAGCAGCAGCTTCGACGGACGGCCGAGCTCCTGGAGCACGCGCGTCCACGGCTGCGTCGCACACTCGGAAGCGATGACGATCTCGAGTTCGGGATCGACCTGCCACAGCCGCTTCGCCGTCTCGACGCCGTCCCAGCCGCCAGGCATGCGCATGTCGACGATGGCGACCGAGTAGGGTTCGTTGCGCACGAAGGCGGAGCGCAGCATCTCGAGGCCTTGCTGTCCGCTGTCCGCGGAGTGCATCGTGAAGGCAATGCCCGCGTCGCCGCTTGATCGGATCGGCGATGCGCCATGACTTCGGACTTCGACGGAACCGCCGGCATCCGCGATTGCGCCGCCCTGCGCGGCAGGGCAGAGCGTCGAGCGGCAGACATCGTGGAACGATGCTTCGTCGTCGATCACGAGAACCCGGTGGACCTGGGCCTCGCGTCGGGTGGTGGGTGGCGTTGTCGCTCGGACTTGCACGCGTCGGACTCTCCAGAACGGCCGCGGTCGCACGCTGAGTCGACGGAGCGTCAACCTAGCGGGGAGTGTCGATCCATCCCGCGCGGCACCTGAGCGGAAGTTCCCTCTTGGCCGAGAATCGGAGGCTGGCTGGGGTGCCGCGCGCAAGGATTGCCGACCAGTCGGGGCGGGGCGGGGCGGTTCGCTCGCGCGGCGGGCGCCCGTTGTTGTGGACCGCGATCGAGGAGCCTCATCGCCGAGCCGGTGCGCCTCTGCTAGCGTGCCGTCTTTGGAGGGCCTGTCATGTTCCTAACTCTCTCGCTCGCGTTCCTCCTCGTTTCCAGCGCGGCGGCCACGGAAGGATCCCCCGCAGGCGCGACCCAGCAGGAGGCTCCCGCCCCCGAACCGGCGCCGTCATCGGCACGAGCCACGGACAGGTTGAAGCAGCAGGCGGCCGCGCTCGACCCGATCGTGCGGTCAGATCTCGGACGCGCGTTCCTCGCCGCGACGTCGAAGCTCGTCGAGCCGTCGACGCGCACGGTCTATCGGAACCGCGAGAAGGGGATCGCCGTCACGAAGCGCGTCTACGACGCGATGGGTGCCGACGAGCAGGCAGGCCTGACTCCGCGCGAGTACGGAAGCGACTTCTACTACGAGACGGGCTACGGCTCGCCGCTCGTCTACGTGCGGCTTCTCGATCTCGCCGCGCCGCACCTGGCGCGTGGCGCGCGTCCCAAGGTCCTCGACTTCGGATACGGCACCATCGGGCAGATCCAGCTGCTCGCCCACTGCGGGTTCGACGCGCACGGTGTCGACGTCGAGCCTGTGTTTCCAGCGCTCTACAGCGAGCCCGGCGACACGGGCCCGATGGGCGGCGGCGCCGCGTCGGTCCATTGCGGGCAGTGGCCGGCCGACGAGAAGGTCCGCAGCGCGATCGGGGGCGGCTTCTCGCTCATCACCAGCAAGAACACCCTCAAGAACGGCTACATCCATCCGTCGCCGCCTGCGGGGCAGACTGTCGACCCGAAGAAGATGGTGCATCTCGGCGTCGGCGACGAGGAGTTCCTCGCGCGCGTCCACGACGCGCTCGTGCCCGGCGGCGTCTTCGTGATCTACAACATCTGCCCGCCGCAGAACCCGCCCGACAGGGAGTACATCCCCTGGGCCGACGGCGCCTCGCCGTTTCCGCGCGCCATGTTCGAGAAGGCGGGCTTCGAGGTGATCGCCTTCGACGTCCGCGACGACGGATGGGTCCTCGACTGCTTCGAGAAACTCGGCTACACCGAAGGGAAGACTCGCGAGGAAGCCGCGAAGGAGTTCCTCTGCTGGTACACGGTGGTGCGGCGCAAGCCTGCGGCGTGAGGACCGCAGTCCCTGCCGTGCGGCGCGTTCCGGCTGGTACGGTCGGAAACCTGACCCTTTCAGGGGGGGTGCGCGGCGGGAAAGTCGTGCAGGGTGACGAGAGTTTCCTTGAAAGGAACAGGCCTGGAAGTAGGCTGGACCGATGCGCCTCGTGGGCGCAGGAAGCCGCGCGCCCTCGGAGCACCCGACATGCCGTTCCAGTTCCTCCTACGTCCGGCTGTTGCGTTGTTTGCCGGCCTGTCCCTCGCGGCGTCCGCCGCCAGCGCCCAGTCCTGCCCGGAGTGTGAGAAGGCTCCCGAGGTGGTCGTCGGCGACACGCCGTTCTCGGGAAGCGCCACGGGATGCCTGATCCCCGCAGAGCAGGGCGGATGCCCGCTGCCCTCGAACAACACCTTCTTCTTCTCGTTCACGCCGACGGCCTCGGGTGCGTACCGCATCTCGACCTGCACGGCAGCCGTCGGCGGCAGCCTGACGGTCCTCTCGGTCCGGGCCGATTGCAGCCCGTTCTCGACGATCGCGTGCGGCATCGCCGGGTGCCCGAGCGGAGGCATCGAGGGAAGCATCATCGGCGGCGTGGAACTCATCGAAGGCCTCACATACCGCATCGGAATCGGCGCGCACTGCTGCGCCGCCGACTTCATCGAGAGCGGGATCCTGAGCATCGATCCGATCGATCCGCCGGGCACGGGATGCTCGAGCGCCGGGGTCGCCTTCGTCGGACCGAACGTGTACGACACATCCGACCTCAACGAGGTCGTCGATCTCGCCGGCTTCTGCGACCCCGCCCCCGCGGGCGAGCCGTGGGACCAGCGGGTCTACAACACGCAGTACTTCAAGTTCACGCCGCCCGCGAGCGGTGTCTACACGATCTCGACCTGCGACCAGGGCGAGCAGGTGTGGGAGCGTCTCGCCGTGCTCTCCGGCTGCTCGCCGACGGACGGGGTCGTGGCATGCTCGAACGCGAACTGCAGCTCCGACAGCGACTACGCCGGCGCGAGGATCCTCGGTGTCGAGCTCGAGGCCGGCGTCGAGTACACGCTGCTCGTCGGCGGCGTGCTTTCGACCAGCTTCGGGACGGGAGTGTTCACGATCGAGCAGTTCTCGCCGTGTCCCGCGCCGAAGCCGACGGCATTCGAGATCGAGGCCTGCGGCGAGGACTCGAACGGAGGCTGCCTGAGCGTTCCGTCCGCGGCCGAGCCGATTTCCCTCGGAGACTCGGTGCGCGGGACGACATGGGCCGCGAACGGCGTGCGCGACACGGACTGGTACGTGCTTGACCTCAAGGAGGGAACCGAGGTGACGCTCGAGCTCAACGCCGAGTTCCCAGGCTTCGCGACCTTCGTCTTCGCCGACTGCACATCCAGCCTCTTCATCGACCAGACGCTCGGCGAATGCCCCGCGCTGACCGACGGCGAGTGCCTGCCCGCGGGCCAGTACTACGTCGTCGTCGCGCCGTACGACTTCTGGGGCTACCCGTGCGGCTATCCGACCGGAAACGAATACACGCTCACCGTGACGGGCCGTCCCTGCGACGCGAGCCCGCCGCCGAACGACCTCTGCGTCGATGCGCTCGAGGCCGTCGAGGGCGCCACGCCGTTCGACAACTACTTCGCGGGCAACGACTTCGATGTCCCGACCTGCGCCCTCATCGGCCGCGACGTCTGGTTCACCTTCACGGCGAAGGAGAGCGGCGACTACAAGTTCGCGGTCTGCAACGGCGGCGTGCCCTTCAACAGCGGCATGGACATCTGGACGGCGTGCCCGCAGGAGGGCGGACAGGTCGTCGCGTGCAACCGCGATGCGAACGACCCGGGATGCGGCAACTCCGTCTTCTCGACGATCATCCATCCGATGGCCGCGGGGGAGACGGCGCTCATCCGCGTCGGCAGCGAGTGGTTCTTCGACTTCCTCCCGCCGGGCAGCGCCGAACTGGTCGTCACCTTCATCGGCGACGAACTCGTCTGCGGCGACCCCGAGGCGGGCGACTGCTGCATCGCCCGAAGCGCGCCGCTCTGCAACGACGTGGCGTGCTGCAACTTCGTGTGCATATTCGACCCGGCATGCTGCGACGGCGCATGGGACGAGACCTGCGTGGGAAGCGCCGCGCTCTACTGCTTCGACACCTGCGGCGGGCCACCGGAGAACGACGAGTGCTCGGCGCCGCAGGCGGCCTCGGTTGGCGCGAATCCGTTCCGGAACCGGCAGGCCACGGGCTCGACCTCGACCCCGTGCGGGCCGATCTACTCCGACGTCTGGTTCGAGTACACCGCGACGACCGACCAGCCGGTCACCATCTCGCTCTGCGAGACCGATGGCGGATGGGCGCTCGTCACCGGCGGAGACTCGGGCGACCTCGACACCCGCATCGCGGTGTTCGACTCCTGCAGCGGCAACCTTGTCGCGTGCAGCGACAACGCCTGCGGAGTGCGTTCGCGGGTCTCGTTCGTTCCCGACTGCGATGCGACCTACCTGATCGCGATCGGCTCGCACGACGACGTCGACGGGCCATACAGCCAAGGCATCGGCTCGTTCAAGCTGATCCAGACGGGTTCCTGCGGCGGAGCCTGCACGGCCGACCTGAACGGCGACGGCGAGGTCGGCGCGCAGGATCTCGCGGCGCTTCTCAACGCATGGGGCGGAGCCGCCGCCGACCTGAACGGCGACGGCACCACGAACGCGCAGGACCTGGCTGCGCTGCTGACCGCGTGGGGGGCGTGCGCTTCGTAAGTTCGCGTGGCGTTGGGGAAACGGCCCTGCGTCCGTCAGGCCGGGCTTGGCGCGCGCCTGCGTGCCGCGTAGTCCGCCGCACGCGCGGAATCGCCGAGCGTGCGATGGAGGATCTCGAGTTCCTCGAACACATACGGGTCCGGTTTCCCGTGCGCGGCGAGTTCCGACTCGAGCTCCTGCTGCATGTCGAGCGCGTCCTGCAGATGGCCGAGCGCGCGCAGGGTTCGTGCCACCATCCAGCGCGCGACGCGGTGTTCGGCGACCTGCCCGGCTTCCTCGCGGAGGTCGGCGGCGGCGCGGAAGTGCGCGAGCGACTCCTCGTGGCGCCCGGCCGCGTGCAGCGCGCAGCCGATGTTGTTGCGAAGCGAGGCTTCCCAGCGGCAGGCCGCGGGCTGGTCTGATTCGCGCGCGAGCTCGAGCGCCTCGAGGTTCCACTTGAGCTGCGCCTCTGGGCTCGTCTCGACGACCGCGAGCATGTGCATCGCATCGACGGCGACCGCATCGTCGCCGGCCGCGTACGCGTGCTCGATGGCCCGTAGATAGAGGTCGTGCGCGGCGACGCGTGCATCCTGCGAGATGCCATCGGCGGGGTGGGTCGTGGAGACGAGCGTGCGCGCCGACTCGAGTGCGTGGTACGCGCGGGCAAGGGGGCCCGCGGCAGCGGCGGTTGCGTCGAGCTCCCGAAGGATGTGCGTCGCGTCCGCAAACCGCCGCCTCATGCCGAGCGTGCGCGCGATCTGCGTCGAGAGGATCAGGGCGTCGTCGCCGCTTGCGTGCTGCAGCGCGGCTCGAAATGCGCGCTCGCTCGCCTCGGGATCGGAGAAGTCCCAGAGCTGGTTGAGATCAACTGTCACGACGAGGATCAGAATAGCGAGAAACGCGCACGAGGTCATTGGCAACGCGCGTCGGCTGTTCGCCGAACGGTCGAGCAGATCTCGGCGCGAGAGCGGTGGTCACGAGGTCGCAGGTGCGTAGCCCTGGTCGCGGAGCCGCCGGCCCATCGGTTCGTAGTCGGCCTCGGCCGCCTCGCGGGTGCCGAGGCCCTCGACGTAGCGGTTGTACATGCAGAAGGCCGCCGTGATGAGCACGGTGTCGTGGATGTCGTGGTCGCTCGCGCCCGCGGCACGAGCGCGGTCGATGTGCTCCTGCTTCACGCCGAGCACGCAGTTCTGGAGGGCATCCGAGATCGCGAGCAGCGCCTGCATCTTCGTGGAGAACCCGCTTGCGTCCTCGGACGCGAGCAGGCGGTCGAGCGCCGTGCTCCGTTCGGGGCCGTACCACGCGCGGGCGGCGGCCGCGTGCGACTTCATGCAGAACCTGCACCCGTTGAGATACGACGTCCACGCCGCGATCGCCTCGCGGTCGCCTTGCTCGAGGCTCGCCGGCTGGCGGAGGATGGTCTCCGCGAGTCCGAGGAGATGCTTCGCGGACTCGGGGCGGAAGTCGAGCGGTCCACGGATCCCCGGTACATCGACGGGCAGGGTGATGAAGGCCATGGAAGGATGGTAACCCGTGTTCAGGATCGCTCGCGTGCAATCGACGCAACGGGCTGCCGCGACGGTTGAATCGGTCGACGGCGGATTCGTGACGGCGCGACCGGTTTCGGCGCCGTTTCATGGGGGAGGCGTGGCGCAAACCCGCTGCGCTACGGCCATCCTTGATCGAGGCCCGCAGCGGGAAGATCAGTCGTCGCCTTCGGCCTTCTCGCGGCGCATCTCGTCGAGGCGCTTCATGATGCGCGGCTGAACGCTCTGTCCCCACTTTATGCCGAGGGCGGTCGTCTCCGCGACGATCTTCGGCTGCGCGGCCGCGAGACGCTTTCCCGCAGGACTCTCGGCGAAGGCGAGCGCCGCCTTGATGTCCTCGTGCGAGAGGTGATCCGCGTAGGGCTTGATCGACGCATCGATCAAGTCTTCGAGGCTCGCCATGTACTCCGCCTTCATGGCGTCGACCATCTCGGGCGTCATGCCCGGCATGTCCTCGAAGCTCCTGAGCATGGGCTCGAGCATCGACGCGGTGACGGCCCTCACGCCGTTCGCCTCGAGCAGGCGGCGGATGTCCTCATGCTTCGCCTCGAGGTCTTCGCCCGGGGCCGCCTCCGCGGGCTTTGCCTCCGCAGGCTTCGCCGGCGCGGACTGCCGCGCGTCGCCTGCCGTCGCAGCGCTCCAAGGCGCGAGCGTGAGAAGCAGGGCTGCAGCGGGAAGAATGGCGAGCGAGCGGACGAGTGCGGTTGTCTTCATGGGGGCTCCTGAAGGGTGCGGTGACCACGGATCGCCGCGCAGCATATCGGCGATCGTCGACTTCGCTCGGTGCCGCGGTCGGGCGCACGACTTCGTGTCCTTCCTCCATGCCCCGCAGACTCATCTCCTCCGGCTCGTCGTTCGAACGCGAGATCGGCTCCTCCCGAGCGGTCGTCGTCGGCGACCGCGTGCTTGTCTCGGGAACGGAGGGCTTCGACCACGCGACGACGACGATCCCGGACGACATCGGCGCGCAGACGTCGCAGTGCCTTCGCAACATCGAGGCGAAGCTCGCCGACCCGCGCATGAAGATCGAGATCGAGGTCGACGCGATCATCGGCTCGGCGTGACGCGGCGTGCGACGATGTCGCCTACGGGCATCCGCCCCAGTTTGCGAGAAGGACCGCAAGGTCGCCGCCGCCCACCGCGCCGTTGCCGTTGAGGTCGGCCGCGCAGTCGGCGGGACAGAGTCCCCATGCAGCAAGCAGGGCCGCCAGGTCGTCGCCGCCGACCGTGCCGTCGCCGGTGATGTCGCCCACGCATGGGAAGCGGTTGACATAGCGCGTGAGAAGCTCGATGTCCGCTTGGTCGGCGACGCCATCGCCGTCGAGATCGGCGGGAGACTTCGTGATGCCCGCGACATCCGCCGCGTCGAGGAACCCGTCGCCGTTGAAGTCGCCCGTGCGCGGCGTGCCGGGAACCGAGAACTCGAGCCGCACGCGCTGCGGGTCCTTCGGGATCACCAGCCCCGTCACGGCGATGAGGCCGTTCGCCTCCGCCGTCACGGCGCCGGACTGCAGCACAGCGTCGGTCCGGTCGTCGCGCAGCGTCCAGAGCATCGTCGCGCCCGCGGCGGGCAGCAGCCGCCGGGGCTTCCGCAGCGTGAGGCTCGTCGTCGCCGTCGCCCCCGGGAAGTTGTCGACGCTCACGGCCGACTGACCAACGAGGAAGAGCGTGCACGACCAGCCCGAGGGCGTGTCGAAGATCGTCTCCGTGTCCCAGTCGAAGTAGCCGCACCACGTTCCCCACGGCGTGCCGTCGTCGGGCGAGCCGCTGCCAAGCGAGGGTTGCCGGCCCGCGGCCGACGGATCCTGGTCGTCGTTGAAGAAGCCGGGGTACGACTGGGTCGCGCGGAAGCGGCCCTGGTAGGGCGCGCCCGAGCGTTCGGTGCGCACGGGCGACACCCACTCGCCGATGTCGACGCCGGGAATCGAGGGGCTGTCGGTCGTCCAGTCGGATGCCGTATGGTCGCGGTTGTCCCAGTACAGGTGCGTGCCCCAGCGGCCCGCCGACATCTCGTTGAAGAGCTGGATCGTGAGCGCGCCCCACTCGACGGCCTCGTCGCGCCGCCCGCGGAAGATGCGCGTCAGGCAGTAGTCGCGCCGCGTCGGCGAAAGCCGGATCGCCGCGTTGAAGAAGTCGTTCACGCGGAGCGCAGCGCCTGACGGCCCGGGTTCGGTCGTCGCGAGGTTCTGCGTCGGTGTACCGAAGAGGCGCTGCCCGGTCTCGGGCGTGTAGTGCTGCGGCACGAACGCCGTCGCGGTGCTGAAGCGCTCGGGCTTGAAGCGGCTGAGAAGCAGCGTTCCCGCGCCGCCCATCGAGTTGCCGATCAAGGCGATGCGCTCGGGATCGATCGCGTACGGCGAGCGCGTCTGCAGCCAGTCGATCGTCCACACGAGCCGGCGCAAGGTGTAGGGAACGACCACCGCGCCGTTGTTCGGCAGGTTGTTCGAGATCGGATCCATGCCGGGCCACCAGCCGAACCAGTTGCTCGGGCGGTCGAGGTTGACCTGGCCGCTCGTCGCGACGAAGACGCGGTCGTCCATGGCGACCGTGATCCCGTCGACAGGCGTCGCCCCCGTGTTCGCGTACTGGGCCGATTCAGGAGCCCACGACCAGTGGCTTCCTTGCGGACCGCCCCCATGCAGGCAGATCACGGCGGGGCGGGGTCCTGCGGGAAGGCCGCTCTCAGGCTCGAACACCGTGAAGACGTGTGGCGCACCATGCTTCGCGGCGTTCGCGAGCACGGGCGTGTCGGGGCGCGAGTCGTTCGGGTCGTCGCGGCCGTACGCCCACATCGCGTAGACGCGGAAGGGGTAGCCCTGCTGCGTCGTGCCTGCGAGTTGCTCGTGGCAGGTGACGGGTTGGTTGACGGGGTCGTAGACGGCGACGACCGGCGCCGAGGTGCGGTTCGTCGCGGAGACGGCTGTGTTTCCGTTGCGCACCACCGCGAAGTACCCCGTCGACTGCTCGCGCGGCGTGAAGACGAAGAGGCCTTCGTTCGCCGCGAGCTGATAGACGCCGCCTTCCGCTGTGGGAACGCGCCAGCGCGCGTTCGGCGATGCGAGCTTGAGCCGCGCGCCCGACCATTCGGGGGCGAACATGCCGCCCGCGAAGGTTCCCTGCGAGACCGCGGTGATCGGCACGGTGCTGCGGTAGATGTCGTAGGCGAGCGGGGCGCTCGCATCGACTTCCCACACGACAAAGACCTGCCCGGCCGCCGACCATGCGCGCACGTTCGACTGTGCGGAGACGGGCGGGGCGATCGAGGCGACCGTGGCGAGGCAGAAGAACGCCAGAAGCACGCGAAGCATGAAGTCGATTCCTTGGACAGCACCTTTGGGGAGAAGACGTTCGTCGGCCGAACTGAAGCCGCCGCGCCCCGCCGCGCGCCGAACGCGCAGGCGGCGTCGCGATTGCCGAGACTCCTCGCCGCCGCTCGACGGCGCGGGATCGAGGTCTGCGAACCCATCGGCATGTCCCCCCGATCGGGGAGGGTCCGGTCGTCGGTGCTGCCGTCCGCACGCCTGCGCCCATCCGCATCGGCGCGGGTGACTACCATCGTCGATCCTGCGCAAGGGCAGGTCTCCCGCTGCCGTGCCCGCGCGCAACGTCGGAAATCGCCCGAGCGGTCGTCCGAAGGTGTCGTTCGCGGTATTCGTTCACGCCTTTCGCCCACGT
>JBIKWD010000066.1:0-15583 GCA_044356505.1 Phycisphaerales bacterium
TCGGGCGTCGAGCCGGGTCGGACGGATCGCGAAGGCACCGTTGCGGCGCTGGTTCGAACTGAGGCTTGGCCCGCGGGGCGGAGAGAGGCGCGACGGGAAGTGTGATTGCTCGGCTGAACGTGCATGTTGGACCTCGGATAGGGTGTGCACGGTCCTCTCGCGCAACCGCCGGGCGTTGCGTGGCGTCGGTCGTGTTTCCCACAAACTCCGTCGATCGCAGCGTCGAGCGTGCAGCGGCGCGGTCTCAACGCCCCAGCGGAAAGCTGAGGCCGATCGCGGCGGCGACGCTGTCGAGGCCCGGGTTGTCGGGGCCGGTCTGGCCGTTCGAGATGTGGAACCAGCCGACCTTGCCGACGAGGCGCGTTCCTCCGCCGAGTTCGTAGGTCACGCCCACGGCCGCGCGCGGCGTGAAGTCGTAGTCGGTGCCGCCCGAGGGCACTTCGTCGCTGAAGCCCGCGAATCCGGCGCCGCCCTCGATGAAGATCGAGAACTTCTCCTCGCGCACGAAGTGCCAGCGCGCGAGGAGTCCGATGCCGAAGCCCCACGAGTCGTCGTTCTCGGCGTCGATCACGAGCCCCTCGACGAACGCGCCGAACGAGATGCCGTCGGCCACGAACCAGTGCGCGCCGACGTCGAGGATTCCGATCGAGGTCTCCTCGAGGTCGAACGCCGGGCCGAGGGTGAACTCGAAGTCGAAGGTGTCGGCGCTGCCGTAGGCCGGCGCCTGCACGGCGGGCTGCGCGGCCGCGGGTTGACCCGCGCCTTCCGCCTGCGCCGCCACGGCGCCGAGGATCGACGGATCGGTGCTCGCGGGATCGAGCTTGAACGCGCCTGTGGCCGCGGCTTCGGCGATCGAAACAAGGGCGAGAGTCGCGGAGCACGTCACGAAGCGGAGTCGGGCGGTCATCGGCGCATCATCTCCGCCGCGCTGCGCGGCGCAAGTCGCCGCGTGTCGTTCCAACAGGGGCACTCACCCCCATTCGGGACGATGCGGGAACCTTTCGCGGATGGCGGCGATGATCGCGACGTTCGCCTTCGGCCACTCGAAGCGGTCGAGCGCCTCGATCGAAACCCATCGGACCTCTCGGGAACCGGAGGGATCCGCCTCGGCCGCCGCGCACACCTCCCCGCCAACCTCCCCGCCAACCTCCCCGCCAACCGCAACGAGGAACGCGTGGAGTCGGATCCGCTTCTCGCGGACAAGCTCGGGGTCGACCTGCTCGACCACGACGAGCGGGACCGGGGGCGCCGCGATTCCCGACGCTCCGATTCCGACCTCCTCCTCGACCTCGCGGAGGGCCGCCTGGGCGGGCAGCTCGCCCGGCTCGATCTTGCCCCCCGGGAACTCCCAGAGCCCGCCTCGGATCGCCTCGGCGTGCCTGCGGGCGATCAGGAACTCGACCGCTCCGCCGCTGCTACGAAACACCACCCCCACCGCTACTTCGACCCAATGGGGCTCCGTTCGGGGGAGAGAACTGCCGAGCTGCGCCGCGTTACTGGACTCTGTGTCGCGAGCCATGGTCACAAGCCTATTCCTGAAAGCAAGTTACGCGATTCGGGCCGATCGGGCGGAATCGCCGCGAACTCCATTGACCTCGTGGCGTCTGCTTCGGTACCGTGCGAGGGTCGCCTGTACGGACGCCTCGGCGGACTCGCAGCGCCACATCGAACAGAAGCACGTCTGGATTCTCGACGCGTTGGGTCGCGATACGACGCAGCGCACGGCGCGTGGCCATCGGCCTCGGCCGTCGAGAAGCACCAATCATCCACGCCCTCACGGGCTGTCGGAACCCCGCCCGGAGCGAGTCGGAGCGCGCCGGGCGGGAGTTTTTTTGGCGGCATCGTTCCCTGCTCCCCGCCCCCGCTCCTGCGCAAGTCATGGAGTTGGCGTTGTTTCGGGGGTTGGCGTTGTTTCGGGGGTTGGCGTTGTTTCGGGAGTTGCTTCGGGCGTCGTTTCGGGCGTTGCTTTGGCCGCCGCCCCACCCCGCAGGCGATCGCGGAGCCCTGCGGCCCGGTCAAGCAGCGCGGACTCCGAGTCGTCCCGAGGGACGAGCGTGAACTTCCACCGCGTCTCGTTGAGCGCCTTGATCGGAAGGATCTCGACCACGAAGTCAAGCGGCACCATGTCCCACACCGGACCCTCGGTGGTGGCCGGCGTGACCAGCGGCTCGTACCCCTCCTTCTCGATTCGGACGTCGTAGGTCCCCTCGTGGGTGAACGAGACGTCGACCGGTGTGCGGCCGACCTGCGCGTGGTTGATCCACACCAGCGCACCCGACGGCTCCGAGTCGATCCAGATTCGCCGCTCGACGCAACCTGCGAGCGTTGCGAAGGCGACGGCGGCCAGGACGAAGCGTGCGGATCGGAGCATGGGGTTGGCCTCGGTCGTCTTCAGTCGAACTCGTCGCCGCGGAACGTCGAGGCGAGGTAGGCGTCGCGCACGCCCTGGTCGTTGATGATCTCGCGCGGCGTGCCTTCGCGGAGATTGCGGCCCTCGTGGATGATGTAGGCGCGGTCGCAGATGCGCAGCGTCTGCTGCACGTTGTGGTCGGTGACGAGCATCGCGATGCCGTCGTCGGCGAGCCGGCGCACCTCGGCCTGCAGTTCCTCGACCGTGTGCGGATCGACCGCGGCGAAGGGCTCGTCGAGCAGCATCAGCTTCGGCCGCGTGACGAGCGCGCGGGCGATCTCGAGGCGCCGCCGTTCACCGCCCGAGCACGTGCGCGCCTCGTCCTTCGCCTTGTGCAGGAGGCCGAACTGCTCGAGCAGCTCGTGGGCGCGGCGCTTGCGCTGCGCGCGGGCGAGCGCCTGCGTCTCGAGGATCGCGAGCAGGTTCTCCTCGCACGAAAGCCGCTGGAAGACGCTCGGTTCCTGCGAGAGGTAGCCCATGCCCGCGAGCGCGTGGCGGTACATCGGCTCGCGCGTGACGTCCTTGCCGTCGAAGCGCACGCCGCCGCCCTCGGGCGTGATCATCCCGATCACCATGCGGAACGAGGTGGTCTTGCCGGCGCCGTTGCGCCCGAGGAGGCCGACGACCTCGCCCGCCTCGACGTCGAAGCCGACGCCGTCGACGACCCGTCGGCCGTTGTAGGCCTTGAGGAGATTGCGGGCTTCGAGAAGCGGCACGCGGACAGTGTAACGGCTCGGTTCCGCGCGGTCGGGCCTGTGTCACGGGATCGCGCGCAGCGTCATCGGGTAGCGGAAGAGCTCGCCGCTTCCGCCCGCGACCGAGCCGCGCACGAGCGACACGAGGAAGAGCGGGATCCACGCGAGGAGGAGGAGCCAGCCGAGGCACGGCACGCAGATGAGGAGGAGGATCGTGATGATGGCGTTGAGCACCTCGCGTCCGTGGTCGTCGACGAGCGGCGAGCGGCTGCGGAACGCGATCCAGAGGAGAAGCGGAACGAGCGGAGCGAACGGTCCGAGGACCGCGGCCAGGATCGGCCAGAGATGCATGGAGGCCGCGATGATGCGGTCGACCTCGCCCGCCTCCGCGTCGCGCACCCGGCCCTCGGGCGTCAGCCGCCAGCGCTCGATCAGCGCGCGCGGCGACTCTCCCGCCCGCGCGGGCGCCGCGTCGGCGCGGGTTCGCCGCTCCCCGACGTTCAGCTCGAGCTCGAACGAGATCTTCTTCGCCGGGTCCCGCTTCTCGGGGCCGGGGGCGTTCGACGGGTCGGGTGTGCCGGGATCAGTCTCTGGCATCGGAACGTGACGCCTCGTTTGGGAACGGGCGGCGGCGGCTTTCGGCGCCGTTGTCTCCGTCCTCCTCCGGGTCGTCGGCCTCGGCCGGCTGGCCGGCCTGATCGCCCCCGCTCCGGGCGCGCGCATCGGACTCGTCGTCGGCAGGCGGCTCGGAAGGTGCTTCCGCGCTCTCCGAACCCGCCTCTCGGCGGAGCTCGATCATCACGCGATCGATGCGGGTCGGGCCCGCCTCGATGATCTCGAAGCTCGCCTCGGGAGTCTCGTCGCGCTCACCCACCTCCGGGACGCGGCCGAAGCGGTCGAGCAGGAAGCCGGCGACGGTGTCGTAGTCGGCGTCCTCGGGAAGCGAGAGTCCGAGCCGTTCGTTCAACTCGGCGATGGTGACGCGCCCGTCGGCCGCGAAACGCCCGCCCTCGACGCGCAGCATCACCGGCGGCGCCTCGTCGTGCGGCTCGTGCTCGTCGTGGATCTCGCCGACGATCTCCTCGATCACGTCCTCGATGGTGCAGAGGCCGGACGTGCCGCCGTACTCGTCGACGACGACCGCCATGTGCACCTCGCTCACCTGGAAGTCGCGCAGGAGCTCTCCGATCGGCTTCGTCTCGGGGACGCGCAGCGGCTCGCGCAGGATCGACCGCAGCGAGATGCCGTCCGTGCTCTGCCCGAAGTAGCGGACGAGGTCGCGGACGTAGAGGATGCCGATGATGGTGTCGAGGCTCTCTTCGTAGACGGGGATGCGCGAGTGGCCGATCGCGGCGATCCGCTCGCGGATGGTCGCGAGGTCGCCCGTCAGCTCGATCGCCTCGATGTCGGTGCGCGGCGTCATCACGCTCGCGACCGTCGTCTGTCCGAACACGACGGCGCGCTGGAGGAGCGTCGCCGCGACCGGGTCGATCTCGCCCTCGCGCTTGTGGTCCTCGATCGAGTGGAGAAGCTCCTCCTCGGTCTCGTCCTCGCGGAGATTCGCGCCCGTCAGGCGCCGCACGACCTCGTCGATGAAGCCGACCGCGGTCAGGAGCGGACCAACCACGACGAGCGTGATCTGGATGAAGGGCAGGCTCGCCGCGATGACGGAGTAGGTCGCGTGCCGCGCGATCGCGGAGCTCACGACGCTCGTGAAGAGCCAGACGAGCGCGACCGAGACGAGCGAGGTGCCGATGAGGCCCGTCACCGTGATGCGCGCGGACTCACCGAAGCCCTCGAAGAGGACGAGGACGAGCGAGAAGGTCACCACGCGGCCGACGGTGCGGAAGAGCGCCACCGCGTGCGACGCCTCGAGCATGCGGTCGAGGAGCATGCGGCCGCGGGGCAGGATTCCCCGGGCTTCGAACTCTTCCTCGAGACCCGTCCGGCTCGCCTGGACAAGCGCGAGGTTGAGCGACGAGAAGTAGCTCGTCGCCCCGACTGTCGCGATGATCGCAAGGAGGAGGTACGGGTTCACGGGAGGTTGTCCTCCGGCTCGGCCGGTCCCCTAGCGTACACCATCCCGATTCCTGCGGTCGCAAGAATTCGGTCCTCCTCGGCGTGGATCCGCGCGGCCTCCGCGTCGGAATCGTCGCGGTAGCCGCAGGCATGCAGCGTGCCATGGACCGCGTACAGCAGGATCTCGCGGTCGACGGCATGCCCGCGCGCGGCCGCCTCGCGCGCCGCGACGTCGACGCAGACGATGAGGTCGGCCTCCACCGCCGCCGCGGGGTCGGACTCGTCGTGCGCTGGGAAGCTCATCACGTCGGTGGTGCCGGCGATGTTCATGTAGCGGCGGTGCGCGGCGTCCATCGCCTCGTCGCCGACGAGCAGCGCGTCGACGCGCGCGATCGCGCGCGGGAAGTGCGGAACAAGCGATGCAAACGCGCGCGAAAGCGCGCGCGGATCGATCGCGGCGGGACAACCCTCGCCGCGGTGGAACGCGATTGCGGACGACGCGCTGCTCAACGCGCGACCGTCAGCGGGATACCGCCGACGGCGACCGAGTACGGCTTCACGCGCGCCTCGAACTCGCCGCGGTACTTGTTGACGATCGTGCGGATCGCCCAGTTGTTGCCGTCGGCGAGTCCGCAGATCGTGGTGCCGGGCGAGAGACCCATCGAGCCCGCGATCTCGAGGAGGAGATCGAGGTCCTTCGTGGTCGCGTCGCCGCGCTCGATGCGCGTGATGAGCTTGAAGATCCAGCCCGCGCCCTCGCGGCACGGCGTGCACTGGCCGCACGACTCGTTCTTGAAGAACCGAGCGATGTTGCGGGCGACGGCCACCATGTCGGTGTCCTCGTCGAAGATCGTCGGGCACGCGGTGCCGAGGCCCATCACATCGCAGCGGCGGCCGATGTCGAAGTCCATCGGCGCGTCGTACTGGTCGGGGCCGAGGACGCCCATCGAGACGCCGCCGGCGATCGCGCCCTTGAACTTCTTGCCGCCGCGCATGCCGAGGCAGAACTTCTCGACGAGTTCCTTGAGCGGAATGCCGAGGTCGCACTCGTAGACGCCCGGGCGGTTCACATGGCCGGAGACGCCCATCAGCTTCGGGCCATAGCTCGGCGCCCCGCCGATGTTGCTCTCGCAGCCGAGGCCCTTCCACCACGCGAGGCCCTTGTCGACGATCGGGCTCACGGCCGCGAGCGTCTCGACGTTGTTGATGATGGTCGGGCGTCCGAAGAGGCCCTTCACAGCGGGGAACGGCGGCTTGAGGCGCGGCCAGCCGCGGCGGCCTTCGATCGCCTCGAGGAGTCCCGTCTCTTCGCCGCAGATGTAGGCGCCGGCGCCGCGGTGGAGGTAGCAGTCGACCGCGAACTTCACCTTGCCGTTCATCAGCCCCTGCTTGCCGAAGATGCCCTTCGCGTAGGCCTCCTGGATCGCGCGCTCGACGACCTTCGCCTGGTGGTGGTACTCGCCGCGGATGAAGAAGTACGCGGTGTCGAGCTGGCACGCCCAGCAGGCGATCGCGATCCCCTCCATGATGATGTGCGGGTCGTAGTCGCAGAGCAGGCGGTCCTTGAAGGTGCCGGGCTCGGCCTCGTCGCAGTTGATGCAGAGGTAGCGGCGGCCGCCGTCGGGCGGCGGAAGGAACGACCACTTGAGGCCGCACGAGAAGCCTGCGCCGCCGCGGCCGCGGAGGTTCGCGTCCTTGACGAGGTTCACGATGTCGGCGGGCGTCATCTCGAGCGCCTTCTCGAGGCTCTTGTAGCCGCCGGTCGCCATGAATTCATCGACGCCGACCGTCTTGCGGGTCTTCGGGTCGCCCCAGGGGAAGGTGGGGATGCGCTTCGTGAGGACTGGCTCGGTCATTGGCATCGGAAACTCGCAGTTCAGCGTGATTCGCGTTCGGTGTTGCCGCCTGGATTCAGCGGCTCGTAGATCACTTCGTCTATCGTGGTCCTGCGCAGGATGTAGTCGCCGCGCCTGACCTCCTGCACTTTCCTGCCGACCTCGCGGGAGACCCCGCCGGTCGGTTCCTCCGCCGGTGGTTCCGGCGGCTTGGGCTCGTCCAAACCTTCCACGATTCCGCGGAAGAAGCCCTCGATGTTGTCGAGCAGCGAGGGCTTGCCGCGCTGTTCATTCGGGCCGGGCATCAGTGATGTCCGCCGCCTGCCCCGCCCTTCGCGGACTCGTCGATCAGCTTGTCGAGCGACTCGATCGTGAGGTTCTCGTGGAGCTTCTCGTTGAAGAGCGCGACCGGCGCCGTGTCGCACGAGCCGAGGCACTCGAGGGTGAGCAGCGTGAACTTGCCGTCGTCGGTGGTCTCGTGCGGCTCGATGCCGAGGCGGTTGCGCACATGGTCGACGAGCTTCTGGTGGCCGCAGACCTCGCAGGCGATCGACTGGCAGATGCCGATGACGCACTTGCCGACCGGCTCGGTGTGGAACTCCTCGTAGAAGGTCACGGTGTCCATCACGTCCGCCGGCTTGATCGACAGGAACGACGCGATCTCGACCATCGCCTGGTACGGGATGTGGCGGTACTCGTGCTGGATCTCGTGGAGGATCGGCATCAGCGCGCCCTGCTTCGTGGCGTAGCGCGGAAGAAGATCCCTGGTCCAGCGATCCTTCATCGCCTGCGTGCAGTACGGCTCGGCGCGGGTGGGGATCCTGGTGGTGGCGGATGGCTTTGTTTGCCAGCTCATGTTGGTCCTAACTTCGCTTTGCGTTGAACACGCCGTTCGATTCGCTTTCCTAGCACCAAAGGCCGCTGCCGCAGCAGCGGCCGCTCATACCTCGTGGCCGCTCAAACCACCTGGCGGCCGGTCACAGGCCTCTCGGACTTCACCTATCCAATTCGGCCGCGATGATGTTGAGCGAACCGAGCACCGCGACGATGTCCGCGAGCTGATGACCTTCGATCATCTTGGGGAAGATCTGGTAGTTGATGAAGCACGGCGGACGCGTGCGCGCGCGGAACGGGTACTTCGTGCCGTCCGCGACGATGTAGTAGCCGAGCTCGCCGTTGGGGCTCTCGATCGCGCCGTAGGTCTCGCCGACCGGCGTGTCGAAGCCGCGGTTGTGCATGTAGAGCTCGAACAGCTGGATCACGCCTTCGATCGAGCCGTAGACATCGGCCTTGTTCGGGACGGCGATCTTGCCGTCGGCGACGGCGTTGATCGAGCCGCCCGGCAGCTTGTCGATGAGCTGGTCGATGATCTTCGCCGACTGCTTGATCTCCTCGAGGCGCACGAGATAGCGCGAAAGGCTGCAGCCGGCGCTTGCGATCGCGATCGAGAACTTGACGCGCTCGGCGCCCTCGCCGTCCCAGTTGTCGGCGTAGCAGAGGTACGGCTCGTCCTTGCGGACATCGCGGCGCACGCCCGCGCAGCGGGCGTTCGGCCCGGTCAGGCCCCACTGGATCGCGTCCTCCTTCGTGACCGCGCCGACGCCGTCGAGGCGGTCGACGAAGATGCGGTTTCGGTTGCAGAGGGTCTCGAGGTCGGTGATCGCCTTCGGCAGGCGGACGTCGATGAAGTTGCGCACCATGCGCTTGAAGGTCTCGTCGTCGGGGATGTCGCGCCAGGCGCCGCCGACGCGCGTCCAGTCCGGATGGAAGCGCTGGCCCGAGACATACTCGATGATGTCGTAGATGAACTCGCGCTCGTTGAAGCCGTAGAGGAAGCCCGTGAACGCGCCGAGGTCGAGCGCCGCGGCGCCGACGCACAGAAGGTGGTTCTGGATGCGGCCGAGCTCGCACATGATGGTGCGCACGGCCTTCGCGCGCGGGGTCAGCTCGATGCCGAAGAGCTTTTCGACCGCGTGGTGCCAGGCGATGTCGTTCACGATCGGCGAGATGTAGTCCATCCGGCTGATCGTGCAGACGTACTGGTTGTAGTCGTGGTGCTCGCCGAGCTTCTCGAAGCCCGAGTGGAGGTACCCGATGTGCGGCGTGCAGCGGGCGATGCGCTCGCCGTCGAGCTCGAGCACGAGGCGGAGCGTCGTGTGGGTCGCCGGGTGCTGCGGACCGAAGTTCAGGACCCAGCGGTCTGGGGCCTGGAAGTGGTCCTTGAGGTAGTCCGTGTCCTCGACGTCGAGGCCGAAGCCCTCGCCGGGGGTGATCGTGTACGGCATAGGGCGGAGAGTATAAGACCCAAGCCCCCGACGCGGGAAGCCGAGTCTCAGAATGCGCCCGGGCGCAGGAACGGGTTCGACCGGCGCTCGGCGCCCACGGTCGTGGCGGGCCCGTGTCCGGACAGAATCCGCGTTTCGTCGGGCAACTGCATCAGGAGCGCGAGCGACGCCCGCATCGATTCCGGGTCGCTCGTCGGGAAGTCGAGGCGGCCGATCGAGCCCGCGAAGAGCGTGTCGCCGTCGAAGGCGAGCTGCTCCTCCGCGCACCAGAGCGTGATGCCGCCGGGCGAGTGGCCGGGCGTGAACAGGACCTTGAAGTAGCGGCTGCCGAGTTCAAGCAGCTCGCCGCCGTTCAAGCAGGCGTCGGGCGGCGGCGCCGAGACCGCGGGCGGGATGAACGCGGACAGGTTGAGGTTCGGGTCCTCGTTGAACTCCTTCTCGGCGCGATGGCAGAGGATGTTCACGGGTCCGAGCCGCAGCCGGAGGCGCGGAAGCCCCGCGACGTGGTCGCAGTGGCAGTGGGTCAGGATGCACAGCGCCGGCTTCAGCCCCTTCGACTCGATGAAGTCGATCATCGGCTCGGGCTCGTACGGACAGTCGATCACCCAGCATGCGTCGGCGGGCCCGCCCTCCTCCCACACGACGTAGGCGTTGGTTGCGAAGTCGCCGAGCACGAAGGTACGGAAGGAAAGCGCCATCGCCCGCAGGGTAGCGGCATCGACGGCTCCCACGCCACGGGTCGTTTCGGTACGCTTCCCCGCATGCTGACACGGACGGTCACCTCGCGCTCGATCGGCCTCGCGACCCTCGGCGCAATCCTCGGCGGAGTTCACGGCGGCTGCGACACGATCCAGTCCGACTTCAGCCAGTTCGCCGACAGCTTCTCGCAGCCGAGCCCCGCGGAGGCGGCGCAATGGGCGGCCGATCCGAACGATCGCGAGAACGCGCGCCGCGGCACGGTGCTGCTTGCAAACGCGCCGTGGGGCGGCGCGGCGCCGTACCTCAAGATGTACCGGCTCTACGCCGAGGACGCGCTCGATCCGCTCGTGCGCGCCGCTGCGCTGCAGGCGCTCGGCCGCCACGGCGATGCCTCCGACGCCGTGCTCGTCGCGAAGAGCCTCGCCAGCCCCTTCCGTCAGGTGCGCCTCGCCGCCGCGAAGGCGCTCCAGCGGCTGCACGACCCCGCCGTCGCCGACACGCTCTGGCCGCGCCTCGTCGACGAGACCGAGGATCCCGACGTGCGCACCGAGGTCGCGATCGCGCTCGGTCAGTACCCGACGCCCGCCGTGTTCCAGGCGCTCGTCGCTGCGCTCTCGCAGCGCGAGCTCGCCGTGAACGTCGCGGCCGTAGATTCGCTGCGGACGCTCACCGGGCAGAACTTCGCGCTCGAGGAGGACGACTGGCTGCGCTTCTTCGCGGCGAGCTCGACCGCGTCGACGACGCCGTTCGGCAACGGGCGGACCTACCTCTATCCGACGTTCGTGCGACGGCTCGACATCTGGGACAGGCTCATCTTCTGGATGCCGACCGTGTTCGAAAGCCCGGACGTGCCTGTCGGGCTCAAGGCGATCGGCACGCGCCGCACCGACGAGCCCGCAGCCCCCGGCGCCGCGGGGCTTGACCCGGGCGCAGCGACGCCGACAGCGACCCCATGACCGCAGCCGCTCCCGACATGCGCGCCGCCGTGGCCCGCGGCGGAGCCGTCGAGCTTTCGACGCTCCCCCGCCCGATCGCACGCGAAGGCCAGGTGCTCGTGCGCATCGCGTGCGCCCTCGTGACTCCGTTCGAGCGCGAGGTCGTCCGCGGGCTGCGGGCCTCGGCCACTGGCGGTCCGTCCGACGCGCGCATCCTCGGCTCGGCGTTCGTCGGCGTCGTCGAGGACGCGTCGCGCGCTGGCGTCGGCGCCCCGCCGCGCGGAACCCGCGTCGCGGTCCAGCCTGTCTTCTCCTGCGGAATCTGCGAGCGCTGCGAGAGCGGCCTCGCGGTCCACTGCCTCGCGCGGATGATCGTCGGGCTCGACGCCCCTGCGGGCGGACTCGCCGAGTTCGCGGCCGTCCCCGCGGCGAGCTGCGTCGGGATCCCGCGCGAACTCGACGACGAGCGCGCCGTGTTCGCCGTGCCGCTCGCGCGCGCCGTCGAGGCCGTGCGCCGCGGCGGAATCGAAGGGCGCAGCTTCGTCAGCATCCTCGGCGACGATCTCTTCGCGGTGCTCGCGGCGCTCGTCTCCCGCGACGAGAACCCCCTCGCCCGGCTGGTGGCGACCTCGCGCGAGACGCTCGAGATCGCGTCGAAGTTCGGCCTGCGCCACCGGTCGTTCGACGAGACGGGACGCCGCGGCGACCAGGAACTCGTGATCGACATGACCGGCTCGGGCGAGTCCGCGGCGGCCGCGGCGCGCATGGTTCGCCCGCGCGGGCACGTGGTGTTCGGAGGAATCACGACCCGAGCCCCGGTGGGTGTCGACCTGTCGCACCTCGCGCTCGACGAGATCGAGATCCATGGGTCGGGCTTCGCACCGATCGACGCGGCGGTCGACCGCCTCGCACGCCGCGCGATCGACCCGTCGCCGCTCGCGTCGCGGCGCGTGGGGCTCGCGGACGCAGCCCGCGCGGTGGCGCTGCTCGCCGAGCGCGACGTGCTCTCCGTGGTCGTGCAGGTGTCGCGATGAGCGAGGCGCCCGGTGAGTCCGAGAGACGCGCGGTCGACGAGGAGCGCATCCTCGTCGACAGCGCGACAAGCCCCGACGACCCGATGTCGACCGCGAGCGTCGCGATCGAGCAGGAGGCGCTGCCCGACGACGAAGGCGTGATCAAGGCGGGCCGGCTCGCGGGCAAGAGCATGTCGCAGGCGATCTGGATCCTCGCGCTTCCCGTGCTGCTCCAGCAGACCATGGCGGCCGGCGTCGGATTCGTCGACAAGCTGCTCGCGGGGAACCTTCCCGACGCGATCGCGCGGCCCGCGATGGACGGCGTCGGCATCGGCAGCTTCGTCGGCTGGTTCATCGGGATCGCGATGACGGGCCTCGGCGTCGGCGGACAGGCGATCATCGCGCGCGGCATGGGCTCGGGCGACCTGCGCGAGAGCCAGCGCGCGCTCGGGCAGTCGGTGATCCTCTCGGTCACCTGGGGCGCGGCGGTGGCGGTGCTGATGATCGTGCTCGCCGAGCCACTCGCCCGCTACTCGAACCTCTCGCCGCAGGCGACCGCCGACTGCGTGACCTACGTGCGGACGCTTGCGCTGGGGCTGCCGTTCTGCGGGCTGATGATGGTGGGCGGCATGTGCCTTCACGGCGCGGGCGAGGCGCACAAGCCCTTCCAGATCGCGGTCTGGGTGAACATCGTCAACTGCGTCACTTCATGGCTGATCTCGGGCGTCGAGATCGGCGCGTTCGGCGCGACCATCCCGAACCCGTCGCCGCTCGACCCGGCGAAATGGGGCGTCTTCGGCATCGCGGCCGGCAGCAGCATCTCCTACGCGGTCGGCGCATGGCTCACGTGGCGCGTGCTCCGCGCGGGCGTGAAGGACCTGCGTCTCGAAGGTCCCGCCGAAGGAGGCTCGGTCTTCTCGTTCGACTCGGCGATGAGCTGGCGCATCGTCCGCGTCGGCGTACCGAACTTCTTCGAGGGCCTCGCGATGTGGGCGGTGAGCCTCTTCGTGCTCGGCTTCATCGGTCAGGCCGCGGCGCGCGGTCTCGGCACCGACTCGAAGGAGGGACTCGTCGGCGCCCACATCATCACCGTCCAGTGGGAGGCGTTCTCGTTCCTGCCCGGGTTCGCGATGGGCACGGCCGCCGGCGCGCTGGCCGGCCAGTATCTCGGCGCCGGAAGCCCCCGGCTCGCGCGCGCCGCGATCTGGCGATGCACGCTCGTCGGCATGGCCATCATGGGCGTGATGGGCGTCGTGTTCATCCTGCTCGGACGCCCGCTCACGGCGATCATCTCGTCGGACCCGCTGCACCTCGAGCTGGTGCCGCGGCTCCTGATGATCGCGGGCTTCGCGCAGGTGTTCTTCGCGCTCGCCATGGTCGTCCGCAACGGACTGCGCGGCGTCGGCGACACGAAGTGGATCCTCGCGATCACGGTCATCAGCTGCTTCGCGATCCGTCTGCCGCTCGCGTGGTATCTCGGCGTCCACCTCGGCCACGGGCTCGTCGGCATCTGGTGGGGACTGATGATCGAGCTGTCGCTCCGCGGACTCTTCTTCCTCGCGCGTTTCAAGTTCGGCGCGTGGGAGTCGATCAGGGTGTGATCGCCTACGCGACGATCACGAGCGCGATGCCCGCGGCGATCAGGAGAAGGAATCCGCCGGCCGCGCCGATGGCGGCGAGCGGGCGCGAACCCTCGGGACGCGCGCAGGCGAGCGCGATGCAGACCGCCACGAACCACCACAGGACAAGCGGCGCGCCGTAGACGGGCAGCGCTGCGACGAGGAGCGGTCCCGAGGAGTAGCAGGCGATCTCGACGTCGCGCACGAACGTCGGCGACGCGCGCGGCGTGAGGAGACGGGCCGCGCAGACCGCGACGAGGCCAAGCAGCATCGCGACCGCGGGCGCCACCACGAGGCTGATCGCGATCGAGGCGAGGGCGTTGGTGATCGCGAATCCCGTTCCTGCGCCCGGCCTCCCGAACGCGAGCGCGCTCATCGAACCGCAGCAGACGACGTAGGGCGCGACGCAGATCCACGACTGGACCGTCAGGAAGAGAAGCGCCGCGTGGAGGCGACCCTGGCCCGAAAGCCGCTGGTGGATCGACTGCGGCTCGCCCATCCCGAGAAGGACCGTGCCGAACCACCGCGAGAGCGTCCCCCGCTTCTCGAGCCACGGCACGCCACGGTCGGCCACCGCCCTCGCCTCGTCGGCGACGCCGTCGGGCTGCAGCACGCACTCGTCCATGTGGATGAAGTTGCTGCACGTCGGGCACTCGAACGCGACCGGCTCGAGGTGCCCCCGCGGCGAGGTCCCGTAGTAGCCCGTCGCGCAGTGCGGGCAGCAGAAGCGCACCTTCCCGCGCACGAAGTCGAAGTCGCTTGGACGGTACGAGGTCCCACACTCGCTGCAGCAGCGCTCGCTCCCGCGCGCCGCGGGCGGCTGCTGCCAGAGGATGGACTCGCATTGCTTGCAGCGCATCGAGCTCTTTCCGCGCGCGACGGCGGGAGCCGCGTCAGTTCTCGGGGGCGTCGGTGGCGACGCGCGACTTGAACTCCGCGACGAGGCGGGCGGTCGACGGGCCCACGCGGCCCTCTCCGATCGTGCGGCCGTCGATCGAGCTGACTCCGATCACCTCGGCGGCCGTGCCGGTCAGGAACACCTCGTCGGCGGTGAAGAGGTCGTCGAGGCGGATGGTGCGCTCGGCGACGTCGAACCCGCAGGCGGGCGCGACCTCGTTCATCACGAAGAGGCGCGTGACGCCGTTGAGGAGCCCTGCCGTCACCGGCGGCGTGACGATGCGCGAGCCGCGCACGAGGAAGATGTTGTCTCCCGTGCACTCGCAGACCTCGCCGTCGGTGTTGAGCATGATCGCCTCGTGGACGCCCGCGTTGATCGCCTCGACCTTGGCGAGGATGTTGTTCAGGTAGTTGAGGCTCTTGATCGAGGGGTCGAGGCACTCGACGGGGATCCGCGGACGCTTCGCGACGATGACGGGCATGCCGCTCTCGTACATCTCGGGCGGGTAGAGCGAGATCCGGTCGCAGATCACGATCGTCGCCGGCTTCGGGCACGTGAACGGATTGAGGCCGAGCGGCCCGGCCCCGCGCGTCACCACGAGCCGGATGTAGGCGTCCTTCATGTTGTTCGCGGCCACCGTCTCGCGCACCGCCTGCTCGATCTCGCGGATCGTGTAGTGGAGCGTCAGGTGGATGGCGTGCGCGCTCGCGGCAAGGCGGTCGAGGTGGCTCTTCAGCTTGAAGATCCGCCCGTTGTAGACGCGGATTCCCTCGAAGACGCCGTCGCCGTAGAGAAGCCCGTGGTCGTACACGGGAACCGTGGCGTGCTGCTTGTCAACGAGATGACCGTCGAGCCAGACCTTCATGAAACCTCCAGAGGGGACAGTGTAACGAAGGCCGATTTCCTCGGCAGCGCGCGGAAGCCGGGTCGGCCGAGGGTTGCGAAGAGGGCGAAGCCCGAGCGGCCTGCATGCGACCAGGTCAGCCCTTATGGGTGCCACTACTTCCAGTAGTGCTGCGTGCGGGTCCATGTGCGGTCGTACTCCGCACTACTGGAAGTAGTGGCACCCATGAAAGGCTGTCGACCCGGGCGCAGGCCGCTCGGGCTTCGCCCTCGACCGCGCCCTAGCACCGAAGGGAGCGGCCGCAGCCGCGACCGCTCAAACACGCGCCCTA
>JBIKWD010000067.1:0-15545 GCA_044356505.1 Phycisphaerales bacterium
GAGCTCGATGAGTTCGATGAGATTGACGAGAACGTCGACGAGAACGCCGACGAGAACGCCGACGAGATCGACGACACCGGATCCTGCGTCGACGGCGATCCCGTCGCGATGCCGGAGTGCGTGCTTTCATCCGATGCGGAGGCGGTCTGCATGGCCGCCGCGATGCGCGGCCTCGAGCATCCCGCGGCGGTCGTCGAACCGAAGCCTTCAGCCGTGCAGGAAGCCGATGCGATCGAGCTTCCGCGCGCCGAGGCCGACGAGACCCTCGATGCAGGCGCCTTCGTCGCATCGGTCGCGCGCGCCGAGACTGAGGAGATCCCCGGCGAGGTCGACACCGACGGCGACGACGAAGAGCAGCGGCCTTCCGCAAACGACCGCGCGCTCGATTCGCTCAGCCTCTTCCACGGCATCTGCGACGACCGCTGGATCTCGACGGCCGACCGCGCGTGATCGCGGCGCCACGCTGAGAATCTCGCCGTAAAAAGTACGGACTTTCGCGAAGGCCTTCGGCGGGCCTGTAGTCTCGCGTCGTGAGCCAGTTCAACGAGCCAGCCGATCCTCCCCACGGGGCGGCGGGCGGTGGTGCGCCCTGCAAAGGCGCCGCCGCGCCGCCTTCCAGCGACCAGTGCGACCGCCGCGACGCGGAGGTCGACGCAGCGCTTCGGTTCCTGCTCGTTCCCGGGATCGGCGTCGGCCGAATGCGGCTTCTTCGCGAGTCGTACGGGACCTTCGCGGCCGCGCTCCTCGCGGATGCCGCGGGGGCGGCGGTCGCGCTTCGGGTCGACCCCGCCGAGGCCGCCCGGCTCCTCGCGGCGGCCCGTCGCGCCGACGATGCCCTCGGAATCGAGCGCGAGCAGGCGCGACGGAGCGGGGTTGCGTTCCGGCTGCTCTCGGATCGAGACTATCCCGAGCTCCTGCGCGCTTCGCCCGATCCACCCGAACTCCTCTTCGTGCGTGGTGAACTCGATGCTGCGCCCGAGGCCGCGGTCGCGATCGTCGGGTCGCGCCGCGCCACGGCGTACGGATGCCTGCAGGCGGGCGCGATGTCGGTCGCGCTCGCGGAGCACGGCATGACGATCGTCTCGGGCGGCGCGCGCGGGATCGACGCCGAGGCGCACCGCGGCGCGCTGCGGGCGGGCGGCCGCACCATCGCGGTCCTCGCGACGGGGTTCGCGCATCCGTATCCGTCGGAGCACGTCGGGCTCTTCGAATCGATCGTCGAGGGCGGCGGCGCGCTCGTCACCGAGCAGCCGTCGTTCGTGACGGCGAGGCCCGATCTCTTTCCCCGTCGCAACCGCGTGATCGCCTCGCTCTCGCTCGTGACGGTCGTCGTCGAGGCGGCTCTTCGCTCGGGTGCGCTCCTTACGGCGCGGATCGCGGTCGACGATCTCTCGCGCGACGTCGGCTGCGTGCCGGGTCCTGTCACCAGCGCGCTCTCCGCCGGCTGCCACCGCGCGATCCGCGAGGGATGGGCGACCCTCGTCACCTGCGCCGACGACGTCGTCGCGATGCTCGCCGGCGCGCGCACCCTCGTGAGCGGTGCGCAGGAGGCCGCGCAGCGGGTGCGCGCCGATCCGAAGCCGCCGGCGCTCACGCCGCGGGCCTCTTCGCGAGCGGTTCAACGCGAGACACCGCGATCGAACGATGCTCCCATGCGTTCGAAGGACGCATCCGAACTCTCCGCTGCGATCCACAGGCTCGGCCGCGCCGGATTCGACGAACTCGAGCGGGAGCTCGCGTGGACCGTGCCGCGCATCGCGACCGCAGCGCTCGAGCTCGAGCTCCTCGGACTCGCCGAGCGCGACGCCGAGGGCGCGTTTCGCGTGAAGTCGCGCCGACTCGCGTGAAACCGCACCGACTCGCGTAAAACCGCCGGATTTCGCGGTTTGCCGCCGTCTTCGGTGGCTTCATGCGCAACTCGCCGAGGTTCGCGAATGACGGCGGGGCCGATATGGGTCTTCTCAGGTGAGGTCCGTGCGGGATGTTCCGACGGCGCCGCGGATGCGGCTCTCCGTTCGGCAAAGGACGCGCGGACTTCAAGAGGGGAATGGACGGGGCGTCGATACATCCGATGGTGGAGGAGTCCAGCGGGATGTGAGCGTGGACAAGGGAACGCCCCATCCGGCTTTCCGAAACACGCGTCGCCACAGGAGGCGGGGACCCCGCGACCAAGGGTGCATTCAAGCTGAGGATCAGCGTGCCGAGACTTGCGATCATCTCCGACATCCATGGCAACCGCGTGGCGCTCGAACAGGTGCTGCGCGACTGCGAGGTGCGCAACGTCGATGCGATCTTCTGCCTCGGCGACATCGTGGGCTACGGGCCCGAGCCGGCAGAGTGCCTCTCGATCGTGCGTTCGAGCTGCCGGCTGAGCATCCGCGGCAACCATGAGGACGCGCTGCTCCATCCCGACGTGACCAGGACGTGGAACCCGGTCGCCCGCGCGGGAATCGCGTTCGCGCGCCGGACGATGTCGCCCGACTCGCTTGCCTTCGTCGGTTCGCTGCCGTCGTCGTTTGCGATCTCGGAGACGCTCCTCGGCGTCCACGATTCGCCGGTTCCATCCGAGGACGGCATGAGCTACCTGCGGACGCGTCAGGACGCGGCCGAGGCGTTCGGCTGGTTCGGCGAGCGCTTCTGCCTGATCGGCCACACCCACATCCCGTCGTGCTTCACCACGCCGCTCAGGTCGGCGCGCGACGCCATCGGCGTCGGCGACATCGAGGAGCACGACCTTCACGTGTCCGAGCAGCGGATCGCCGTACCGCTGCCGAAGAACGGCCGTGCGATCATCAATCCGGGATCCGTCGGACAGCCGCGCGACCGCGACCCGCGGGCGAGCTACGCGATCCTCGACCTCGGGCGCAACGTGCTCGAGCTCCAGCGGGTCGAGTACGACGTGGCGGAGGTCCTTCGGCGCTCGATCGCGGTCGGGCTGCCGCCGGTCGTCGGCGAGCGCCTTGCGATCGGCGCGTAGCGACCTTCATCCGGAACGCCGCGGGCCGCGCAAGCTCCCGGTCGATCGGTGGATGCTGAAACCGCGCGGGATCCGGGTTCGGGCGCGGCTCGGCCAAGGGTGCTACATTCCGACCCTTCCATGACGGTCGAGAAGCCACCACCGGGGACCGAAACGGTCCTGATCCTTGACTTCGGCAGCCAGACCGCGCAGTTGATCGCGCGCCGAGTGCGCGAGTCCGGCGTCTTCAGCCTCCTCGTGTCGCCCTCGATCTCGGTTGACGAGATCCGGGCGCTCGCGCCGAAGGGCCTCATCCTGTCCGGCGGCCCCGCGAGCGTCTTCGAGAAGGGTGCGCCGACCTGCGACCCGGCGATCTTCACGCTGGGGATCCCCGTCCTCGGCATCTGCTACGGCATGCAGCTGATGAGCCATCTGCTCGGCGGCGCCGTGCAGTCCGCGGCCCACCGCGAGTATGGCCGCGCGAAGATCGACGTCCGCGAGTCGGGCGACCTCTTCGCAGGGGTCGACGCGCACGCGACCGTGTGGATGAGCCACGGCGACCAGGTGACGAAGGTCCCGGCCGGATTCGAGGTGCTTGCAAGCACGGGGACCTGCCCGTTTGCGGCCGTCCGCGACCGCGCGCGGCGCTTCTACGGCGTCCAGTTCCACCCCGAGGTGACGCACACGCCCCAGGGCGGCGACATGCTCGCGAACTTCCTTTTCAAGGCCTGCGGCTGCTCGGGCTCGTGGAAGATGTCGGACTTCGTCGACGCCGAGTGCGCGCGCATCCGCGCCCGCGTCGGGGACTCGAAGGTGATCTGCGGCCTCTCGGGCGGCGTCGACAGCTCGGTGGTGGCGGCGCTCCTCGCGAAGGCGATCGGCAAGCAGCTCGTCTGCATCTTCGTCGACAACGGGCTCCTTCGGAAGAACGAGCGCGACCTCGTCGAGACGACGTTCCGCGACCACTTCGACGTCGACCTGCGCGTCGTCGACGCGAGCCGCGAGTTCCTCGGCGACCTCGCGGGAATCGTCGAGCCGCAGGAGAAGCGCCGCCGCATCGGTCACCGCTTCATCGACGTCTTCAAGGAGGCGGCGAAGTCGATCCCGGGCGACGTGCGGTTCCTCGCGCAGGGAACGCTCTATCCCGACGTCATCGAGTCGGGGCACGGCCACGCCGGGACGAGCGCGAACATCAAGCTCCACCACAACGTCGGCGGACTTCCCGAGCAGCTCGGCTTCGAGCTCGTCGAACCGATGCGGCTCCTCTTCAAGGACGAAGTGCGCGCGCTCGGCGAGGTGCTCGGTCTTCCGCAGCAGATCGTGTGGCGCCATCCTTTCCCCGGGCCCGGACTTGCGGTCCGCGTGATCGGCGACATCACCCGCGAGAAGCTCGACGTGCTGCGCGAGTGCGACCGCATCCTCCTCGAGGAGATCGTGTCGGCGAACCTCTACCGCTCGACGAGCCAGGTGTTCGCGGTGCTTCTGCCCGTGAAGTCGGTCGGCGTGATGGGCGACGGACGCACCTACGACTCGACGGTCGCGATCCGCGCCGTCGACACGCAGGACTTCATGACCGCGGACTGGTCGCGCATTCCCTACGACGTGCTGGCGACGGTGTCGAACCGCATCATCAACGAGGTGAAGGGCGTCAACCGCGTCGTGTACGACATCTCGTCGAAGCCGCCCGCCACGATCGAGTGGGAGTGAGCGCTCGAGCCTCTCTCACCGCATGATCGACTGGCGCTCGATCATGACCTGCAGCGTCTGGCAGACGAGGTCGATCTCCCGCTCGCCGACTGCGGCCGAGAAGGGCAGGGCGATCAGGCGGTCCGCTGCCCGCTCGGCGACCGGGAAGTCGCCGGGAGAGTGGTGATCGGCGAACGCGGGCTCGAGCGGCAGCACGACGGCGGGCGCGAGCGCGGCGATGTCGTGGCGAAGAAGGCCCTGCACGATCGCGTCGCGGTCGTCGCGGGAGTACCGCTCGCCGAGGCGCACCGCGAAGTGCGACCAGCTGACGGTGCCTTCGGCGCACGGAGCCGGCAGCACGAGGTCGGGGTGTAGGGCGAGCCTGCGAATGTATCCGCGGAAGACTTCCTCGAGGCTCGCGCAGGTCTCCTCGAAGCCCGCGAGGCGTACGCAGCCGAACGCCGCGGCGAGCATGCCGATGCGCGCGTCGAGCCCGACGCGCTCGACCCGCGGGATGCCGCCGATCTTCTCCCAGTCGTTGCGCGGGTCGAGGACGCCGAGGTTGCGCGCGAGCCGCAGCGCGTGCGCGAGGCTGTCGTCGTTGGTGACGCAGACCGCGCCGCCCGAGCCGATGGTCGAGTCGCGGTCGCCGAGCGACACCACGGCGATGCGGCCGAACCGCCCGACGGGATCGCGTCCGAGGGTTCCACCTAGGCCGCCGACGAGGATCTCGAGCAGCGGGATCTCGTTCCGCGAGGCGAGCGCCGCAAGTTCGTCGAGTCCGGCGGACTGGCCGTGCAGCGCGCATCCGACGACCGCGCGCGTCTGCGACGAAAGCCGTGCGGCGGCGTGCAGTCCGCGGAGATTCATCGACTTCGGATCGACATCCGCGTAGAGGGGCCGCGCGCCGATGCGCGCGAGCGCCGCGCCGAGCGACACGGGTCCGAGCGCAGGCGCGACCACGTCGACCCCGCGCGAGATGCCGAGCGCCTCGAGGCTCGCCTCGATCGCCATGCCGGTCGAGGCGAAGGCGACCGCGAAAGGGCGCTCGACGATGCGTGCGACCGAGCGCTCGAGTTCCGCCTCGATCGCGAGCGGTTCGCGTCGGAGCGAGCGGATGGTCTCCTGCATCGCGGTCCACTCGGCGCGCGACGGTGGAGGCGGCCCGATCAGGATCGGTTCGCTCATTGCGCCGCGCTCCCGCCCGAGGGGGCCGTCGCGTCGCCGTCGCCGTCGGCCGATTCGATCGCTGCGATCGCCTCGATCGCGCCATCGACACGCCCGGCATGCCGCAGCCAGAGCCACGACGCCTGCACCCGCACCGCCGGATCGACCGACACGGCGCCTCCCGCGATGTTCGCCAGCACCTGCAGTTCCTCCGAAGTCACCTGGTCCATCGTGCGCGCCCGGGCGACGGTGATGACAGCCTCGCCGAAGCGCGATGCCTTGCCCGAGGCCGAAGACGCGACGCGCGTGGCCTCGGGTGTTCCCGCTGCGGCCAGCACGAGAAGCAACGGATCCTGCGCGTCGGTGTTCGGCTGCGCGCGGTCGAGCGCCGCCCGCAGTTCCTCGGGCGCGACGACCGCAAGCCGCGCAAGCGCGCGCATGACAGGCTCGAGCAGCGGTCCGAGCGAGCGCTGCTCGGCCTCGAACAGCTTGAGGCACTCGAGCCCGAGCGCACGGTCGGCGGACGGGCCGAGCCGGCGCGCGCCCTCGAGCGCCGCACGCAGGGTGATGCGGTGCTTCAGGCCCACGAGCTTGCCGTAGGCCGCGGTTTCGTCGCCCGCTGCGAGCAGGATGCCGGCATCCGCGATCGTCTCGATGAGGCTGTCGCCGTTTCGGAGCCGGTTCCACTCGCTCGCGGGCGCGCGGGCGCCGCTTGCGACGAGGATCGCGGCGTGGCGCATCAGCGAGACCTGCGAGCGGTCGACTTCGACCGCGTTCGCGAGCACCGGAAAGCCGGCCTCCGCGTCGAGGACGAGAAGCGATCCGAGCGCCCGCGATCGCGCGTCGCCGGCGAGATCCGGAAGCTCCATCAGCGACGCGACGAAGGACGAGGCTCCCTCGAGACCGTCGATCGAGGAGGCTTCCGCGATCTTGGCGACGGTCTCCGAGCGCGACCGCGGCGGAAGCGCCGCCACGAGCTCGCGCACGCGAACGGTCGCGGCCGAGGCCTCGGGAGCGCCGAGATCAAGAAGGATCGCGAGCGCGAAGCCGGCGACCTCGGGCGTCTTCGAGTCGAGAAGCCGGACGAGTTCGGCTCGGTCGGGCTCGCCTCCGAGCCGCCGCAGCTCACCCGCGAGGAGGACGCGCTGGCTCGCGCCGATGTCGTCCCACGACATCATCGCCTGCACGCGTTCCTGGTCCGCGAGTTCGAGCGCGAGCACGGCGGAGATCGCGAGCTCGCGGTCGCCTTCGCGCGGAAGCGAGGCGATCAGCTCGGGATCGATCTTTCGCGCCGGATCGATCTCCGCGAGGCCGAGCACGCTGTCGACGCGGAGCGACCAGTCGTCCGAGCGGAGCAGTCTCTCGAGAAGCGGCCGCGTGGCGGGATCGCGCAGCTCGCGCAGCGCGACCATCGCGGCGTGCTGGAGACCGTCGTTGCGCGACTGGACTCCGTCGCGGAGGACTCGGACCGCCGACTCGAAGGGGTCGACCGGGCCGTACTGCGCCGACGCACGGTCGGGCGCGAAGGTCGCTGCGGAGAGCGACACGGCGAGAGCAAGCGTTCGGAGTCGTTCCACGGACCGAAGAGGCATGTCGCGAGTGTAGCCGCTCGGGCATGAAGCGAAGCCTTGCCGCGACGCAACCCCTGCGCGGGCGAGGGGTCTTGCATCGGCGGCGTCCGCACCTCGCGGAGGATCGACGCGGAACCGTCCCTGTTTCCGTCAGCTCTCCCGGTCGCGGCCGGAGCGGGCGAGGTCGTGTCGGAGCTGGTCGACGACCTCGCGGACGCTCTCGCCGCCGGCGGAGACGCGGTCGTCGCGCTCGATCATCGCCCGCAGGCGCTGGGCGGCGGTGTGGACGGCGGAGTGGGTGTCGCGACCGAGGGCCCGCGCGATCTCGGGATAGCTGTGGGTGGTGAGTTCGCGGGCGAGATGGGCGACGAGGCCGCGCGCGACGACGGTTCGCGCGTGGCGGCCGCTGCCGAGGAGATCCTCGCGGGTGACGCGCAGGCGCTCGCAGACACCTTCGACGATCTTCCCGAGGCGGATCGGTTGCGCGCCGCTGGCCGCGGTGGCCTCGTCGCCGAGGAAGCGGCCGACGGTGCCCGGACCGATCTGCCCCCGAAGACCGTCGAGCTCGACCAGTGCGCCGAGACGCGTGATCGCTCCCTCGACCTCGCGGATCGAGCCTGCGCATCGCCCGGCGACGGCGTCCTCGGCGGCCGCAGTGAGGTCAAGGCCGCGCTCGCGCGCCAGCCGTCGGACGAGTTCGACGCGGGTCGCGCGGTCGGGCCGATCGACCTTGACGACCATCCCCGAGAGGAACCGGCTCACCAGCGACTGGCTGAAACGGCGGATGTGGCGCGGGTGCTCGTCCGACACCAGCGCGACGCGTGCGCCGCCGAGGTCGATCGCGTCGATGGTGTGCAGGAACTCCGCCTGCGTCGCGGTCTTGTTCGCGAAGAAGTGGATGTCGTCGATCGCGAGCAGGTCGACGCGGCGCAGGCGCTTGCGGAAGTCGTCGAGGGTCCCGGCGCGGACCGAGGCGATGTACTCGTTGGTGAACTGTTCGGCGGTGACGTAGCGGATCACCTGCCTCGGCGCGCGGTCGAGACGCCGCCTGCAGATCCCCTGGATCAGGTGGGTCTTGCCCACGCCGCACTCGCCATGGATGAAGAGGATCGACGGAGCGTCCTTCGCGCCGTCTCCGAGGCGCTCGCTCGCGGAGAAGGCGAGGCGGTTCGACTCGCCGACCACGAAGTCCTCGAGCCGGCGGAACGACTGGCTCCGCGACGGCCGCACGGGTTCGAAGCCCGACGCCGGGGACGTTCTGCCGGCTCGCTGTGTCGGCCTCGTCGCCGAGGCGGAGTCGCCGGACGTCTCGTCCGAGCCGATCGCATCGGTTCGGCGCCGCCGTTCGGCACCGCGCACGGCGGCATCCGAGGCGGCGCGATCTGCGTCGGACGCTTCCGCGACCGCGATGCGGACCTGGGCGTCGCTTCCAAGCCCTTCGGCCGCGGCGGCTTCGAGCGCCTCTCGGAAGTGCCGGTTGATCCAGTCGTAGACGTAGGTGTTGGCGGCGCGGACCTCGACGGCGCCATCGCGGACGCTCAGCGCCGTGCCGTTGTCGAACCAAAGGCTGTAGCGGTGGGGACCGATCGCGGTCGCGAGCGACCTGCGGACGCGGTCCTCGGCGTCGCGGCGGACGGATGCCCGCGGCTGTGCCTGCACCGCCGCGGCGTCGGCGTGGTCGTTCGAATCGGTTGAAGCTCGGCTGTTCGGCATCGCGGCTGAAGGGACGCAAGGTGCGGGAGACTGGGCCGGCCGAGGCGAGGCGACCGAAGTCGTCTCGGAAGCCCGGCGCGCCGCGGTTCGAAGGCGGAGCGCAGGAAAGCCTCGGGCAGATCAGCGAGCTGCCGCGCACGGGAATCGAAGGATCGGGAAACCACCAACGTCGATGGACCTGGCGACGCGCGCAGCCTCGGCGGCGCGTGTCATGTGGGCTCCGGGTCTCAGTGGTCCGATGGTGACTCGGCTGGAGCCACGTGTCTGGAGGCATGCGCCTCAATCCACGCTCGTGCAGCCATGCGCCCGAAGCGAGGTGCTTCGCGGCGACCACCACGGGTCCGCTGGGACGCCAGAACACATCGGTCCATCTTGGCTCCGCCACGGCTCGGCTGCGGAGGCCCGCGTCCCTGCGAGCGACACGGACTGTAGTGCGAGTTCGAAACTGTTCAAGCCGCGTGAAGACCGATTCCGCGCGCTCGCTTCGGAACTGCCTTGATTCCCGCGGTTTGCGACTTTTCGCCGCGGCCGCCGCTGCGGCCGACGCTTCCTGTGGATAAACCGCGGAAGAGCGGCGGGGCGCGGCGTGGCTTGCAAAAGGATTTTGGATCGGCTTGCGCCCGAATGCGCTTGACAAGCGGTCGCGCTTCGACTCGCACGCGAGGCGGCGCTTCGCGCAGGCCGTCCGTGCGCGGGTCGCAGCGCGCCGTCACGCGCATGACCGCGACAGCCGGCGCACGAGCGCGACACGCGAGATCGTCCTGCGAAAACCGGTCGATTCGTAGAGCAGCTTGGCCGGCGCGTTGCGCGAGTCGACGGCGAGCGTGACGGTGTCGATGCGCGCGGCGCTGCATTCGTGAAGACCCGCCGCGAGGAGCGCGCGAGCGATTCCGCGGCCGCGCGCCGCGGGCGCGACGCCGAAGTACGCGAGCTCCGCGCTCGTTCCTTCGGGCGTCGCGTTGAGAAGGCAGACGCCGACGGGTCTTCCATGTTCGTGCGCGACAAGCCAGAAGCGCCGTCGCGCCCCCGAACCGAAGTGGCCGTCAAGGACATCGCCGGTCGCGCGCATTCCCGCGAGGCCCGGGCAGTCCATCGTGCCGACGTAGGTCGACTCGAGGAGCGCGATGAGCTCGCGGCGTCGTTCCGGTCCGAGCCTCTCCGGATCCGCCCCGTCGAGCACATCGCTGGGCGCGGCCCGCTCGATCGACAGTCCGGGCGGGATCTGCGGCGCCGGAAGCGCGCCCGACCGCGGCAGGGCGCGCTCGAGGTATTCGAGCGTCGCCATCCGACGGAGGCCTCCCGCCTCGAAGGAGGCGATGTCGAGCGCGAGCGCCGGGTCGACGAGCGCCTGCGCCAGATCGGCTTCGGACGCGCAGGCGTCGCTGGCGACGTGGACGGCGCGGCCGAGGTTGCGGACGTCGTCGTCGTTTCGGGCGTGCGATGCGACCAGCATGGCGGTCCGGCCCACGCTCGGGACGACGAGGACGGCGAGGCGGTACCGCCCCCCCGAGTCCGCCACGCACCAGATCAGGTCGAGACGGATGGAGGCGCTCTTCGCCTGCTCGACGAAGCGTGCCGCGGCCGCGGGCCCGGCCCCGAGGAGCGCCGACATGGCATCGCTCGTCCGCTGGGGATCTACTTGGACGATCTGGTAGGCCGGAGGCGACGCTGTCATCGAGGAGACCAGGGAGAGCGGGTGCCGCGCGATGGGACGGGCGGTCGGACGGAGCCTATCCCAAGAGTGTTTCGCAGGGTGCGGCCAAGCGGGGGAATCGATCCGCGAACCGTCCGGCGGCCGACGCGCAGGCGGAAGGCCGGAGTCGCTACACTCCCCGTCCATGCGCGCGGCCCGTGGCCTCGGCGAACCTTGGAGAGTCCTGATGCTCGGTGACAGCCGCGTCCGTTCCGTCCTCACGCTCTGCGCCTTCGCGGCTATCCCGCTTTCGGCGCTGCCGACCATGTCGGCCGTCTCCGCGCGCGCCGCGACGGCCGTGCCGGTCGCAAACGCAAAGGAACTCGAGTTCGCTCCGAGCGAGCTCCGCCTGTGGAAGGATCCCGAGACGGGCGACCACTTCTGGTACTTCACCTACGAGGTGGTGAACAACACGGGCAAGGACCAGCGTTTCGCGCCTCGCATCGAGTTGCTCATCGATGACGGCCGCATCGTCCGCCAGGGCGAAGGCGTCGCGACGCGGGTGGGTCGCGAACTCAAGCAGTACCTCGGCGACCCGCTGCTCGAGGACCAGTTCGAGATCCTCGGAACCGTCCTTCAGGGCAAGACCCACGCGAAGAGCGGCATCGTGATCTTCCGCGCGGACGACCTGAACCCCACCGAGCTGACCGTCATGGTGCAGGGGCTGTCGAAGGAGACCGAGAAGCGTCCGAACCCCAAGACCGGCGAGGTCGAGACGCTGCGGAAGACCGCTCGCATCGATTATCTGGTCGCAGGGGACCCTCGGCCGGCCTCAACCGAGCTCTATCCGATCGTTTCCCGCGAGTGGATTTTCCGCTGAGGGTTCTGTATTCTCTCCCGACTCAGGACTGATTCGGAGGCGTCTCGCCCCGCGCAGTCGCTCCTCCGTCAGACGCGGGGGAATCCGTCCGGGAGTTCGCGCTTAGGAGATTCCGTCGTGGCACACAAGAAGGGTCAAGGCTCAACCAAGAACGGACGCGATTCGAACCCGCAGTTCCGTGGCATCAAGCTCTACGGCGGCGAGACGGCGAAGGCCGGTTCGATCATCGTGCGCCAGTGCGGCACGGTCTGGAAGCCGGGCTATCTCGTCCACATGGGCGCGGACTTCACGCTCATGGCGGAAGCCGAGGGCAAGGTCGTCTTCAAGGGCGGTCGCGTGCACATCGTGCCGAGCGATCCGGCGACGCCGCGCTACTCGTATGTCTCGTGAGTGTGTCGTGAGCGTGTCGTGAGCGTCTCGTGAGCGGATATGGCGCGCCCGCGCCCTGACCCTGCTCGGACCGATCAATCCAACGCCGCGTGCGCCTGCGCGCGGCGTTTGCTTTCGGCGCGGTCCGCGCCGACACTGGGCGCAGGCACTCACCGCGATGCTCGTCGACGAAGCCATCATCCATGTGCGCAGCGGCAAGGGCGGCGATGGCGCCGTGCACCTCCGCCGCGAGAAGTCCATCATGAAGGGCGGACCCGACGGCGGCGATGGCGGTCGCGGCGGCCATGTCATCCTCGTCGGCGACTCGCATCTCGACACGCTCGTCGAGTTCCAGCATCGGCCGCACCTCTTTGCGAAGAACGGCGAGAACGGCTCGAAGAAGAGTTGCCACGGCTCGGATGCGCCCGACCTGTTCGTGCGGGTTCCGCTCGGTTCGGTCGTGCACGACGCGGAGACGGACGAGTTCGTCGCCGACATCGTCGAGGATGGACAGCAGGTCATCGTCGCCCGCGGCGGCCGTGGCGGCTGGGGAAACGAGCGCTTCAAGAGCGCGACGCACCAGACGCCGATGGAGTCGACGCCGGGCGGCCCGCAGGTCGAGCGCACGCTGCGCATCGAGCTGAAGCTGATCGCCGACATCGGTTTCGTCGGCATGCCGAATGCCGGCAAGTCGACGCTGCTCGGGAAGTCGACGCGCGCGAACGCGAAGGTCGGCGACTACCCGTTCACCACGCGCAAGCCGCAGCTTGGCATCGCGGAACTGCCCGGCGACCGCCGCATCGTGCTGGCGGACATTCCGGGTCTCATCGAGGGTGCGAGCGAGGGCGCGGGCCTCGGCCACGACTTCCTCCGTCACATCGAGCGCACGAAGGCGATCGTCCATCTCGTCGACCTCGCGCCGCTCGACGGCTCGCGTCCGGCGGACAACTACCGCACGATCCGCGAGGAACTCCACGCGTTTTCGCCGACCTTGGCCGAGAAGCCCGAGATCGTCGCCTTCTCCAAGGTCGACCTCGTGTCCGACGAGGAGCGTGCCAAGCGCGTGCGGCGGCTCGCCACCGAGATCGGTCTCGGCAAGGAAGACCATCCCGTCGTCATCTCTGCGGCGACCGGCGAGGGGATTCGCGAACTGCTCGAGCGCTGCTACGCGCTCGTGAAGGGCGAGGCGCTGCCGACCGAGTGGCGGCGCTGAGGCCGACGGCCGCGATCAGCGGCAGAGCAGGCGGAACGCCGCGAAGAAATCCCGGAACTCGGCGCGGTGCTTGTCCGCGATGGTCAGCTCGGCGATCTCCGCGACGAGGGAGTCGCCGTCCTTGATGATCTCGGCGCGGCCTCCGCCGGCTTCCGCGATCTCGGGGAACCACGTGTGGCTCGGGCGCCGCTGCGCTGCGGTCGGCGGGGGCGTCGGCGGAGCGATCTTGCCGCCGTTCTTGTCGTCGTTCCTGCCACCGCCGTCTTGGGCGTTCTCGCCATCGTCCTCTCGGTTCGACGGCTTCGCGCGCTCCGTTCCCTCCTCCTTGAGATTCGCCTCCTCGTCGCGCGCGACGATCCCGTAGGTGCGCACGCCGCGCGCAAACGCCTTCTGGGCGAGCTCCACGCAGAGCGTCCCTTCGCCCGCATGCGGCGGGGCGTCGCCGACGAGGACGAGGGCGCGGATCGGTTGCGGCGCGGGTGGTCGCGCGTCGGGCAGCCAGTGGAACCTGGTCAGCGCCGTCTTCATCGCCGCGAACACGCTCTCCGGTTCGTCGCCGCCGCCTTCCGCCGACAGCGACCAGAGGCGGCTCCGCGCCTCGGCGATCGCGCCCGTGAAGTCCCAGGCCTTCATCTCCCACGAGTCGGTGCGGTCGCGGTAGCCGATGATCGCGATGCGGATGCCGCCGGTGACGCTGCCGAGGAACTCGACGAGGTCGTCGGCGCTCGACTGCGCGTCGGCGAGTTCGCGCCACATGCTCGCGGTGCAGTCGATGAGGAGCGCGAGGTCCATCGGACGGTCCGCGACGCTCGCAAGATAGCCCTCGAAGGCGATGAATCCCGCGGGGTCGAGTTCGGCGACCTTGTTCGGCGGGACGAGCCGCTCGCCCGCGGGGACGCGGGGAACGAGCGCTGCGGGCCCGAAGCCCGGATTGCGCTTTCCCTTGCGGTACCACTCTCGCCAGCGGTAGTCGCGGCCCGAGTCGCGGCCGCCGGTGATGGCTGCGAGCCTCGACGAGAGCACTCCTGCCTCGGTCCTCGTCATGCGGAGGACCACGCGGCCGAGGAGTTCGTCCATGCGCTTGCGGATCTCCCGGTCGGCGGGGTCCGTTGCGCCATCGCCGCCGCGGTCGAGCGCCGCAAGCACCTCGAGAGCGACCATCGCCTCCATCGGGCGCGGTGAGCGCTCGATCGACGCGATGCGCGCGTCGACGACGGCAAGCGGGAGGGCGTGGCGCCCGCGCAGGATCGTGCGCAGGACGCGTTCGTCGCGCTCGGCCTCGAGGATGTCGGCCGGCACGACGATGCCACGCCGAGCGAGCACCGCGAAGGCGTAGGCGCGCACCCGCCATGAGCCGTCGCGCGCGAGCGAGAGAAGCCTGCCCGCGCTCGCCTCGCAGTCGTAGCGCTCGAGGCGCATGACGGCGAGCGCGCGCGAGGTCCAGGCGCGCGAGGTCGCGAGCCGGTTCAGCGCCTCGGACTCCTCGGGCGAGGCGTCTGCGAGATCGACGCGCTCGGCCGACGCAGCCGCCGGATCGTGCCGTGGGGGACCGACCTGGACGACCGTCGGCCCGGCGCCCGCCGCCGAGGGGGCGGCCAACGCCAGGAGCATCGTCAGGGCCATGAAAGCCGCGTCGCGCACCGGTCGGAGTGTACGCTGCGAGGACCGGGCGGCGACGCGCTTCCGCGCCGCCGCAGACTTCTCAAGAGGCACAGCCATGATCGACCGCGAGCTGTTCGAATCCGTGTTCGCCCGCGCCAAGCCGTACGCCGCGTATCTCGCGTCCGACCCTTCGCGGGCGGGCGGCTGGCAGGCCGTGTACGACCGCGTCGCGCTGACCGACGCGCAGCGCGCGCTGCTCGCGAGCTTCACGCGCCGGATGCCGGTGCTCGTCGTCAGCGGCACCTGGTGCGGCGACTGCGTGCAGCAGGGGCCGCTCCTGGCGCGCATCGCGGAGGCTGCGCCCATGGTCGACCTGCGCTGGGTCGACCGCGACCAGGAGGCGGAGTTCTCGTCGCGCGTCAGGATCTGCGGCGGCGGCCGCGTGCCGACCGCCGTGTTCGCGGCCGAGGACGGCGAGGCGTGCTCGATCCTCGGCGACCGGGTCCTGGCGCGCTACCGCGGGCTTGCGCGGCGCCAGCTGGGCGCGTCGTGCGAACTTCCGTGGGCCGAGATCCCGTCCGACGAGACGGCGGCGGTGCTGCAGGAGTGGCTCAACGAGTTCGAGCGCGTGCAGTGGATGCTGCGGCTGTCGCCGAGGCTGCGGCAGTTGCACGGCGACTGACGCACTCCGAGGTGGACTCCGAGGTGGAGTCCGAGGTGCACGGCACGTGCCGTGCACCGTTTCAGGTCTAGGC
>JBIKWD010000234.1:0-4454 GCA_044356505.1 Phycisphaerales bacterium
GAGTGGATTCAGAGAGGGGCGCTTTCGCGCGTTTCCGCGCGTTTCAGCGGTTCGGGGGCGAGATTCTCGCAGAATCGAGGGACCGCGAACGCGCGCCGGTGACCGACGGCAGCGTGTAGCGGAGCCCGTCCTCCGCGAGCGCGCCAAGGACCGCCATCGCCGCGGCCTCGCGCATCTCGACGGGAATCCCGGCGTGCTCGTCGCTCGTCTCGACCTCGGACGAGGCGTGTTCCGCGAGTCTTTCCCGCAACATGCGGTGGCGGGCGGAGCCGCCCGCGACCACGATCGAGCGTCCCGCCGCATGGCCCGAGGCCGTCAGAAGCGACGCGAGCGCGAGGGCAAGGCCTTCGACGACGGTGGCGCAGGCATCGAACGGCGCGAGGCCCTCCGCGAGTGCGACGAGACTCGCCGCCTCGTCGCCCGTTCCGAGGGAGCGCGGGTGGCCTGCCTGCGCGGCGGCATCCGCGCCCAGCCGGGCCGCGATCTCGCGGGCGACGTCGGCGTCGGGCGTGCCGCGCGCCGCGGCGCGTCCGTCCTCGTCGAACTCGCGGCCGAGCCGCGTGCGTGCGACTCTGTCGAGCACGTGGTTGCACGCGCAGAGGTCGAGGCCGCGGATCGCGTCCACGCCGCTCGACCTCGGCGGAAGCAGCGTCGCGTTGGCGAAACCTCCGAGGTTGAGAACCGTCTTCGACGTCGCGAGATCCGCGAAAAGCACGAAGTCCGCGATCGGCGTGATGGGTGCGCCCTGGCCGCCCGCCGCGATGTTCGCGCCGCGAAGGTCGTATCGCACCGCGCATCCGAGACGCGCCGCGACCGGCCAGGGATCGATGAACTGCCACGACAGCGGCGGCGCGTGGAACACGGTCTGCCCGTGGAGCACCGCAAGGTCGGGAGTGACCTCCGCTTCGGCGCAGATCGACGCAAGCGCCTCGGCGTGGCGTTCGCCGAACTCGCGCGCGATGCGCGCGAACTCGCGCGCGGGCATGGGCTCCTGTGCGGCGATCCGGCGCAGTTCTCCCGCGAGCGGGCCGAGGTCGTAGCTGCGGCCGAGCACAAGCGGGGCGCGCATGTCGAGCCCGTGCCCGTGCACCGAGACGATCGCCGCGTCGAGCGCGCCGTCGATGCTCGTTCCGGTCATGGTGCCGACCACGAAGCGGGGCTTCCGGTCGACTTCGGGTTCGGACCGCGTCATGCGGGCATGGTGCTGGTTTCGACGCTGCGTCGCAAGCGGTCCGCGCGTATCCGTCCGACTTTCCTCCATGCACCGCCCCCGGTCGGGACCGACCGCGCGCCTCCCTCCGCGGGTGCCTCTCGGATAGACTGCCTGCCCTCATGGTCAAGCGCATCCTCGTCACCGGCGGCGCCGGATTCCTCGGATCCCATCTCTGCGACCGCCTCGTCGGCATGGGACACGACGTCGTCTGTCTCGACAACCTATTCACGAGCCAGAAGTCGAACATCGAGCACCTGCTCGAGCACAAGAACTTCGAGTTCATCCGCCACGATGTGACCGAGCCGATCATGCTCGAGGTCGACGAGATCTTCAATCTCGCCTGCCCCGCGGCGCCGGGCCACTACCAGTACAACCCGATCAAGACGATGAAGACGAGCGTGCTCGGGGCGATGAACATGCTCGGCCTCGCCAAGCGCGTGGGTGCGAAGATCTTCCACGCCTCGACGAGCGAGGTCTACGGCGATCCCGACGTCCACCCGCAGCCGGAGAGCTACCGCGGCAACGTCAACCCGATCGGCCCGCGAGCCTGCTACGACGAGGGCAAGCGCGCCGCCGAGACGCTGTTTTTCGACTACCACCGCCAGAACAAGGTGAACATCCGCGTCGTCCGCATCTTCAACACCTACGGCCCGCGCATGCACCCGTTCGACGGGCGCGTGGTTTCGAACTTCATCCGCCAGGCGCTCGCGGGCGAACCGATCACGCTGTACGGAGAGGGCACGCAGACGCGCTCGTTCTGCTACGTCGACGACCTGCTCGACGGGTTCCTCGCGCTGATGAACGCGCCCGACGACGTCACCGGTCCGGTCAACATCGGCAACCCGGGCGAGTTCACGATCCGCGAACTCGCGGAAATGACCGTCGAGCTGAGCGGCAGCACGTCGAAGATCGTGAAGGCGCGGCCGCTGCCGGCCGACGATCCGCTGCAGCGCAAGCCCGACATCACGCTTGCGCGCGCGAAGCTCGGCTGGGAGCCGAAGATCCCGCTGCGCGAAGGCCTGGCGCGCACGATCGCCTACTTCAAGTCGATCGACATCAGCAAGTTCCGGGCGCCGACGCCGAACTTTTAGCGGCGGCTGCTGCGGCAGCCGCCTTTGGTGCTGGTGATGCGTGGTTTGAGCGGCGGCTGCGGCGGCAGCCGCCTTTGGCGGTCAGGCCTCGGAGTCAATCCGAGGCCTGGCTGGGGTGCCGTGTCGCGATCGATCAGCTGGCGCGGCAGCCGCCCCTGATTGGCGTGTTCGCGGCGTGCGAGCCTAAAGCCATTCCTGTGATGGACTTGTGTCGCGCGCCGAGAAAGTCCCAAAATCTGTTCGGAAAAAAGTAGGGTTCGCGCCACAGGCCTGGCCGATGTGGTAAAACACGAACATACACCGAACAGAAGAGCGGATTCTGTTTGGGTACCGAACGCGAATGGTCCGCATCCGACAACGTCAGGGCCGCAACCGAATCTCATGGTTTCCGCTGCCGCCGAAACGGCAAAAACCCGCACGGAACACGAGTTCACGGCTCACAAGAGAACAGAGAAGGGGATACAGATGGTCGCCAACACGAACTCCAACGCCGGCCCGAACGCCGCCACCGCAAAGGGATCCAACACGATGGCAACTCCGACGAACAGCTCCGCCAACCGTCCCGGCTCCACGCCCGCCCGCAACGCAGCCGCGATCGAAGACAAGCCGCGCGTGGCACCCGCCGCGCAGGCGAAGGTCGACGCCGCGAAGGCTGAGCAGCAGAAGGGCAAGATCGCCGCGATCGGGCGTGCGATGGAAGCGATCGAGAAGGCCTACGGCAAGGGCTCGATCATGAAGCTCGACGGCGACTCGCTTGCGCCGATCCCGTCGATCCCGACGGGTGCGCTGAGCCTCGACCTCGCGCTCGGCGGCCGCGGCCTCCCGCGCGGCCGCATCATCGAGATCTTCGGCCCCGAGTCGTCGGGCAAGACCACGCTCGCGCTCACGGTCGTCGCCAACGCGCAGAAGAACGGCGGCGTCGCGGCGTTCATCGACGCCGAGCATGCCCTCGACCCGTCGTGGGCCAAGCGCATCGGCGTCAACCTCGACGAGATGCTGGTCTCGCAGCCCGACACCGGCGAGCAGGCGCTCGAGATCTGCGAGATGCTCGTCCGCTCGAACGCGGTCGACATCATCGTCATCGATTCGGTGGCGGCCCTCATCCCGAAGGCTGAAATCGAGGGCGAAATGGGCGATTCCGTCGTCGGCCTCCAGGCGCGCCTCATGTCGCAGGCGATGCGCAAGCTGACCGGCGCCATCGCGAAGAGCGAGTGCATCGTCATCTTCATCAACCAGCTGCGCGAGAAGATCGGCGTCATGTTCGGCTCGCCCGAGACGACGACCGGTGGCAAGGCGCTCAAGTTCTACGCCTCCGTGCGCATCGACATCCGTCGCATCGGCGCCATCAAGGACGGCGAGCGCAACGTCGGCAACCGCGTGCGTGCCAAGGTCGTCAAGAACAAGATCGCGCCTCCCTTCCGCGAGGCCGAGTTCGACATCATGTTCAGCGAGGGAATCTCGACGACGGGCGACCTCGTCGACCTCGCCGCAGAGGACGGGATCGTCGAGAAGGCGGGCGCGTGGTTCAGCTACAAGGGCACGCGAATCGGGCAGGGCCGCGAGAACGCCAAGGCGTTCATCAAGGAAAGCCCCGCGATGTTTGCCGAGATCCGTCAGCGCGTGATCGAGAAGCGCCTGGCCGCGAACGAGGCGGCGAACAAGGGGCGTGGCCCGGCTGCCGCCGCTGCGGCGGCGGCTGCTGCTGCTGCCGGCGACGAAGACGACGACGAGTAATCCCGAGGGGTTTGCTCAGGGAACAGCGCCGAGGGTGCGCGGCTGAAGCCGAATCGTGTCGGAGCGATCGCGGTGGATGTCTCGCGCGCCACAGGCGCACAGGCGAAGTCGCGCGCGCGCCGGTTCTCCAGGCCGATGTGCGCTCGGGACAGTGGTCCATTCGCGTAGCGCAGGCAGGGCGGCGAGGCTCCTCACGCTCTGCCTGCGTTGTTTTTGGCGCGGAAGTTCCGTGAAGCACTCAATGCGCGCGGTTGGTTGATCGCGGGGCGGGATCCTCGTACACTTTGCCACCCGCCGCGGTCGTGGCGAAATGGCAGACGCGCTAGTTTCAGGTACTAGTGGGGCAACCCGTGGAGGTTCAAGTCCTCTCGACCGCATTGAAGCGAGCCCGGCGAAAGCTGGGCTCGCTTGCTTAT
>JBIKWD010000235.1:0-4452 GCA_044356505.1 Phycisphaerales bacterium
GTCGACTCCCGCCATGCCGCCGATCTGACCGACGAACTCCTCCATCATGCGGGCCTGCTCCTCCATCTGCTTGGCGGTGTTCCACCACGCCATGCCGACGACCGGAGCCTTCGGCATCATCGATGCGCTGCGCTTGAACTGCTCGTCCGCAGCGAGGCCGGCCTCGCCCTTCGCATCGACCGAGCGCAGCGTCTGCTCGACGGCCTTCACGCTGCCGACCACGAGGTAGCCGCCGCCGATGCCGACCGCCGCCGGCGAGAACTCGTCCGACATGATGGTCATGCCGTTGAAGTCCCGCGACTGGAGGCCGAGCGGGAGGAGGTTGATGAAGTCCATCACCGCGCGCTCGGAGTCCTTGTCGTTCTTCATCGCGATCGCGGTGACGAGTCCGCCGGAGTTCGGATCCTCGGGCGCCGTCTCGAGCGACCAGAGATGGACCTCGGGGCCCATCGCGGCGAACGCGGCCGTCATCGCCGGGCGGTACAGGTCGATCTGCGGCTTGATCATCTCGGCCTGGTCGGGCGGCATGCCGCCGATCACCTCGTCGAGCATGGCGACGACCCGGTCGAAGCGCGCGTTGAGTCGGCCGTAGCTGATCGCGTCTGCCGGCACGATGGCCGGCGGCGCCTTCGCCTCGGTGGCGAGGTCGACGAGCGAGAGGAGACCCACCTTGTCGCCGGGGACGTAGATCCCCTGCCCGACCTCGAGGACGCCGTCCTTCGCGTGGGCGCCGAAGCTCCAGGCCTTGATGTCGCCGACGAAGCGGGCGACGAGCGGGCGGACCAGCATGAACTCAGGGACGGTGTCGAGGAGCGGACCGGCGGCCTCGGTCGAAAGCACGGCGAAGACGTCCTGGGTGCCGCCGGCGAGCTCGACGGCAGCCTTGAAGGTCTCGGTGTCGCCGACGGCCTTCGCGCGGTCGCCGTCGACGCGGGCAAGAAGCGCGTCCATCGCCGGCACGCTGCTCGCGGCGAACAGGCGTCCCTTGTCGGACACGAGGAAGATCTCGCTCGGCGCGAAGTCAGGCCCGCCGCCGAAGTCGTCCATCATCGGATCCTCGCCGTCCTCCATCCCGCCGTCGCCGCCATCGCCGAACGGCAGGCCGATCGCGCGGCGACCGCGGATCTCCTCCGCCTTCACGGTCGCGCCAGCGTCCTTGGCTTCCTTCTCCGCCTGCGCGACGAGCGCGTCGACCATCTTGACGGTCGCCTCAGCCTCGGAGGCCCAGTCGCAGAAGAACATGAACTGCGGGCTCGGCAGACCGAGCTCCTCGTCGACCTCGGCCATCACCGCAAGGCCGAGGCTCGCAGGCCAGGTCATCGAGTCGCGCTCGATGCCGGCCTCGGCGGCCGCCTCGGCGATGTTCTTCTCGAAGTCCTCCTTGATCTTCTTGACTTCCTCGGCGACGGCGGCGTCGTTCCACAGCCTGCCGTACGCGGTCGGCCCCAGGCGCTCGATCGTGCCGCGGAGATCGTCGGCGCCGACGACGAGCAGCGACTTCTCGGGTGCGATGTCGCGGATCGTGAGCGCATCGGCTGCGAGCGCAACGCCGCTGAAGAAGGTGGTCGAAAGGGTTGCGATGGAGAGTGCGAGACGCTTCACGATGGTTCCTTTGGTTGACTGGCTGTGGATGGAACTGGGGATGCGGATTCCGTTGTGGGCCGCGTCGGGACGCCTCCCGCGCGCGCGGAAGTCCACGGTTCGGAGCCGGGAGTCCAGCATTTCGCCGGGGCGGAGGAATCGGCCGGGATTCAACCCGCGCCGCGCTCGGACGCCGACGACCCGTCCTTGAGGGCCGGCGGCGCGCCTTCCTTCGAGCGGGCAGGCGGCTTCTGGTAGTTGTGGCCCGAATTCGGGTTGTTGCGGTCGTAGGCGAAGCTTTCCCGGTTGCGGATGAAGTCCTTGACGTAGCGAGCCGGGATGGCGAAGCCGAGCGCCTCGCCGCCGCGGATGCCCATGTTGGTGATGCCGATCACCTCGCCCTTGGTGTTGAAGAGCGGCCCGCCAGAATTGCCCGGGTTGATCGGGGTGTCGGTCTGGATGTAGGTGAGGCCGTCGAAGTTGCGCTGCGTGGTCGAGATGACGCCCTGCGTCAGCGTGCGCTCGAGGCCGAGCGGGTTTCCGATCGCGAAGACGTTCTGGCCGATCTCGAGCTTCTCGGCGTCCTGCACCGGCGCGAACACGAAGTCCTTGCCGTCCGGGTGCTTCACCTTGACGAGCGCGAGGTCGATGTGGTTGTTGACCGCGAGGATCTCGACGTCGTCGATCTCGGTGCGCTTCAGGGTGCCGTCCGGCTGCGCGAACCACACGGTGGCGCGGATGTTCGTCTCGCCCTGGATCACGTGGGCGTTGGTGATGGCGTGGCCTTCGCGCGAGAGGATGACGCCCGATCCGAGGCCTCCGGGCGTCGAGACCTTGATGACGGCGGGGCCGAGGATCTTCGCCTGCTCGCGCGGCGGAAGCTCGGACAAGCCCGTCGCGGTCGCGAAGAGCGTGTCCTGCTTGAGCTCGACGCTCGCGGCGGCGTTCTGCGACTCGACGCTCGCGACGTCGTTCATGTCGAAACTGAGGACGTCGGGACCGACGTCGATCCAGATGCGGCGGTCGGTGCGCTTGAGCACCGTGCCGTCGACCGACGCGCCGCTCTTCAGGCGCACGATGTCGGCCGACGCGGGGCTGTCGGCGGCCAAGGGAACGCCGGCACAGAGGAGCGCGGCGGCGAGCAGGTGCATCTGTGAAGTCGTGCGCATGGGGATTCCCTACTATACACGCCACTTCCGTCGCCGACGGACGCCTCGCACGCCAACCTTCGGGCTCTCGCATGCTTCGATCCAACAACTCGTCCGCGGACGCCGCCGCGATTCCCGCCTTGCTTTCCGCCCTGCTGGCCACCCTCCTTCCCGCCGCGATCTTCGCCCGAGGCGCGTCCGCCCAAGGTGTTTCCGACGTGGCGGGTCACTACGGCTTCGACGGCCTCGAGGTCGTCAAGATCGACCCGAAGGCAGGGCCGATCGCGACCGGCGACTTCGACGGCGACGGTCGGATCGACCTCGTCGCCGCCAACAACTTCAAGAGCCGCATCGAGCTGCACGTCCAGAAGGAGGGCGCCTCGCCCGACGACCCGGTCGAGCCGACGAGTTCCGTCAACGAGGTTCCGCCGCATTGGCGCTTCCGCCGCATCGAGATTCCCGTGTCGCACCAGGTCAACGCCCTGGTGCCGTTCGACTTCAACCGCGACGGCCTTCTCGACATCGTCTACGCGGGGCAGCCCGGGACGATCGTGTTCCTCAAGCAGTCGAAGCCCGGGGTCTTCGAGGTCGAGCGGCGCATTCCCCAGAAGGGACTGTCGAGTTCGCGCGACGGATTCGTGATCGCCGATCTCATCGGCGACGCGCGGCCCGATCTCGCTGCGATCGTCGGCGGCCAGGCGACGGTGTGGACGATGGACGGAAGCAGGCTCGGCGACCCGGTCGAGCTCGGTTCGGGCGAGCCGATCGTCGCGCTCGTCGTCGGCGACTTCGACGGCGACGGCCACAGCGACCTCGTCGGCATCGCGCCCGACAACGCAGCGCCGGTCCGGCTCTGGCTCGCGAGCGTCGAACCGACGGCGTCGGGACCGTCGGCGCGTCTCGGCGTCCAGCGTCGCTTCGAGTTCCCGCCGCTGCGCGAGGCGACCGCGATTCGTCTGCCCGGCGGAACCAAGGACCTTCTCGCACGCATCGAACGCCAGTCGCGGCGGCTCGTGATCGAGGAACTCGCCGAGGATGCGGGCGGCTCGAACGAAGCGGCGCTGAAGGTGTTCTCGAGCGCAGGCGGCAAGAAGCGCGCGTACGCGGTCGCCGATGTCGACGGCGACGGCCTGGCCGACGTGCTCGCGACCGACCCGGCGACGAGCGCCGTGACGGTCTACCGCCAGCTCAAGGACCGCGGACTGCAGCCCGGCGTCCCGCAGCCGAGCTTCGCCGAACTCGACGCGGTCGCCGCCGGCGACGTCGACGGCAGGCCGGGCGACGAGGTCTTCGTCCTCTCCGAGAAGGAGGGCGTGGTCGGACGCTCCTCGTGGAAGGACGGCGCACTTGCGTTCCCGGTGGCGATGCCGCTGTCGCCGGGCGCCGTGCCCGCGGTGCTCGCGCTCGTGCGGCTCGAGAGCGGCCCGCGCGTCGCTGTCGTCACCAAGGACGGCCGCAACTACCAGATGGAGCTCCTTCCGGTCGAGGGCGACGGCGACGCAGCGAAGCCGGAGGTGGTGAAGCTCGGGTCGCTCGTGAAGGGCCCAGACGCGATCCTCGACCTCGACGCCGACCAGGACGGCAAGACCGACCTCCTCCTCTTCACCGCCGACAAGCCGATGTCGATGCTGCAGGCCGTCGAGAAGGACGGAAAGACCTCGTTCGAGGTGCGCGAGTCGAAGGACATGGCGCAGTTCGGTCTCGCGCAGGCCGCGAACGCCGG
>JBIKWD010000236.1:0-4447 GCA_044356505.1 Phycisphaerales bacterium
CGATGTCGCCCGCTGCGGCATACACCGAGCCCGCCTCGAGTTCGTAGAGCGTGCGGTCCTTCTCGCTGTCGCGGCGGTCCTCGAGCAGGGGGACGAGTTCAGCGGCGGCCAGCGCGTAGTTGCCGCCCTCGTATGCGGACGCGACCGTCTTCATGCGGTCCTGGTGCGAGCAGGCCGCAAGTCCCGCGAGCGCGGCGCCAAGGACCGAAACGCGGGCGATGGCCCGCCAACGCGTGTTCATCGAACCCATGTTCATCAAACCCATGTTCATCAAACCCATGTTCATCGGACCCATGTTCATCGGACCCATGTTCATCGGACCCATGTTCATCGGACCCATGTTCATCGGACCCACGGCACGCCGCTCCAGAAACTGTTGTTCTCGAACACCGGCGCCTGGTCGGTGTCGACCTTGACGTCGGTCTTCTGATCGATGGAGAACTTCGAGTTGCGGAAGAACTCGGCGTAGCCCTCGAGGACCTTGACCTGCGCGTCGGTGAGCTGCTGGCCCTGCTTGAGCCCTTGGAAGAAGGCGGTCATCTCGGCGACGCGGGCGAGGCCGGCGTCCGTCATCTTCATGGGGATCTTGATCGCACCGATCCCCGGCTGCACGTTGATCGTGGCGCTGTAGGTCTCGTAGTCAGGCCGCGAGACCTCGATCTTGCGGAGGCCCTTCACGACTTCGATCGGAGCGGGGGTGGAGCCGACCAGACGCCCGTCGATCTTGACGAGGAACTCGGAAGGCTCGAGTCGGAAGCGGCCGGCGGAGATGGTCCACTGGCCCTTGTCGTCCTTGACGATCTCGGGGACCGCGAAATCGCTCGTCGTCGCCTGGATCTCGAGCGGGATGCGCACAAGCGCGTCGGGCGCCGGTAGGGCGGTCTTCTCACAGCGCTTCTTCATCGCGGCCGCCAGCTTCGCAGCGCTCGTCCTGACGAGGTCCGACACCACTTCGCGCTCGACCTTGAGTTCGGGGGTCTGGCGCACCGAGTCGTTCGCGCCCGCCGGACCCGATGCGACGACGCGACCTTCGGCGCGGCCGAGGATCCGGTAGGTCACGTCGAGACGGAAGCTCTCGACCTCCGACTTCACGCCACGCGCCGGGTCTGTCAGACCGCGTCGGTCGATCGAGAGATCGGTCAGCGACGCGACCAGCACGTAGTCGGCGCCCATCGACTGGGCGAGGCTGAGCGCGGACGCGTTGTCGGACAGCAGCTTGTCGAGGTCCTTCACCGGATCGATGGCGCCGGTTCCCGCATTGGCGCCCTCCCCCGCGAACTTGGCGACGGCGATCTCGACGTCCTCGCGGCTGATCGTCGTGAAGCACGCGCCGTCGAGTTCGGCGACGAGGTAGTCTTCGAGCGCCATGACGTGGGAGTCCTCGATGTCCTTGTCGCGGTTGCGGACGAAGATGGCGGCGGTCGGCCGCTGCGCGTCGGCCGCGCGCGGCTGCGTCGACCCGACCTGGGGCGCGACGGGCGTGGCGACCGGAACCGGCGGAACCGCAGGGCCGTCGCCCTGCACGCGGCCCGGTCCGCGCAGCGGCGGCGCGGCATCGCCCGAGTCCTGCGGCAGGACGGGCATGTACATCTTCGGAGCCTGGCCGTCGTCGCAGCTCGTGCGGGATGTCTTGCGGAGGATGCAGCCTTTCGCGACTCCTCGGTCCATTCCGCACACCGAGGCGCGCGAGAACTTCGGCGCGATGGAGACGACGCGCACGAAGCCGACGGGCACCTCCTCGAAGCCGAGGTTCTCGCCAGTCTCGGGGTCGACGAGCAACTCTCCCGGGGCTGAGACTTCCCAGATCTCTCCGACGGCGATGTCCGTCCCTTCGCCGCGATTGAGGGTGACGACGCCATCGCGCACCACCAGCACCTTTGCCGGGAAGATCGTGTCGGTGATCTTCTGCGCGACCTTGCTCGCCATCTTGTCGGCGATGACGTTCACCACCGCCTCGGTCAGGTCGCCGCCCTTCTGCTCGACGACGTACTGGGGATTGTTCTTGAAGTCGAAGTCGCTGATCGTGAGACGCGCCGACTCGAGCAGCGTTGCCTTGGTCGTGTCGAAGATGCGGCAGACAGCGCTCAGCCTGATCTGCCGGCGCGTCGCCTTCTGTCCGACGCCTTCGAAACTGGCGGTCTGCACCTGATCCTGGAAGTCGTCGATCTGAACAAGGGCGAGGTAGGGGATGCCCGCGAGCTTGAACGGCTTCGCACGATTGGGGTCGGAGAGGTCGTAGTTGCCCGAGTCCTGCGCGCCCTGCTCGCCGAGGATCTTCGCGAGTTCGGAGTGGGCACGCACCTCGAACTTGCGTGTCTGCTGCAGCGCATCCGTCAGCTTGGCGTCGAGACCCTGCACGATCTGCGCGAGTTCGTTCGCCTGTCCGTAGCCAGCCACCTTCTCGACGACGGCGGGGAGCGCCTTCACGGTGGGCACGGCGATGCCGAGCTTGGAAGGCGACGGCGGCTCGGTCGAAGCGGGGGCCTCGGCGGCTTCCTGCTGCATCGCGAGCGCCGAAGGCGTGCCGCTCCATGCGGCGAGAGCCGCGCAAAGTGCGAATCCACCGAACCGACGCGTCAGGCGCGATACCGTCATGACCTTCATGGGTGCCTCCACCGGTGTTCCCTCGACATCCTCGGTCTGCGCGCGGTCCAACCCGTCGCCCCGCGCTCCGCTCGGTCGGGACTTCCGAGCGGTTCCGTCAATCTACCCTCTGCCGCGACGACGCGGCGGCTTGCGATCGGGCATAATTGACGGCTCTCGGCCGACGTCGATTCCACCATCCGGGGTGGTTCGGGGCCGGGCTGGTCGACCCCGAAGCGTCAGGAGCATCCCGATCGCCATGCACGCCGTCCGCCTTCTCCTCGATTCGGTCCTCGACTACGCTGGGCTCTTTCCCCCGGCGAAGCTCGACATGGGACCCACGGTGGCGAACTTCGCCCGCTACCGGCGCTCGACCGAGCGTTGGATGCTCTCCCGCCTGATCGTGCCCGTCACCCGCTTCCCGGAGTTCATCGAGGCCGCGGACCCGCTCCTTCCGAAGACGGCGGACGAAGCGGGCGACGAGCCATGGCCGCTCTCGGTGCTGGTGGCGCCCGCCTCGGACCGGCAGATCGTCGCCGATCTCGAGCGGATCGAGCGCTTCAACGCCCGGATGGAGGACCGCGAGTTCAGCCGCGCCCATGGGCGGGCCGCGATCGACACCATCGAGACGAAGGCCGCGACTCCGAAGGAGATCGACCGCGCCCTCGAGTACGTGCCCGACGACATCTTCGCGTACTTCGAGATCCCGGCAGACGGCGACCCGCGCGGCCTTGTCGCGACCATGGCCTCGCTTGACGCCGGGGCAAAGATCCGCACCGGCGGACTGACGGCGGACGCCCACCCCACGCCCGAGCAGCTCGCGCGTTTCCTCAAGGTCTGCCGGGCGGCGGAGGTCCCGTTCAAGGCGACCGCCGGTCTTCATCACCCGTGCCGCCACCTCGCCACCGACGTCGGGTGCATGCAGTTCGGGTTCCTCAACGTCTTCGTCGCCGGCTGCATGCTGTGGAACGACGACCGCATGGACGAGCGGGAGATCGAGATGATCCTCGTCGAGGAGCGCGCCGCCGCGTTCGAGTTCGGCCCGACCGGGCTCGGCTGGCGCAACCGCTTCCTGCGCTTCGACGACATCGCCGAGGCACGCGAGCGCTTCGCCCACAGCTTCGGCTCGTGCTCGTTCGAGGAACCGCTGCAGGATCTTCGCGCCCTCGGCCTGCTGCCCGCCTCAGAGGAGGTTCATCCGTGACCGCCGCTTCCTTCCACATCGATCCCAACGACCCCGCGCTGCGTTCGTGGGTTTCGAGCGCAAACGACGACGACAGCGACTTTCCCATCCAGAACCTCCCGTACGGCGTCGTCGACGGCTCGGCGGCGGTGCGGATCGGCGACAGCGTCCTCGTCCTTCACGACGCGCTCGCAGCGGGGCTCTTCTCCGAGGAACTCGCCGGCCACGAGTCGTTCGAGGAGGCGCTCGAGCTGCCGTTCCTCAACCTCGTCGCGGAGTTCCCCCCGGACGTCGCCCGCAGGCTCCGTGCGGAGCTTGCGGGATTCTTCGTCGAGGGTTCGCCGCTGCGCCGGCGGGTCGAGGGCCTCCTGCGCGACGTTGCGAGGGTCGGCGCCGAGCTTCCGTTCTCGATCGGAGACTACACCGATTTCTACGCGTCGCTCCACCACGCGACCAACGTCGGCTCCATGTTCCGCCCGACGAATCCGCTGCTTCCGAACTGGAAGCACGTGCCCATCGGCTACCACGGACGTGCGAGCTCGATCGTCGCCTCGGGAACCGCGGTGACGCGGCCCTGCGGCCAGACGGTCGCGAGCGATGACGGCCCGCCGTCGTTCGGCCCGTCCAAGCTCCTCGACTACGAACTCGAGGTCGGGTTCTTCGTCGGCCGTGGAAACGACC
>JBIKWD010000068.1:0-15454 GCA_044356505.1 Phycisphaerales bacterium
TCACGGTGTCGGGGCAGCTGAACGTCGAGACCTGGTGCATGGCGCTGTCGAAGGTCTACACCTTCGGGCCGACCTTCCGCGCGGAGAACTCGAACACCTCGCGGCACCTCGCCGAGTTCTGGATGATCGAGCCGGAGATCGCGTTCGCCGATCTTCTCACCGACGCGAAGCTCGCGGAGGACCTCCTCAAGTACATGTTCAAGGCGCTGCTTGCCGAACGCATGGACGACATGAAGTTCTTCGCCGAGCGGATCGACAAGACCTGCATCGAGCGGCTCGAGAAGTTCGTGAGCGCGGACTTCGCGAAGCTCGACTACACCGACGCGATTGCCGCGCTCGAGGACGCGGTCAAGAAGGGCGTGAAGTTCGACTACCCCGTCAAGTGGGGCATCGACATGCAGAGCGAGCACGAGCGCTGGCTGACCGAGACCTACATCGGTCGGCCTGTCGCCGTGATGAACTATCCGAAAGACATCAAGGCGTTCTACATGCGCCAGAACGACGATGGGAAGACGGTCGCCGCGATGGACATCCTCGCGCCGGGGATCGGCGAGATCGTCGGCGGCTCGCAGCGCGAGGAGCGGCTCGAGCGGCTCGACGCGCGCATGGACGAGATGGGTCTGCACAAGGCGGACTACTGGTGGTACCGCGACCTGCGCCGCTACGGCACCGTGCCGCACGCGGGCTTCGGCCTCGGCTTCGAGCGCGCGATCATCTACGCGACGGGCATGGCGAACATCCGCGACGTGATCCCGTTCCCGCGCGCGCCGAAGACGGCGGCGTTCTGAGCCCGAGGAAAGACGGTGCCAAGCACGTGCCGTTTGGTGCACGGCACCTCCCGGCACGTGCTTGGCACCGTTTCCGGTCAGATGTCGAACCCGACGACGGTCTTCGTGCCGTCCTCGCCTTCGATCTCGATCCAGAGCTTCGAGCCCTCGGGCATCGGGTCGGGCACTTCGCCGTGGGTGTGCCACTGGTCGCCCTCGACCTCGCACTTCGCCTTGATCGAGCCCTTCGCGTCCTCGGTGCCGAACCAGAAGCGCACCGCCTTGCCCTTCGCGCCGCCGTCGACCCAGATGTCGACCGGGACGTCGCCGCCCGCCTTGATGTCGCCGTCGCGCGAGACCTTCACCGTATAGGGGCCCGCCTTCTGCTCGCCCATCTCGGTGGTCGCGCCGTGGCCGTGATCCTTGTCCATCTTGCCGCCGTCTGCGTGGTCGTGGTCATGGTCGTGGTCATGGTCGTGCGCATGGTCGCCGTCGTGCGAGTGGTCGCCCGCCTTCGCGGCCGGCGCGGCGGTGTCCTTCTTCTCGCAGCCGGCAAAGGCGGCGAGCGCGAGGGCGCAGCAGGAAACTCCGAGCAATTCAGACATGTTCTTCATGGCTTCTCCTTGATAGGTGACTTCGGTTCACGAGAGATCCGGAAAGCGAGCGCGTAGCCCGCGGGGACGACGAACAGGTTGAGCAGGGTCGACGACACGAGGCCGCCGAGCACCACGATCGAGAGCGCGGCGAGAAGTTCGCTGCCCGGCTTGTCGCCGCTCATCGCAAGCGGGATCAGGCCGAGCGCCGCGGTGAGCGCGGTCATCAGGATCGGCACGAGCCGCTCCACCGAGCCGCGGATCACCGACTCCTCGCGCGAGCAGCCTTCGTGCTGCTCGAGCTGCGCGTAGTGGTTGACGAGCAGGATGCCGTTGCGCACGGCGATGCCGAACAGCGTCACGAACCCGACCATGCTTGCGATCGAGATGACCGGCTCGACATAGCGCTCGCCGCCGAGGCCGAAGAGCGCAAGCGTGTTGCCGACGAACGGCCGCGACTCGGTGAGATAGATCGCGGCGATGCCGCCGATGAGCGCGAGCGGCAGGTTCAGCATCACGAGCACCGCCGTGCGGCCGTGACCGGTCGCCAGCTGGAGCAGCAGGAACATCACCACAGCGACCACGGCGCCCATGATGAGGATCGTGCGGCTCGCCGACTGCTGCGCCTCGAACTGCCCGCCGTACTGCACGGTGCAGCCCACGCGCGCCACGATCGGATCGACCTTCTCGCGCACGGCCTTCACGAGCTCGCCGAGGTTGTAGCCGTCGGCGACATTGGTCGAGACGATCGCCTTGCGCTGCGCGTTCTCGCGGGCGATGAGGTTGCTCGTGCGCTCGGGGCCGATGTCCGCGACCTCGCGCAGGCGGACCGTCGCGCCGCCTTGTCCGCGCAGCATGAGCTCGCCGACCTGCTCGATGCGCTCGCGCTCGTCCTCCGCGAGGCGCACGACGAGGTCGATGCGCCGCGGGCCGTCGCTCACCTCGGCGACGGTCTCGCCGTAGAGCGCCCGCTGCACCTGCCGCGCGGCCGACGCCGGCGTGAGGCCCGCCGCCGCGAGGTCCTGCGCGCGATAGCGGATCGGGAGCGACGTGACCATGACCTCGCGGTTCGCGTTGACATCGCGCGTGCCCGGAATCGTCTTGAGCGCGGCCTCGATCTCCTTCGCGAGCGAACGCAGGGTCTCGAGGTCGTCGCCGAACACGTTGATCGCGATCGCGGCGGGCGTGCCCGACAGGATGTGCGACATACGGTGCTCGATCGGCTGTCCGACCATCGTGGTGATGCCGGGGATGTTGAGGAGGATGCGGTCGATCTCGGCGCGGACGGCGCGTTGGTCGGCCTCGGGAGTCATCACGACCTCGATCTCCGAACTGCTCACGGGCTCCGCGTGCTCGTCGCGCTCGGCGCGGCCGGTGCGGCGGGTGACGCTCGTCACGCCGTCGATCGCGACGAGCTGCGCCTCGACGCCGCGGGCGAGGCGGTCGCTTTCGCCGAGCGAGGTGCCCGGCGGCGCCATCAGGAACACCGTGAAGGTTCCCTCGCGGAAGATCGGGAGGAACGAGCTGCCGAAGGTCGACGCGAGGAGGATCGACGCGAGCGTGAGCGCGCCCGCGCCCGCGAGCACGGTGCCGCGGCGACGCACCGAGGCGCGCAGCAGCGGCTCGTACCAGCGCTTGAGGACGCGCACGAGCGGGCTGTCGCCGTGCCGGGCGGCACCGGGCGCCGCGCCCGCGCTGTATGCGCGGGCGAACACGAAGCGGCAGAGCGCGGGCGTGACCGACAGCGCGACGAAGAGCGACGCGAGGATCGACACGATGTAGGCGATGCCGAGCGGCTGGAAGAAGCGGCCCTCGAGCCCCTCGAGGAACAGCAGCGGCACGAACACCATGCAGATGATGACCGTCGCGAACACGACCGACGAACGGATCTCGTTGCTCGCGGTGAAGATGACATCGACCGCGGGCTTGCGCTCGGCGGGCGGAAGCGCTGCGTTCTCGCGCAGGCGCCGCAGCACGTTCTCGACGTCGATGATCGCGTCGTCGACGAGTTCGCCGATCGCGACCGCGAGGCCGCCGAGCGTCATCACGTTGATCGAGAGACCCCACGCCCAGAGGACAAGCAGCGCGACCGCAAGCGACAGCGGCAGCGCCGTGAGCGTGACGAGCGTCGCGCGCCAGTCGAGGAGGAAGAGCAGGATGATGACCGCGACGATGATCGTCGCCTCGACGAGCACCTTCACGACATTGTTGACCGCGCGCGTGATGAAGCGCTCGGCGCGGAACGGATCGCGGTTGAGCTTCATGCCCTCGGGAAGCGCCTTCTGCGCCGCGTCGATCACGGCGTCGAGCCGCTTGGTGAGCTCGAGCGTGTTGGTGCCGGGCGTCTTCTGGATGCTGAGGACGACCGCGGGAATCGCGCGGTCGGCCGCCGTGCCGCGCTTCGGCGCGGGGCCGAGCCGCACATCGGCGACATCGCCGATCGTGATCGGCGTGCCTTGGTCGACCTTCACCACCGTGCGGGCGATGTCGTCGACCGAGCGCACGCGCGCCATCTGCCGGATCGGCAGCTCCTGGTGCTCGACATCGGCGAGGTAGCCCGCGGTCGCGGTGCTGTGCGCGCCCGTCGCGGCCTCGACGACCTCGTCGATCGAGACCCCGAGCGCGGCCAGCCGGTCCTGGCGCACCTCGACCTGATACTGCGGCAGTTCGCCGCCCATCGCGACGACCTTCGCCACTCCGCCGACCGCCAGCAGGCGGTTCTGCAGGTTGAACTCGGCGTAGGCGCGCAGATCGAGCGGGCTCACGCTGCCGTCCGGCGAGCTGATGGCGAGCAGCATCACTTCACCCGTGATGCTCGTGATCGGCGAGATCTCGGCGTGCACATTCGGCGGCAGCGACTCGCGCACGGCGGACAGCCGCTCGGACACGAGCTGCCGCGCGCGGTAGAGATCGGTGCCCCAGTCGAACTCGACCCAGATGATCGAGAGGCTCGTCGAGCTCGCCGAGCGCACGCGCCGCGTGTCGGGCAGGCCGTTGACGGCGGTCTCGATCGGGAAGGTGACGGTGGTCTCGACCTCGTCGGCCGAGAGACCGCCGGCCTCGCTCATGATGACCACGGTCGGCGCGTTGAGCTCGGGCAGCACATCGACGGGCATCTCGCGGAGCTTGAGGCCGGCGAAGAGCACGAGAAGCCCCGCCATCGCGATGACGAGCGACGAGTTTCGCAGCGAGAAGGAGATCAGCTTCGAAAGCATGTGGGGTGTTTCCCGTGTTCCTTCTCAGTGGTCGTCGGCGTGCCAGGTGCCGTCGGAGTGGAAGTGGCCGCCCTTTGGCGCGCCGCCGCCGGTCGCAAGCATCAGCTGGTAGTTGCCGGTGACGACGATTTCGTCGCCCTCCTTCACGCCGCTCATGATGGTGATCCAGCGTCCGTCATCCACGCCGAGATCGGCCTCGAGGCGGATCGCCTTGTCGGGGTTCTTCGGATCACGGCGGAAGACGATCGCCTGCGTGCCGTCGCGCACGACGCAGCCGAGCGGGATCGACAGCTCGGCGCTGCCGCCCTCGAGCGTGATCTCGAGCGAACCTGCGACGCCCGCGCGTGCCCATGGCGCGAGCGCGTCCGGGGTGACGATGAGATCGATCGTGCGGCTCGCTGCGTCCGCGGCGAGTCCGATGGCGAGCGTGCCCTTCATCGAGACCGCGGTCGCGGCCTCCCCGCCACCTGGCGGGGCGATGCGCGCGGGCAGCCCGTCGCGCAGGCGCGAGAGATCGCCCTGCAGCGCATGCGCGCGGAATCGGATCTTCTCGGGCTGCATGAGCGTCACGACACGCGCGCCTTCCTCGGCGAGTCCGCCCTGCGTGATGCCGAGATCCTCGACCACGCCGTCGGCGACGGCGCAGACGACGAGCGTTCCGGGAAGCGTCTGCACGGCCGCGCCCTGCGCGCACGCGGCGAACAGCGACTCGCGGCGCGCGACGAGCGCGCGCAGCTCCGCCTGCGCCCGCTTCTCATCGGCCTCGAGCACCGCATCCTTCTCCATCACGTCGGCGAGCTCGGCCTTGGTCGCGGTCAGCGTCACGCGCGCCTCGGTCATCTGCTGCGCGCTGCCGCCGCCGGCCTGCTGCAGCTCCTCGAGCTGCCTGAGGCGCTCCTGCCACAGCGCGACCTTGTCCGCGAGGCTCTTCTCATGCACGCGATGCGCCTCGCGGACGGGCGGCATCGACGCGACCTTCGCCTCGGTCGCGATGATCTCCTCCTCGAGCGCGCGCCACGAGGGCGCGTCGATCCGGTAGAGCGGCGTTCCCGCTGCGACGCGCTGGTACTGCGTCACGAGCAGCTCCACGCGGCCGCCAAGCGGCGCGCGGTACTCGCGGTGCGCGGTCGGCAGCGGCTCGAATCGGCCGGGCACGCGCAGCGTGCGCGCGACATTGCGCGACTCGACCTTCGCGAAGACGATGCCGAGGTTGCGGCGCACGGCTTCGGGGATGTCGACGCGGTTCGTCGGCGCAGCGGCCTGCTCGGCGTGCTCGGCTGCGTACGGGTCGGCGGCCTTCTCGGCGCCCTTCTCGGTGCAGGCGACCGCGAGCATCGAAGCTGCGGCCGCGAGGAGGAGTCGTCGGATCATGGTCGTCATGGCTGGCTTCCTTCATCACGCCCGTCCTGCTGCGGCGGGCCGAGGAGTTCTTCGATGTCGATCGCCGCGAGCGCTTCGTCGCGAAGCGCGGCGGTCATCTCGTTCCGTGCGTCGAGCTGCTGCTTGAGGCTTTCGAGCAGCACGAGCGTCTTCACCTCGCCGAGGCGCGCCACTTCGCGCGTCTCGGCGTACTGCGCCTCGACGAGCGGCATGAGCGTCTTCTCGAGGGCGTCGCGGCGGCCCACCGACTGGGCCAGCCGCTCTTCGGCCGCGAGCAGCGCCCCGAGCACGCGCTGGAGCTCCGCCTCGGCGTGGCCGCGCGCGGCCTCGCGCCTTGCCTCGGCCACGGCGATTCCCGCGCGGTTTCCGTTCAGCACGGGAAGCACCACGCCGATCCCGAGAACGAACTGACGGTCGCCATCCTGCTCGCCGTAGCCGGGCGCGAGGTCGAGGTCGGGCCACTGCCTGCGGATCTCCTCCTCGAGCGTGCGCTCCGCGGTTTCGTAGTCGGCGCGCGCGACGAGCACCGCGGGATTCGTGTCGCGGATCGCGGCGAGCGTCCCCTCGCGGCGATCCGCGGCGAAGCGCGCGGACGACGCGAACTCGCCGGAGAACGCGCGGACCGCGGCGGGCGGCAGGTCGAGGATCGCCTCGACCGCGTGCGACGCGCGCGCGAGTTCGGATTCGAGCGATGCGAGCCGGGCGCGCAGCTTCGCGTCCTCGATGCGGAAGAGCCGCGCCTCGATGCGCGCGAGCTCGCCCGCCTGTTCCATGCGGTCGACGATGGCCGTGACCTGCCCGACGCGCTGGAGGACATCGCGCGTGGCCTCGACGCCGCGCGCGATCACGGCGCGTTCGGTCCACGCGCGGCGAAGCGCGGCGACGGTGCTCCACTCGAGCGCCGCCACGCGCGCGAGCTCCGCGGCGTGCTCGGATCCAAGGCGCTTCTTCTCGAGCTCGAGGCGTCCCGAGATCGGAAGCGTGAAGCCCACGCTCACGATGGCCTCGACGCCCTGCGAGGCACCGCTCACGATCTTGGTGAGGTCGACGCCGAGGACCGGATCGCGCCAGAGGCCCGCGTTGTCCGCGCTCGCCTGCGTGACGCCCGTGGCAAGCCGCGCGGCGCGCAGTTCGCGGTTGAAGACGAGCGCGATCGCCTCGGCTTCGGCGAGCGAGATCCCGTCGGACGGGTCGAATGCGCCGGCGCCGGGCTGCGCGCGTGCGTTCAGTTCGGCGAGCTCGGGGCCTTCGAGCGCACGAAGCAGGTACTTGCGCTGCGTCTGGTCGAGATCGAGCGTGCTGCGCTCGTAGGTCTTGCAGCCGACGAGCGAGAGGAGGAGTGCGGTCGAGAGCGCGGCCGCGCCCGGACGAAGGATGGAGGAGTGCATGATGCTGCCTCGAAAGGAATCAAAACGGACACGACGCAACGCGAAGTCGCGAGGCGTTCCGTCAGATCAGGAGGCGGTCGGTCTCGAGCGCGGTCGCGCGGTCGCAGTCCGGCCAGATCCACGGCGGCGGAGGCGTCGCCTGCGCGTGCAGGTCGACGACCGGCTGGATCGTGAACACGGTGAGCGCCGGCGCGAGCAGGCGCAGGTCGCAGAAGTGGTCGTTCGAGCGGTCGCGCGTGCAGCCGCCGTCGTCGGGCAGCGCGACATGGAAGTGCGTCGAGCCTTCGGAGCAGTCGCCGTCGCAGACCTGCTCGGTGTCGCAGCACGGATGCGCACAGTCGTCGGCGCAAAGCAATGCCTGCGCGTGGGCGTGCCCATGATCGTGGTCATGGCCGCCATGGTCCCCGTGCATATGTCCTTCGTGCACATGTCCTTCATGCACGTGCAGGCCGCAGCACGCGTCGAGCACGATGCAGACGGCGTGCCCGGGCGACATGCCGACCATCACCTGCGCGAGCAGGAGAAACGGAAGCATGAGGCGGAGGGCGGTCTGGCGCATGGTGCGTGCGAAGAATGGTGAATGTATCGCCTCATTTGCATGCGCGGTCAAGGCGGATGGGCCCTTCCCCCGTGAAATGCCACGTCCGCATACGATGGCCGCATGTTCACTTGCAATATCGATCGACGCGGCAGGCACCTTCGCATCGGCGTGGGGGCGGTGCTTGAAAGCGCGGGGCTGCTGCTTGGCGTCCTCTGGTTCCTCGAAGAGGTCCCTGGCTGGACGCTCTGGCCGGCCCTGGCCATGTGGATTTCGGGGACGTTCGTGATCTTCGAGGGGTTGGTCGGCTGGTGCGCGGTCCGCGCCATGGGCTTCAAGACGCCGGTCTGAGCGTCGACCGACGGCCGCACACGGCGAACGCGATGAGCGAGACCTCGACAAGATCCGGGCAGGACGAGCCGCCGCAACCTTCGCCACGCGAGGGGTTGCGCGCGGTGTGGCGGCTTGCCGGGCATGAGCGCTGGTCGTTCGTCGCGGCCATGCTGGCGCTCGTCGGTTCGGCGGCGCTCCTCTACGCGGCGCCGCTCGTGCCGAAGGCGGTGTTCGACCTCGTGCTCGATCCGGCCGCGGAGCCATCCGCGATCTCGCGGTCGCTCATCGACTGGATGGGCGGCACCGAGCGCGTGCGCGAGGCGCTGTGGCTGCCCGCCCTCGCGATGGTCGCGCTCGCGGCGCTCTCGGGCGTGGCCGTCCACATCAAGACGCGCTTCGCGACCGGCGCCGCGGAGCGCGTGGCGCGCCAGACGCGCGACCGCATGTACGACCACGTGCAGCGGCTTCCGTGCAGCACGCTCGACGGCATTCCGTCGGGCGACCTCGTGCAGCGCTGCACATCCGACATCGAGACGCTGCGCGTCTTCCTCGCGAACCAGGCGCCTGAAATCGGCCGCTCGGTGCTGATGCTCCTGATTCCGCTGCCGATCATGCTGTCGCTCGACTGGCGCATGACGGCCGCGTCGATCGTGTGCATCCCCGCGCTCCTCTGGTTCACCGCGGTGTATTTCCGCCGCATGGGCCCGAACTTCGGCGTGAAGGAGGCGGCCGAGGCGAAGATGACCGCGAACGTGCAGGAGAACCTCACGGGAATCCGCACCGTGCGCGCGTTCGGGCGCGCGGAGTTCGAGAACGCGCGGTTCGCGCGGAGTTCGGCGGCGTTCCGCGACGCCGACCGCACGCTCTTCCGCCACTACGCGAACTTCTGGGCGGCGTCCGACCTCCTCTGCTTCCTGCAGCTCGTCATCGTCGTGTCGCTCGGCGCGGTGTTCGTCTCGCGCGGATCGATGAGCGCGGGCAGCTACTTCTACTTCCTCACCGTGGTCGGCATGTTCATCTGGCCCGTGCGCATGCTCGGGCGCATGACGGTCGAGAGCGGCAAGGCGCTGGCGGCGGTGGTGCGGCTCGACGAGATCCTCGCGAAGCCCGAGGAGCGCGACCTCGACCCGGCCGCGGCCGACGCGCTGCCGCTCGCGGGGGACGGCGCAGGCCTCGCGGTCCGCTTCGACGGCGTGTCGTTCGCGCACGGCGCCGGGCCGACGGTGCTCGACGGCGTGAGCTTCGAGGTGAAGCCGGGCGAGACGCTCGGCATCGTCGGCCCGTCGGGCGCGGGCAAGACCACGATCGTGCAGCTGCTGCTCCGCTTCCACGAGCCGACGGCGGGCACCGTCCATGTCGACGGCACGCCGCTTGCGCGCATCCCGCGCGCCGCGATCCGCAGCGCGACGGGAACCGTGCTGCAGCAGCCGTTCCTCTACTCGAGGAAGCTGCGCGAGAACATCGTGGCGGGGCTGACCGCAAGCGCGGCGCACGACGCGGGCATCGAGCAGGCGACGCAGACCGCGTGCATCCACGATTCGATCGTGGGCTTTCCCGAGGGCTACGACACGGTCGTCGGCGAGAAGGGCCTCACGCTCTCGGGCGGCCAGCGCCAGCGCGTCGCGATCGCGCGCGCGCTCGTGCGGGCCCCGCGGCTCCTGATCCTCGACGACGCGCTGTCCGCGGTCGACATGCACACCGAGACCTCGATCCTCGAGGGACTGCGCTCGCGCATCGCGGGGCAGACGCGCATCATCGTGTCGCACCGGCTTTCGGCGGTGATGGACGCCGACCGGATCATCGTGCTCGAGGACGGCCGCATCACGCAGCGCGGCACGCACGCGGAACTCATCGCGCAGCGCGGGCTCTACGCCACGCTGTGGCGCATCCAGACGGAGAGCGATCCCGAAGGCGACGCCTCGACGATGGAGGCCGCGCATGTCTGAAGTCGAACGGACCGACGACGCGCGCGCGCGCTTCAGCCTGCGCGTGTGGAAACCGATCGTGGCGCGTGCGCTCGCGAACCGCGGCGCGGTGGCCGGGCTCCTCGGCGCGGGCCTCGCGATCGCCGTGATCGAGACGGCGCTGCCGCTCTTCGTGCGCGCGATCATCGACGAGGCGAACGAGATCCAGGCGAACGGAGGCGAGTCGGCGGCGCTCGCTCCGATTCTCGTCGTCTACTCGACGCTCTTCCTCTTCTTCGCGGCGGGCGTGTGGCTCTTCATCGACAGCGCCGGCCGCGTGGCGACGCGAACGGGCGACCGCCTGCGGCGCGACTGCTTCGCGAAGCTGCAGACGCTCGAGCCTGCGTACTTCGACGTTCGGCCGACAGGCTGGCTCGTCTCGCGCCTCACGAGCGACTGCACGAAGGTCTCGAGCATCCTGCCGTGGTGCATGCTCGACTTCGCGTGGTGCACGGCGATCCTCACGGGCGTCACGGTCACGATGTTCGTGATCGATGCGCGGCTTGCGCTCTGGGCGCTCGCGGTCGTGCCCGTGATGGCTGTCGTCTGCGCGGTCTTCCAGCGCTTCCTGATGCGCGCGGGCCGCGAGGCGCGGCGGCTCTCGAGCGCGATGACCGCGTCGTACGGCGAGATGCTGCTCGGCGCGCGCACCACGAAGACGCTCGCGCGCGAGGAGGCGAACCTCGGCGAGTTCCAGAAGCTCTCGACCGAGATGAACCAGTGGTCGATGCGGAGCGCCGTGCTCTCGAGCGTCTACGTGCCGCTCATGGCCACGCTCGCGGCGGGCGCGGGCGCCGTCATCCTCTGGCACGGCGCGGGCGATGTGCTGTCGGCGCAGGGAATCACGCTCGGGACGCTCATCGCGTTCATGCAGTACGCGGCACTGTTCGCGCAGCCCGTGCAGGAACTCGCGCAGCGGTTCGCCGACATCCTCAGCGCATCGAGCGCGGCCGAGCGCATCGCCACGCTGCTCTCGACCGAACCGGCGATCGCCGACAGGCCCGGCGGCGTCGCGCCGCGGGGTCCGGCGCGCATCGAGCGCATGGAGTTCGACGGCGTCGACTTCTGGTACCGCGAGGGCGTGCCGGTGCTCGACGGCTTCTCGCTTGCGGCGCGCCGCGGCCAGACCATCGCGCTCGTCGGCTCGACCGGCGGAGGAAAGACGACGATCGTGTCGCTCGCGACGCGCTTCTACGAGCCGCGCGCGGGCCGCATCTCGGTCGACGGCGTCGACCTCCGCGACATCCCGCTCGCGTGGCTCTCGGAGCGGATCGGGATCGTCCCGCAGGTCGCGCACCTCTTCGCGGGCACGGTCCGCGACAACATCCGCTACGGCCGCCTCGAGGCGACGGACGCCGAGGTCGAGCGCGCCGCAGAGCGCGTGAAGGCGCACGCGTTCATCGTCGGGCTCGAGAAGGGCTACGACACCGAGGTCGGCGAGGGCGGCGAACGGCTCTCGACAGGACAGCGGCAGCTCGTGGCGCTCGCGCGCGCGGTGCTGCGCGACCCCGACATCCTCGTGATGGACGAGGCGACGAGCTCGATCGACACCGCGACCGAGCGGCTTGTCCAGGAAGGCGTCGACGAGGTGCTGAAGGGCCGCATCTCGTTCGTCGTCGCGCACCGGCTCTCGACGATCCGCCGCGCCGACGTGATCCTCGTGATCGAGAAGGGCCGCATCGCAGAGCAAGGCGCGCACGCCGAACTCCTCGCGAGGCGCGGCCGCTACTGGGAGCTCTACACCAACCAGTTCGCGGCCGACCGCGAGCGCGAGCTGCTGCACCTTGCGGATGCGGCAAAGGAGGAGACCGTGGCGTCGCTGCTGGGGGATGGGGGCGATTGCGGGTAGCGTGCGCGGACTGGCAGGGTTCCCGCGATCCCATGGCTTCCTGCCGGCAATCGCTGAGGAAACTACAACGCAAGTTCTCCGGCTTCATGCGTCGCTGGACGAGCGGCACCGAGCATGAGCTCGCTTCCGCAATGCGCCTCGACGAACCGCTCGGCGAGGAGGGCCTTGCGCCGCGTTGGAACGTGGCCGCTCGTTCTGCGTTGGCTGCTGCGCCGGAATGGTGCGGTCGTGCAGGTTCCGGACCGGGTCGGGGCGCGCGCGTCCGCGGAGCCCGGGCGATGCCAAGGCCGCCTCGCGCCGTTTCGGACGGCCGCCGCCCGCGGGATCTCGACGCTTCCGGGCTCGCTGGGCTGGCTCCTCGACTTCGAGGTCATGCGCGCAGCCGACTCGCTCGCCATCTCCAACAGCTCGGTCTCGTTCATCGCAGCGTTCCTCAACGACTGCATCGGTCGCGCGGCGCGACCCTGCTCCGACTTCACGGGGCTGTGGCGCTCGATCCCCCCGGCGACCCCGTGCTTCTAGGCTCTGTCTGACGGATCCCCTGGACCAAAGATCCGCGCGGTGCCCGGATGGCAAGGAGGTGAGACGAAGCTGTATCCGCAGCGATACAGCGAGTTGAAGCCGACGCCGCCAGGCGGGATGCCGCGTGGATCGACGTCCAGGGCATCCGGTCAGACAGAGCCTAGGAAGGAAGTCGCCGAAGCCGCTGCCTCAGCGGCTGGGGGAACTCGACCGCGCGGAGTCGTGGACGCCGCGGCGCGACTCGATGGAGCCGATCCCGTGCCGGTTGCGGAACTGCCACCACTTTCGGGCAAGCCACGGGCGGTGGTTGAGATGCCAGGTCTCGTGATGCCGGTCCGCGGCCTCGTCGGGCTCGATGCGCTCCGGATGGACCAGAGGATGCTCGAGCGAGGCGCGCGGCAGCTCGAGCCAGATCGAGCCGCGGCGGGTATGGGTTGCGTCGGGGCCCGCACCGACGTTCGAGACGAGGTTCGACTTCGGGAGCACTGCAAGACCATCGTGCCGGAAGTGAGCGAAGCTCCACTGGTAATCCCAGGTTTGAGGAGGCTCGGACGCAGCGACCTGATCGAGCTTGCGAGACCAACCCGAGTTGCTTGCAGCGGGGAGGTCCGGGACTGGTTGCCCTGCGCCCCGGCACTTCGAGCGCCAGTCGCCGAGCGCGAGCTCGTACCGCCTCCATGCGCGCCGCCATGAGGCCCAGCCCCACGCCGAGAAGAAGCGCGAGTACGAGTACGACGCCGTCTGCCACGGAACCGCCGCAGCGAACCGTGTCCCGAGCACGAGCATGACTCGGTCGTCATCCGCGTGGCGCGCGAGCATCTCCGCGCAGTACGGCAGGAAACTCGGGTCTGGAACGCAGTCGTCCTCAAGGACGATGCCCGATGGTTCCTGCTCGAAGAACCAGGAGACTGCGCCGGCCACACCATGCGCGCAGCCCGCGTTGGCGTCGAGGAAACGGCTGCGGATCTCGCATCGCCACGGGAGCGCCGTCAACATGCGGCGTACCTCTTCGCAACGCGCTGCTTCCCCCGCGCGATCCTCGCGCGGCCCGTCGGCGGCCACATACATGCGACTCGGCGCAAGCGGCGCGAGCGCCTCGACGACGCGGGAGAGCGTGTCCGTCCGGTTGAAGGCGATGATGAGGACCGGCGGAGACGGCTCCATGCCGACCGATCGTAGCGGCATCGCAACGATGCGACGGCATGGCATGCCGTGCAGGAGCCGCACGCCGACCGTATCGCGATCGATGGCGTCGATCTCCGCGACACCTTCCTCGCGTAGCCCTCGGAGCGGATCGGCATCGTCCGGTGAATCGCGCATCCCTTCGCGGCGATGGTACGCCATGCGTGCATCGTCTAGTATCGCCGCGTCATGACGATCCTCCTCATCAGCGTCGCGGTCGCGCTCGCCGTGTCGTTCATCTGCTCGCTCGCGGAGGCGACCCTCCTGAGCCTGACTCCGAGCCAGGTCGCCGAACTCAGCGAGAAGCGCCCGCTTCTCGGCACGATCTGGCGCGACTTCAAGACGCGCATCGACCGACCGATCGCGGTGATCCTCCTCCTCAACACCACCGCGCACACGATCGGCGCCACCGTCGCGGGCGCCCAGTTCGACGAGCTCTACGGCGACCAGTGGATCTGGGTGTTCTCGATCGCGCTCACCCTTGCGATGCTGCAGTTCACCGAGATCCTGCCGAAGACGCTCGGCGTCCAGTTCAACCGCCAGCTTGCGCCGTTCCTCGCGGTGCCGCTTTCGGTCGCGGTGCGCGTCGCCAGCCCGCTCATCACGGTGATGCATCTCTTCAACAAGCCATTCGAAGGACGCAAGGCCGAGCACGCTGCCCGCGCGACGCGGCAGGAGATCTCGGCGCTCGCAGCGATGGCGCGCCTGTCGAAGGACATCGACACCCACCAGGAGCGCATCATCCGCGGCGCCGCGCGGCTCTCGGAGCGCACGGTGCGCGAGGTGATGATTCCGATGGGTCAGGTCGTCACCCTGTCGACCGCGCAGAGCCTCTCGCGCGCGATCATCGCCGCGCACCTCGACGCGCACACGCGCTTTCCCGTCTGCGAGGACGGCGACCGCGACCGCGTGGCAGGCTACGTCAACTTCAAGGAGATGATCTACTTCATGAGCACGAATCCGGCGGATCCGAGCCTGAACGGCATCATCCGCCCGGTGCACTTCGTGGCGCCCGACCGTCCTGCGACCGAGCTGATGCAGGTCTTCCTCGATGAGCACAAGCACATCGCGATCGTGCGCGACGAGGCGGGACGCTCGCTCGGCCTCGTGACGCTCGAGGACATGATGAAGGAGATGCTCGGCGAGCTCGGCGACGAGTTCGACCGCCTGCCGAAGTCCGTCCACGCGCTCAGCGGCGGAACCTTCATGTTCGGCGGCGGCGTCACGATGAACGAGGTGTCCGCCGCGCTCGGCGGGGTGCTCCCGCCCGGGCCCTCGACGCTCGCGGCGTGGCTCGAGGAGCAGATCGGCCAGCCGCCGGCCGGCGGACAGGCGATCAAGCACAGCGGCGCGGACATCCTCATCCGCCGCGTGCGGCGCGGGCGGGTGTTCGAGGCCTCGGTGACGACGATGGGCGCTGCCGCCGCGACCGGCTGAAAGCGCTCAGGTCCCGTTCAATCCCACTTGAACACGCCCTTCTTCCACGCGTAGACGTAGGCGATGACGCTCGTCGCGAGGAAGAAGAGGATCCGGCCGAGATAGAGCTTGGCGTCCGCGCTTCCCGGGTCGAGCTGCGAGTAGCTCACCGCCCACGGATAGAGGAAGATGATCTCGACGTCGAACAGCAGGAACGTCACCGCCATCATGTAGAAGCGCACGTTGAAGCGCTTGCGGGTGGTGCCGATCGGGTCCATGCCCGCCTCGTAGGTCGTGCCCTTGATCG
>JBIKWD010000237.1:0-4395 GCA_044356505.1 Phycisphaerales bacterium
TCACATGCATGAGCGGACCACCCTGCGAGCCCGGGAACACCTTGCGGTCGACCTTCTTCGCGACTTCCTCGTCGTTGGTGAGGATGAGGCCGCCGCGCGGACCGCGCAGCGTCTTGTGCGTGGTCGTCGTCACAACGTGCGCGTGCGGGAACGGCGAAGGATGGACGCCCGTCGCGACCAGGCCCGCGATGTGCGCGATGTCGGCCATGAGCACCGCGCCGACCTCGTCGGCGATCGCGCGGAATCGCGCGAAGTCGATGACGCGCGGATACGCCGAATAGCCGCAGATGATCATCTTCGGCTTCGTCTCCCTCGCGATGCGCGCAACGGCGTCGTAGTCGAGAAGCTCGGTCGCCGGGTCGAGGTCGTACTCCGCGATCTTGTAGAAGGTGCCCGAGAAGTTCGGCTTGAGTCCGTGCGACAGGTGCCCGCCCGACTTGATCGGAAGCGACAGGATCGTGTCGCCCGGATCGCACATCGCCATGAAGGTCGCCGTGTTCGCGTTCGCGCCGCAGTGCGGCTGGACATTCGCGAACCTGCAGCCGAACAGCTGCTTGGCGCGGTCGCGCGCGAGGTCCTCGATGCCGTCGTGGAACTCGCAGCCTCCGTAGTAGCGCTTGCCCGGATAGCCCTCGGCGTACTTGTTCGTCAGCCACGACCCGACGGCGTGCATCACCTCGGTCGACACGTGGTTCTCGCTCGCGATCAGCTCGAGCGTCGTCGCCTGGCGCTCGGCCTCCTGGGCCATCAGCCGCGCGGCGGCCGGGTCGTGGCGCTCGAGCATCGCGAGCAGCTGCACGCTCATCGGGTCGAGCGGGATATCGGAAGGGAAACCGGCGGGCATGGCGCAGGATGCGGACGAGACGGCGGTCGCGGAAGTCGCGGAAGTCATGGCGGGGATGGTAGTCGAGACGATACGCTGCGCCCATGCGCGCGCGTGCCCGCGACGGCATCATCGAGTCGGAGATCGGCACGCTCGCCGTCGGGCGGCGCGGAGTCCTCCTCGCGGCCGAGTGGATGGTGGGGCGCGCGACCGCCCCCGATTTCGACCGTCGCGACGAGACCGTCACCGCCTTCGTCGAAGCCTTCCTCAAGTATTTCCGCGGACGCGACTGGAAAGAGGCTTTCAACGACCTCCCGATGGGCGACGGGACCCCGTTCCAGTGCTCCGTCTGGGCCGCTTGCCGCCGCATTCCGCAGGGAGAGACGCGGACCTACGGGTGGATCGCCGGGGATCTCGGCCTCCGCCCGGTTCATTGCCGCGCGGTCGGCAACGCGCTCCGCGTCAATCCGCTGCCGATCGCGGTGCCTTGCCACCGCGTCGTCGCCGCGTCCGGGGTCGGCGGATACGCGGGCGCGCGGACCGGCGCGCTCGCCGACATCAAGTGCAGGCTCCTCGCCTTCGAGTCGGCCGCGCGGCGACGCCCCTGTTAGTATCCCGATCCCCGCGCCACAGGCGCAATTGCGGAGGTCGTGTTCATGAAGTTGACGATGGTTGGCACCGGCTATGTGGGACTCGTGACGGGCGCATGCTTCGCCGAGACGGGTCAGGACGTCACCTGCCTCGACGTGGACGAACGCAAGATCGCGATGCTCCGCCGCGGCGAAAGCCCGATCTTCGAGCCGGGGCTCTCGGAGATGATCACGCGGAACGCGTCGGCCGGGCGTCTCCACTTCACCACCGACAAGCTCTCCGCCTACCGCGACGCCGACGTCGTCTTCATCTGCGTCGGAACGCCGAGCGACGAGGATGGCAGCGCGGACCTCCAATACGTGCTGCGGGTGGCGGGCGACATCGCCGATGCCATGAACGCGATCGGACCGGGGCAGAAGACGAAGACGGTCGTGGTCAAGAGCACCGTTCCCGTCGGCACCAGCCACAAGGTGCGCGACCTCATCGCCTCGAAGACCAAGATCCCCTTCCACATCGCGGACAATCCCGAGTTCCTCAAGGAAGGCGACGCGATCAACGACTTCATGAAGCCCGACCGCGTCGTCTGCGGCGTCGAGAGCGAGCATGCCGCCGCAGTGATGCGCGATCTCTACGATCCGTTCGTGCGCCAGGGCAACCCCATCTTCGTGATGGACGTCCGCTCCGCCGAGATGGTGAAGTACGCGTCGAACGCGATGCTCGCGTGCAAGATCTCGTTCATCAACGAGATGGCGAACCTCTGCGAGAAGTACGGCGCGAACGTGACCAACGTCCGCGAGGGAATGTGCGCGGACAAGCGCATCGGCAACCAGTTCCTCTATCCCGGCCTCGGCTACGGCGGCTCGTGCTTCCCCAAGGACACGCTCGCGGTCGTGTCGATGGGTCGGGCGATCGGCTTCGAATGCGAGCTGAACGCGGCCGTCCACCGCGTGAACCAGGCGCAGCGGCGGCACTTCTGGTCGAAGATCGAGGGCGCGATGGGCAAGGACCTCCGCGGAAAGCGGCTCGCGTTCTGGGGCGTCGCCTTCAAGCCCCGCACCGACGACATCCGCGAGGCGCCTTCGATCTCGCTCATGAAGATGGCGATCGCGGCCGGAGCAAAGGTCCGCGCGTTCGACCCCGTGGCCCTCGAGAATCTCGGCCGCGAGATGCCCGAAGTCGAGCACGGCAAGGACATGTACGACACGCTCGAGGGGGCGGACGCGCTCGTGATCGCGACCGAATGGAACGAGTTCCGCGCCCCCGATTTCGACCGCGTCGCGCGGTGCATGCCGTCCAGACTGGTGTTCGACGGCCGCAATCTCTACAAGACGAGCATGATGGCCGAACGCGGTTTTGCGTATCACTCGGTGGGTCGGGCACCCAGCCTGCCCCGAGCATGACCACGCCTCCCTTGGCGGGATAGCCGCGGAGAAGTCTCGGGCAGCGCTGCAGAAAGGACTGCGCCGTTGCCGCTTCTGACTTATCCTGCAAGCACCGTGGCGGAGCTCCTGATCTCAACCCCAGACGGCCAGGTTCTGGCCAACCGGAAGCTCGACCCGGTCCGCGCCTACTGGATCGGCCGGGAATCCCATTGCGACGTCGTCATCGAGAACGCCGCCGTCAGCCGGCGCCATGCGCTCGTCTTCTTCATCAACGGGCGCTGGCTCGCCTGCGACGCGGGCTCGACGTCGGGCCTCGACACCGAGACCGGGGCTGTCCGCTGCGCCCAGCTGTCGGCCGACGCCTGGGTGAAGATCGGCTCCGTGTACATCTGGCTCGCCGGCGCGACGACGGCCGCGCCGCCCTGGATCGACGCCCGCGCCGACGACGGAACGACCGACAGGCGGGCGAGGCCGGTGCGCCTCGCCATCGAGAACCTTGCCGCCGCCGAACCCGCGGCCGCCGCGGAGGCGCTGGTCGTGACCGATCACAGAGGGGTCGTCCAGCTCTGCGCCGACCTCTCTGGGCTGGCGGCGACGCGCGGCAGCGGCGCACCGCGGATGACGATCGGGCGCTCGAACGTCGCCGATCTCCAGATCTGCGATCCATCCGTCGATCCGGTCCACGCGGTGCTTGCACGGGGAAGCGAATACTGGTCGCTGGTCGACGCAGGAAGCACCTCCGGCGTCCTCTTCGAAGGAAAGCGCTGGTATCGAAAGCGGCTCGAGGACGGGATCACGCTGCCGATCGGCAACTTCCGCATCTCGATCCAGCGGCTGCTCACGACCACGGCGCCGAGCGCGGCGACCTCCATCGAGACCGGCCCGGGCGCGGATCTCGCGGGCGGAAAGCCCTCCGCGCGAAAGCCCTCGGCGTTCCTCGACGACGAAGAGGAATAGCGGGACGAAGCCATGCGACGGAGACGAGGAGTTTCCCGAGCAGCGGGCGCGGGCGGGCCCAGGGCTTCATGCGGAACGCGGATTCTTCGGTGAAAACAGGGGTTTGCGGCGAAAACGCGAAAAACATCGGTTTTTTCGCGCTTTTCGTCCCCTCAAGCCCTTGTCATCCACGTCCGACCCCTTTATTTTCCGTGTATTCGACAGGCAGGGAGCCTGTCATCTCCGGCACGAAAGGACTCCTCTCAATGGCCAGCAAGATCAAGATCACCCCCGCTTCCAAGGTCCGCACCAAGGGTTCCATCTACAAGGACATCTCGACCGTCACCGGTCTCTCGCGCAAGCAGGTCGTCTCCGTGTTCGACACGCTCACCGAGATGCTCAAGGCTGACCTCGGCAAGAAGGGCTGCGGCACCTTCAACCTCTTCGGCCTCGCCAAGATGCGCACGGTCATCAAGCCCGCCACCAAGGCGCGCAAGGGCAAGAACCCCTTCACCGGCGAAGAGATCATGATCAAGGCGAAGCCCGCCAGCCGCAAGGTCCGCATCCGCGCGATGAAGGGCCTGAACGAGAGCGTCTGATCGTCTTTGAGCGGTCGCCGCTGCGGCGGCTCGCGTCACCTAGGCGGTCGCCGCTGCGGCGGCT
>JBIKWD010000069.1:0-15333 GCA_044356505.1 Phycisphaerales bacterium
GACGCTGTCGCCGCGGAAGTAGCGGTCGACGCGGATCCAGTGCATCTCGCGGCCGCGCGCCACCATCGCCTTGCCGACGATCGGCACGTTGTTCTCCGCCTGGCACGCGACGACGCACGCGCTGCAGCCGGTGCAGGTCGAGAGGTCGATCGTCATCGCCCAGCGGTACTTGGCGCCGTCGAGGTTCGACTCCTCCCAGAGCGACAGACGGTGCGCGACCTTGCCGATCTGGCGGGCGAAGTCCGGATGATGCTGGTAGTTGGCCAGATGGGTCTCGCGCACGAGGACCGGGAGACGCGCCTGGATGCCGTCGGTCGGCACGTTGCCGACGAGGGCGTCTGCGACGCCGTGGTCCTGCGTGTGGGCGAAGGGGTAGGAGCCGCCGGTCTTCGCGACCGTGGCCTTCGCGCCGCCCATCGCGCCGCTCGTGCGCAGCGGATAGGCGTTGAAGCCGGCGTTCGCCGCGATGCGGCCCGCAGCCGCGCCGCGGCCGTATCCGAGCGCGATCGTGGCGCAGTCGTCGGCGTGGCCGGGAAGCGCCCACGCAGCCGCGTCGATCGACGCGCCGCCGACGGCGACCTTCATCATGTCGCCGGCCTTGACGCCCATCTTGCGCGCCGTCGCCGGCGACATGAGGAGCGCGTTGTCCCACGTGATCTTGGTGGCGGGATCGGGCAGCTCCTGCAGCCAGCCGAGGTTCGCGAAGTGGCCGCCCGCGACCTTGCCGTCGATCTGGAAGCCGACCTCGAAGTCGCCGCCGACGTTCGCGGCGGCATTGCCGCAGAGATCGGCGAGCGCGCCTGCGTTCACGCTGCGCGCGACGGGCTTCGCGGCGGTGCCTTCGACCGCGCCGCGGTCGAGGTTGCCGCGCCACCACGCCTCGAAGGCGGTGCCCGAGAGCCCGCTCACCTTCATGTGGGCGCGGCGCACGATCTCGTAGCTCGAGGAGACCTCGTCGCCCGTGAGCGTCGCGAGAAGCTCGAGCGCGTTGCGGCCGCCCTGGGCCGAGTCCATGAGCGGCAGGATGAGCGGCTGCTGCGGGACGATCGTTCCGTCGATCGCGCGGCCGTCGGCCCACGACTCGAGGCTGTGCGAGCTGGGGACGTGCCACGTGCACGCGTTCGACTTGCTCGTCTCGTTGGCGTAGAAGGAGAAGTGCACGACCTCGCCGGCCTTCGACATCTTGCCTGCGAAGTCGACGTCGGCGGGCGCGTCGTAGGCGGGGTTTCCGCCGAGGATCACGAGCGTGTCGATCGCGCCGGCGGCGAGGGCCTCGCCGAGCTGCTTGATCTGCGCGGCAGGTCCGGACGCGGACGCGTCGACGTAGACGACGGTGTTGCCGACGGCACCGAGCTTCTCGTTGATCGCGGCTGCGATCGCGTGCGTGGCGGCGTCCTGCATCGGACCCGCGACGACGACCGCGTCGCGGCCGGCTGCCTTCAGGTCGGCGACGAGGGCCGCGAAGGCCTCCTTGCCGTGGTCGTCGAGCATCGCGCCGGCGCGGGCGCTGCCCGCGAGCGCATCGACTCCGCCGACGCCGAGCTCCTTGGCGACGAGCGCAGCGAACACGGCGACGTCGCTGCGGCGCAGCGCGAAGCGCTCGTCGGCGCTCATGCCGGTCACCGTCACCGACGGTTCGGCGACGTACATGCGCGAGAGCTCCTGCTTCGACGCGTCGGTCGCCTCGACGCGGCGGTTCTTCGCCCACTCCGCGGAGTGGAAGACGCCGGACGCCGGGCAGCCGAGGAGGTCGGCGTCGAGGACGAGCGCGACCTTCGCCTTGCCGAGGAACGGAAGCGCGGTGGCCGGGCCACCGAGGACCGCCTTCGATGCGTCGATCGCAGCGTCGTTCGCAAGCGTGTTCCACGAGCCCCACCACGCCTTCGGGTAGAGCGCGAGGAAGCGCGACTTCATGTCGTCGAGCGTCGGGCCAGCGGCGCCGTCGGTGAGGACCGCGAGGCCCACGCCGCCGTTCGCCTTGAACTTCGCGTTGAACTCGCCGGCCCACGACGCGAACGCGGCCCAGTCGCTCGGCTGGCCCTTGCGGTGCACGGTGCGGCTGCGGTCGGGGTCGTAGAGCTCGAGCACGCGCGACTGGATGACGGCGTTCGAGCCCTTGCTGAAGCCGAGCGTCGGATTGCCTTCGAACTTGATCGGACGGCCGTCGTAGCTCTTGGCGATGACGGGCCAGGAGACGCCGAGGACATCGACCGACGTCGCGAACCCGACGGGGATGCCGGGCGTGCGGCCGGCCTGCGCCTGCGAGAACGCCACGATCTTCGACTCGGGCCAGCGGCGGCAGGCGGCGAGGCCCGCGAGCGCGAAGCCCGCGCCCATCAGCTTGATGAAGGTGCGGCGCTCTTCGCCGCTCGCGAGTTCCTGCGCGTTCGGGCCGAACTCGCGCGCCATCAGCTCGCGGAACTCCGGCGTCTTCTCGAGGTCTTCCGCGCTCCGCCAGTACTCCGCGCGCGCGAACTTCATGCCCGCGTCGGTCGTCGTGGTGTCGCAGCCAGTGCGTGATTCGTGCATCGAATGTCCCTTGCTTCAGGCTGCGCGCGGCCCCGCGCGCAGCGGCGGATGGCGGTCAGCGGTGGCAGGTCGAGCAGTCTTCGCTCGGCGCGATGTGGAACTTCTTCTTGAGATCGAGGCGCTCGGCCTCGGTGAGGTCGGTCGCCGAGTCGAACGAGAGCGTCGTGATCTTGTCGAGCGGACGCAGATGGATGTCGGGGTTGCGGTGGCAGTCGAGGCACCAGCCCATCGAGAGCGGCGACTTCTGGTAGACGACTTCCATCTTGTCGATGCGCCCGTGGCAGTCCACGCAGCCGACGCCGCGGTTGACGTGGGCGCTGTGATCGAAGTACGCGAAGTCGGGCAGCTTGTGGATGCGCGTCCACTCGACCGGAAGGCCGGTTTCGTAGCTCTCCTTCACCTTCGCGAGCTTGGGGCTTTCGGGGCGGATCTGCGTGTGGCAGTTCATGCACGTCTGCGTCGGCGGCACGGAGGCGTGCGCGGCCTTCTCGACCGACGTGTGGCAGTAGCGGCAGTCCATGCCGAGTTCGCCCGCATGCAGCGCGTGGCTGAACGGAACGGGCTGCTCGGGCTGGTAGCCGACTTCAAGCGTCTTCGGGCTCAAGCCGTAGGCGACGAAGAAGATCGCGTACACGGGAACCGTTGCGCCGGCGAGGATGATCGTCGGAAGCAAGAGATTCGACCATCGCGGGAAGAGGAACCTGCTCATCTGCGGAGGAGCTCCTAGAGGCCTGTCGGAAGCACGCGGGGAGGCTTGGACGAGACTTCGTGCCAAAAATCACGAAGTCGAATCTTCCATGCTAGACCGATATGAGAAAACCGTCAAACGGCTGAACGGTTGGAAGTGACGTTATCGGCGAGGCTTGCCTTGCCGCGTGAAGAGTCAACGCGGGGGTTGTTCAGGGGGAGCGTTCAACCTCCAGCCGGAAGAAGTCTCTCGCGTTGTTGAACATAAGTTCTCGGACGTATTCTTGCGGTTGCTTCCAAAGCTCCGCGAGGGCGTCCGCCACGTGCACCACGAAGCGCGGCTCGTTTGGGCGGACGGTCCGATGCGGCTCCGGTGTCAGGAACGGGGCGTCGGTCTCGACCATCACCCGCTCCGGGGGCGCGAGGCGCGCCGCTTCATGGGTCTCACGGGCGTTTCGATAGGTCACCACCCCCGTGAAGCTGACCGACGCCCCGAAGTCGAGCAGCATCCGCATCTCACGCTCTCCTGCCGTGAAGCAGTGGAAGACGAAGCGGTCTGCGGGAAGGTCGGAGGCGGCGAGCACGGGGATGAGGTCGTCGAACGCTTCGCGGCAGTGGATGACGACGGGCTTGTCGAGGCGCGGATCCTCGTGACGCCAGCGCGCGATGTGAACGAGCTGCTCCTCGAGGAGCGGTCGCTGCACGGAAAGCGGCGGGGTCTGGTGGTGACGGTCGAGCCCGAGTTCGCCCCACGCGACGCACTTCGGGTCGAGGCCGGCGGAGCGCATCTCGGCCCAGTCGGCGGGGCGGTCGGAGTAGAGAGGATGGACCCCGGCGCTTGCCCAGAGATTGGCGTGCTGCCGCGCAAGGGCGACGGTGCGGACCGCATCGGCCGTCGTCGTCGAGATGGTGATCGCGCCGAGCACGCCTGCGGCCCTTGCGTCGTCGAGCACGCTGCCGACCCTGCCCGCGTACTCGGGAAAGGTGAGGTGGCAATGGGTGTCGATCATGCGCGGAGGGTACCGATCGCCACGCACGCCGTCGTGGGGAACGAAGTCGTTGCCGTACACTCGTCCTCTCATGCCCCCGAGCGACCAGCCAGATTCAGCCCGGCCAGATTCAGGCTCGGGGTCCGCCCTCGGGATCATGAGCTTCGGCGAGCACCTCGAAGAACTGCGCAGCCGCCTCTGGAAGGCGCTGATCGTCCCCCTGCCGCTCGCGATCGTCTTCTTCTTCCTCGCCCCGGAGATCAGGGCGATCCTCATCGCCCCCCTCTTCGCGGCCCTGCGCGCCAACGGCCAGACCGTGCAGGTGCAGGCGCTGTCGCCGGCAGAGACCATCACGACCGACATGAAGCTCGCGCTCATCAGCGCGCTCGCGGTTTCGGCGCCGTGGCTCCTCTACCAGCTCTGGAAGTTCGTCTCGCCGGGGCTCTACACCCACGAGCGCCGCTACGTCTTCTTCCTCACGCCCCTTTCCTCTGTGACGACGGCCTGCGGAATCGCGCTCTTCTACTGGGTGCTGCTGCCGTTCGTCCTGCTCTTCCTCGTGTCCTTCGGCGCCGCGCGCGCCCGCACGGTGCCCGCGCCCGCTCCTCCGGCGGCGATCGCGCCCGACGGAACCGCGCGCGAGACGTCCGTGCAGCCGACGCCGCAGCCGCAGGGGTTCAGCTTCCCCGTGCTCGACGAGGATCCTGCGGAACCGCAGCCTGGGCAGGCGTGGCTGAGCTCGAAGGACCAGGTGCTGCGGATCGCCGTGCCGCTTGCGCCTTCCGTGCCCAATGCCGTCGTCGACCTCGCCAACGAAGCGTCGAAGCTGCTCTCGGGCGAGACGGAGCAGACGACGCCGCAGCTCTCGATCCTCGAGGTGCCGCTGACCGTCCTCGGCGGGATCTCGCAGGTCTACCGCCTGAGCGAGTACATCTCGTTCACGCTGCTGCTCCTCGCGGGAACGGTGGTCGCGTTCCAGATGCCGATCGTCGTGCTGCTCCTCGGCTGGGTCGGGCTCGTGAACCCCGCGTTCCTGCGCGAGAAGCGCAAGTGGGCCCTCTTCATCATGGCGATCGTCGCGGCCGTCGTCACGCCGCCCGACGTCACGTCGATGCTGCTTCTCCTCATCCCGCTCTGGCTCCTCTACGAGTTCGGGATCCTGCTGCTGGTGTTCGTGCCGGCGCAGCGCGTGTCGCAGGGGCGCGTGTTCCAGTTCCGGCGCAGGGCGGGCGAGCCTGACGAGTCGGACGGCCGCTGGGGCGGGAGCTCGCGGTGATGCGCGGCGGCGACGGCGCGTGGCGGGCGTTCGCGCGCATCCGGCGCAGGCGCAGGCGTGCGGGCGCCGGCGGAGGCCGCGTGACCGCGACCGACGTGCGCATGATGGAGCGTGCGATCGAGCTCGCGTGCGCGGCGGGCGCTGCGGGCGAGGTGCCGATCGCCGCGGTCGTGTACCGGGGTGACGAGATCCTCGGCGAAGCCGCGAACAACCGCGAGCGCTCGGCCGACCCGACGGGACACGCGGAGATCGTGGCGATGCGCATCGCGGGCGAGCGGATCGGACAGTGGCGGCTCGTCGACTGCTCGCTCGCGGTCACGCTCGAGCCGTGCGCGATGTGCGCGGGCGCGATCGTGAACGCACGCGTGGCGCGGCTCGTCTACGGCGCACGCGATCCGAAGGCGGGCGCGTGCGAGACGCTCTACGCGATCCCGACCGACCGCCGCCTCAACCACCGCGTCGAGATGCACGGCGGCGTGCGCGCGGCGGCGTGCGCGAGGCTGCTGCGCGAGTTCTTCCGCGCGCGACGGGGCGTCCGACGCTGACCTGTGCACGGCACGTGCCAGTCAGTGCCTGGCACTGCATGGCACGTGCCGTGCAGCAGTCGTCGTCGGCGCCTTCGGGCGCGATCAGCGCCAGCGCCGCGCCGCGTGAAGGTCGTCAGGCGCACGCGCCCATCGCCAGAAGCAGCACCAAGAGCATCGCATATCCAACGCAGAAGACTGCGCCCAGTATCAGTAACACTCCAGGTGACGAGATCAAAAGGGCCCGAAGCTTCCCTTGGACCGCCGGTGCTTCGGTGTGCCGAAGCGTGCTGCCACACTCCGGACAAGCGCTCCTGAGCGCTGGCGCACCACTCAGGTCGTACCCGCAAGTCCGACATGCTTGCACCGCCTTCTTCGGAAAGCACCTCCGAAGCCAGCCGACGCCAGCCAGCAGCGCGGGGATCGCCGCAAGTCCCGCCCACGTCGCGTAGAACGGAACTCGGGCGCAATAGTCCGCCGTTGGCGACATCGTGAGGAACACCGAGTAGCACGCCGCGCACACCGCCACCAGGCCCACGCTTGGAATCCAAACGCCCGAAGAACTCGCAGCCGACAGCAAGATCGGGACGACACGCGTGCTGGGAGTCTGGCTCATGGCAAGAAAGACGAAGGCGACAAGGGGATGCTCAGGTCTGCAGGTACTTGGGGCGTTCCGTCATGCAATCCATGCGATCAGCCCAGACCCTGCACGGCACGTGCCAGCCAGTGCCTGGCACTGCATGGCACGTGCCGTGCACCGGTCGGAGCGTCACGCACGCGCGGGCCTCGGCACCTCCGCGCCGCACTCGGGGCAGCGCGGCAGGCCTGCGAGCGGATGCCCGCACGCGCGGCATTCCCCGCGGCGGGCGCGAATCAGGCTTCGGGTCTCGCGTGCCGAGATCCGTAGCCCCACGATGGCGGCAGCGATGACGGTCGCGTAGAAAACGCTGTTGATCACAAATCCAAGCGGGATCATGCGTGTCGGGAAGATGGGTGGAGGCGGTGCGCCGAACCAAGTCGGCGCCGAACGCCAATCGCCGATGCTTTGGGAGTCCGCCATGAAACCATCGGAAAACCATGGCCAGGCAAGCCAGTGCGACGCCACCAACGCACTGCGGTTCGTAGGGGTGGCGATTCCGCAGACGATGGTGGCATCCGCACCGCGGCCCGGCTGGGGCTTCACGAGTCCGCTCGCAACCTCCGCAACCATCGAGTGCATGGGCCAGCCGTACGGGAGTTCGTTCAGAGCGATCGAGCATCGCGGGTCCGAGGTCGGCGGACCACTCGCGCGGCTCCAAGAGGGAACCACAACTTCAGCCCGCGGAGCCTCCGTGCCGGCCCAAGAGCGAACCATGTACATCTCACCATCGGACTCCCGCCGGTACAGCGCAACGGTCCAGCCGCGCTGCGAAAAGATCTCATGCGGCGTCACGTCGGCTCGTCCGTCGCGCCGCCGCTCCGAGAGGTCCCGCGACCGCGCGGTGTCGTAGTACCAGCCCATGCCAGGACGCGGGAGCGCATCCGCACGCGCATTGAGAAGTGTCACGAACGCCCCGCCAGCGAGGAAGAGCGCTGAGAGCGCAAGTCGAAGGACGATGGTCGGAATCTTTGCTCGCATGGGCCAGGTCGAAGCAGGACTCTCTTGCGCTACGGCGCTGTCCAAGGTTCTTCCGTCGAGTTGCCAGGATCACCACACGACGGATTGTCGCCGTAGGCCGCGTCTTCCCGCAGCGCGACGAACGACTCGACCTTCCCGTCGAGCATCGTCGGCACCAGCGTCCAGCGGCGGCCTTCCTCGCCGAGCGAGATGCGCACGCCTGAGACGGTGCGCTCGCCGATCGCGGCGGCGGCTTCGGCGCCCTGAGGCGCGACCCAGGCCATCGCCGCGCCGAGCGCGAGCGTCGCGAACGCTGTCATCCGGGCCTCTCCCAGCCGAATCGAGTCCGTAAAGGTCGCCATCGTGCCGTCTCCTGATTCCATCGGTTCCCGTCACGCCGCAACGAGCGACACGCTCGGTGGCGGGGACTTGGCGAACATACCCCCCCCCCTTCATTTGTCAAGAAAGAAAGGTACATATCAATCGTGTGTGACCTGATGGGGGGACATAGACGGCAATGCCAGTCTGGCAGCAACTCGCCGGGCAGGTCGGGCTTCCGCACGAACCAGAGGCCGCTGAAGACTGCGGGCAGTCGTGCCCTCTGCCTTACCCTTCGCCCATGATCTCGCGGCACAGCACCGTCGCGAACGCGCCCTTCTGGAGGTCGAAGGCGATGCGGATGTAGCCGCCGTGCTCGTCGACGCCTGCGTCGACCGACCAGTCGCGCATGGTGATGCGCAGCGGGCGGCGTGCGCCTTCGCCCTCGAGGGCGGGCGGCGCGAAGAGCGATTCTTCGGCGCCGAACGCGGCGAGTGCGGCGCGCTCGTACTCGAGCGGCTTGCCTTGCGCCTCGAGCATCTTCGGGCCGTGGATCGGGCCCGCCGCCGAGAGGTCGAGCGCCGTGCAGCGCGCGCGGAGCTCGGCGAGCTCCACGTCGCTCGCGTCGAGCGCGACGGGGAACACCGACGCCTTGCCGGCGAGCACCGCGACATCGCCCGCGAGCACCGTGTCGAAGGTTCCGTCGGCGACGCGCGCGCCGAGCGTGGCGTTGTAGACCGCGGCCTGCAGCGCGCTGAGCCAGAAGTTCTTGATGTGCTGCGGGATCGCGCGGATCGCGCCCTCGTGGTCGCGGCCCTTCGCAAGCGCGCGCAGCGCGATGCGCTCGGCGGGATCGTTGTGGCCCCACATGCCCGCGGCGAGCTCGAAGTCGCCCGCGTCGTAGCTCTCGCGCGCCGCGCGCTGGTGCGGCGGGAACGGCGTGCCGTGCGCGCCGAGCAGCTCGTCGAGCACCGACTTCCACTCCCCGCGCGCGAAGTGGATGCCGAGCACCTGGTTGTTCGCGCGGTAGCCGAAGCGCTGCTCTCCGAAGTAGTCGGGAATCCCGCGCACGGCGAGCTCTTCCATGCGGCGCTTCACCACGCGCACCTTCATCGGATCGACCTGCCGGATGCGGATCACGAAGCGGTTTCCGCGCAGGTGCCCGCGCCGCAGCTTGTTCGTGTGGCGCCGCGCCCACATCACGACAAGGCGGTCGTGCTTCAGTTCGCCGACCGGCTTGTCGGTCTTCTCGCGCGGGAGATGCACCGAGATCGTCTGCTGCGTGACCGCGACGCGGTCCTTCATGCCTGCGAAGCCGATCGCGCTCTCGTCGACGCCGAAGTGGCGGCCGATGAGCCCGAGCATCTCGGTGTGCGGCATGTTCGTCTTCTGGACGCCGAGATAGATGTGCTCGCCCGCGCCCGACGGGTCGTAGGCGGGGATCTCCTCGACGATGAAGTCCTCGGGGCGTTCCTTGAGCACGCCGCCGACGCCTTCCTCGCGCGAGGCGCGCGGGCCCGGCCGCGGATCGGGCCGCATGCGCGGCGGCCCGAGCGTGATCCAGTCCGACGGCAGCAGGATGCCGCACGCGGGGTGGATCGCCGGCGGCGCGTTGCGTGGCGGCGTCACGACGTCCGCCGCATCGGCCGCGCCCGTTCCGCCCGCTCCCGAGTCGCCGAATCCGTCGCTACTCATCGTCGTCTTCCTCGCCCGCCTCGATCGGCGGCAACACGTCGGGCCGCTCGTCGCTCGCCTCGCGCACGACGTCTTCGTCGACCTCGATCGGCGTGCGGCGCGACACCGCGAGCGCAAGCGCGTCGCTCGGGCGAGCGTCGACCTCGACGAGCTCGCCGTGCTGGCGGATCTGCAGCGTCGCGAAGAACGTGCCGCCGTCGAGCGTATGGATGAGCACCCTTTCGAGCTCGCCCCCGAGCGCGCGGATCGCGCTCTCGAGCAGTTCATGCGTCTGCGGCCGCGGCGGCGCGTCTCCGCGCAAGCGGCGCTCGATGGCGATCGCCTCGGCGGTGCCGATCTTGATCGCGAAACTGCGACCACCGCCCTTCTCGGCCAACGTCACGAACTGCTCGGGGCTCGAGTCGAGGATCAGCACGCGGGAGAGTTCCATCGGGATGAACATGCGGCGCCCGCCTTGCGGACGGACGCTCCGAGGATAGCGCCGGCGGTGCCGCGGCGGCGTCATCCGACGCAGGAAGAATCCCGCGGGGACACGAATTCCTCACCATGCGGAAAGAAGCTGCGCGAGGTCCTGCGGCCCGACCGTGCAGTCGCCGTTCAGATCAGCGACGCAGGCGTCGCAGTTGGCGCACGGGCCCCATGCCGAGAGCAGGACGGCGAGGTCCTGCGCGTTCACGGCGCCGTCGCCGTTGAGGTCCTCGGGCAAAGCCGGGAAGAGGAGCGCGAACGACGCCGCCGCGTCGACGCGGCCGAGCCCGTAGAGGTCGTCGCGGCCGACCGTGCCGAGGTCCTTCACGCCCTGCTCGATCAGCGCGCGCACCTCGAGGTGCGTGAGCGTCGGCGCGGCACTCCAGAGCAGCGCGGCAAGGCCCGTCACGTGCGGCACCGACATGCTGGTGCCCGACTTGTAGGTGTAGCTACCGCCCGGCGCGAGCGACCAGACGTTGACGCCCGGCGCGCTCACGTCGGTCTCGGCGCCGAAGTTCGAGAACGTCGCGCGGATGTCGCGGTTGTCGGTCGCGGCGACCGCGATCGTCTGGCTCCAGCGCGCGGGCGCTGCGATGACGTTGTTGCCGTTGTTGCCGGTCGCCGCGCACATCACCGCGCCCTGCGCGTGCGCGTAGGCGACCGCGTCCCGCAGCGGCGTGCCGCCGAGATAGAACTGAAGGCTCATGTTGACGAGGTTCGCGCCCTGGTCGGCCGCCCAGATCAGCCCCGTCGCGACGTTCGACTCGAATCCGCTGCAGCCGTTGACGATCACCACGGGAAGCAGCTTCGTGTTCCAGGTCATGCCCGCGATGCCGACGCCGTCGTTGCCGGCCGCCGCGAGGATCCCCGAGACGTGCGTGCCGTGGCCGCTGCACTCGTCGGAGGTGATCGTGGTGCCGTCAGGCACGTTGATGCCGGGCAGGATGCGCCCCGAAAGCTGCGGATGCGGATCGATGCCCGAGTCGAGCACCGCGATGACGAGGTTCGGGTCGCCATGGGTCACGTCCCACGCGGACGCCACCTTCACGTCGGCGCCAGGGGTTCCGACGACGCCCACCACGGACTGTCCCGTGTTGAGCATGTTCCACTGCAGTCCAAACGAAGGATCGTTGGGCACTTCGGCGAGTCCGCCCTGGCCGTCGAACTCCACGCGAGCGATCGGGCCGTTCGCGCCCGCGAGCGCCGCGAGCGCCGCGTGCGCCTTGATCGGATCGGCGTCGGCCGCGAGCGTCACGCGGTGCCAGCGGTCGAGGCCAAGCGCCTTCGCGAGCGCCAAGTCCTTGGGAGGCGCGGCGAGGAGCGGCGCGACCGACGCCACGCGCGCCGCCGCGAACGTCGCGCGCGAGGCGCGCTCGACGCGCGGGGTCTTCGCCATGCGCAGCACCGGCTCGCCGCGGGCGTTCACCCCCACCGACGCGCCAGGCGCGAGCTGCACCATGAGGTGCCGGGCCGCGCACTCGATGCCGTTCACATGGATCGGCGCGGGGTCCTCGATGAGCAGCGGCGGCGCGACCTGCGCCCACGCGGGGCCCGCCGACGCGGCCGCGAGCGCAGCAGCCGCGCAGAGGCGCGCGCGCAGCGACGTCGGGGCGGATCTCTGGTGCTTCGACAGGGACGACATCGGTTTGAAGCCTACCTCGCGATTCGGCGCCCGCTTGCGCCAAGTTCCACGAATCTCGGGCTTCGGGTCGGGAAATGCGGGCTGTCCTGTCTGCGCGTGCGGAATGCGGGGTGGTCGGGGCGGTATAGTCCGCCCCTTCGCGCCGCCATCGTGGGCGGCCCGCGGCCACACGGCCGCCAGATCAGCAAGCACCTTTCCCGCGCCTGAATCCACGCCATGAGCAACCACCGCCATCTGTTCACCTCCGAAAGCGTCTCGATGGGTCACCCCGACAAGGTTTCGGACGCGATCTCGGACGCCGTGCTCGACCTCATCCTCGATCACGACGCGTGGGGCCGCTGCGCGTGCGAGACGCTCGTGACGACCGCGCAGGCCGTGGTCGCGGGCGAGATCAAGTTCAACCACAGCCCGAAGAAGAAGTTCGACGTCCAGCAGACCGTGCGCGACACGATCCTGAAGATCGGCTACGACGACGCGGCGATGGGCTTCGACGGCAACGGCTGCGGCGTGCTCAACCTCCTGCACGAGCAGTCGGCCGACATCGCGCGCGGCGTCGTGCGCAAGGCGAAGAAGGCCCAGGGCGCGGGCGACCAGGGCATGATGTTCGGCTTTGCGTGCGACGAGACCGACCGTCTCATGCCGCTCCCGATCAACCTCTCGCACCGCCTCGTCGAGCGCCAGGCCGAAGTGCGTCGCAAGGGCATCGTCTCGGGCATCCGTCCCGACGCGAAGAGCCAGGTCACGATCGAGTACGACGGCCTCGATCCGCGGAAGGTCGACGCGGTCGTCCTCTCCACGCAGCATGCGCCCGAGTGGAACGGCGAGAAGAAGCAGGCCGAGCTGAAGCGCGCGGTCACCGACGCGATCATCAAGCCCGTCCTCGGCAAGTGGTGGCACGACGGCGTGAAGGTCTACGTCAACCCGACCGGCCAGTTCGAGATCGGCGGCCCCCACGGCGACTGCGGCCTGACCGGACGCAAGATCATCGTCGACACCTACGGCGGCCGCGGCCGTCACGGCGGCGGCGCGTTCAGCGGCAAGGATCCCTCGAAGGTCGACCGCAGCGCGGCGTACATGGCGCGCTACATCGCGAAGAACATCGTCGCGGCGAAGCTCGCGCGCGTGTGCGAGGTGCAGGTCGCGTACGCGATCGGCGTCGCGGAGCCAGTCTCGGTGCTCGTCGATTCGCAGGGCACGGGCACGGTGGGCGACGACATCCTGTCGAAGCTCGTGCGCGAGCACTTCGACCTGACGCCGTACGGCCTCATCGAGATGCTCAAGCTGCGCGCGCCGATCTACTCGTCGACCTCGAGCCACGGCCACTTCGGCCGCGAGCCGGGCGAAGGCGGCAAGGGCACGTTCACCTGGGAGAAGACCGACATCGCCGCGGCGCTAAAGAAGGGCGCGGGCAAGGCGGTCAGCTCGCCGAAGAAGGGCGTGAGCTCCGCGGGCGGCAGGAAGCGCTCGCCGGAGCTTGCGAACGCTTGAGCCGCGAGGCGCCCGTCGGATACCAGGCCCGCGAGATCGCGCTCGAGCGCATTCTCGCGCAGGCGATGCGCTTTCCCGACCTGGACATCGAGCAGTTCGATGTCCGCGGGATGCTTGATCCCCGCGACGCGGCGCTCGCGCGCGCGATCGAGCACGCGGTCGTGCGCCGCTACCTCACGCTGATCGCGTGCGTGCGGCCGCACCTCACGAAGAACTGGCCGCTGCTCGAAAAGCCGATCCAGGCGGCGCTCCTCGCGGGCGCCGCGCAGATCCTGTTCCTCGACCGCGTGCCTGCCGCTGCCGCGGTCGACGCAAGCGTCGAGTGGACGAAGCGCCGCCTGCGACCGGGCGCGGGCGGACTCGTGAACGCCGTGCTGCGCAAGGTCGCGGGAAGCGTCGTCGAGCGCGTGCCGGCGGGCGACGCGGCGCTTTCCGATCACACGCGCCGCGACCTCGTGCCGCTTGCCGACGGCTCCGCGCTGCGGCTCTCGGTCGAGGCGTTCAGCGAGGACGCCGCGCAGTCGCTCGCCGAGAAGACGAGCCACGCGCGCGACCTCGTCCTCCACTGGATCGGCGCGTTCGGGTTCAAGGAAGCGACGCGCCTCGCGATGCACGATCTCGTCGAGGCGCCGCTCATCGTCACGCCGTTCGACGCGCTCGACGCGCGCTTCGAAGGAAAGGCGACGCCGCACGCCGACGCGGGCTTCGGCATCTGGAACGGCACGCACGCGGAGCTCACCGCGCTCCTCGGCGCGCACCCAGACCTGCGCGTCCAGGATCCGACCTCGTGCGCGACGGTCGCGTTCGCAGGCGCGATGCTTGCGAAGAAGCCGTCGATCGTCGTCGACCTTTGCGCGGGACGCGGCACGAAGACGCGCCAGCTCGCCGCGCTCTACCCGGACGCCACGGTGCTCGCGACCGATCCCGACCGCGCGCGCTTCGCGTCGCTTCAGGCGCTCGCGGCCGCGAACCCCCGCGTGCGGGCGCTTCAGCCGCAGGAACTCTTCCGCGAGGCGGCGGGCCGCGCCGACCTCGTGCTGCTCGACGTCCCCTGCTCGAACTCCGGCGTCCTCGCGCGGCGCCCCGAGGCGCGCTACCGCTTCAGCAGGGCCCGCACGAAGAGCGTGCTCGAGCTCCAGCAGAAGATCGCGGACCCGGCGATCGGGCTCGTGGCGCCGAAGGGAGCCGTGCTCTACGCGACCTGCTCGATCGAGCGCGGCGAGAACGAGTCGCAGGTGAAGCGGCTCGCATCGAACTTCGGCCTGTCGCTCGTGGTCGAGCGGACCATCCTGCCGACGGGTCTTCCTGGCGAGCCTGCGTCGATGTACCGCGACGGCGGCTACCACGCGCTGCTGGCGCGGGCTTGAGCGTGTTTCCCGCCTCTTTCACGCCTCGCGGCGCGCGTTCCCGTTGGTACCATCCCGCGTTCCGCAAGAATCGCGGGCGTCGCCGTGACGCCCTCGTTGGAACGAGCGCATGCGCATCCTCGACATTCTTTCCCCGAGCTCGATCCGCGCGCCGCTCCACGCGATCGAGAAGCACGCGGCGCTCGACGAGCTCGTCGACCTGCTCGCGCAGAACGGCCTCTGCCCCGACCCCGACGCCGTCAAGAAGGCCGTGTGGGAGCGCGAGTCGCAGCGATCGACCGGCATCGGCGAAGGCCTCGCGATTCCGCACGGCAAGTGCGCCGCGATGCCGGGGCTCGTGCTCGCGATCGGCAAGCCGCCCGTTCCGCTCGAGTTCGGCTCGATCGACAAGAAGCCCGTGCAGCTCGTGATCCTGCTCGTGTCGCCCCCCGAGAAGAAGGACGAGCACATCCAGGCGCTCGGCAAGATCTCGAAGATCATGACGAGCCCCGAGTTCCGCCAGCGCGCCTACGCCGCGCACAACGCGACCGAACTCTACGGCCTGTTCCGCGAAGCGGAGACGTGAGCGGAGACGGACGCGAACAGGCGATGTTTCGCCGGAGCTGCGGCTTCGCGTGAGCGCCGCCGGCATCCACGAGCGCGAAGCGCGAGCAGGTTGGCGACGACTTCGCAGCATGTGCCGTGTGGCATCACCTCTGGTGATGGCGGCATCGAACGCGCCGTGCGCGCCACGGCTGCAGTCTGAGAGCACCC
>JBIKWD010000070.1:0-15294 GCA_044356505.1 Phycisphaerales bacterium
GCCGATCGAGTTCGGCCCGCCGACGACCGAGTTCACGGTCTCGTCGACCCAGTTCGGCGAGAGGCTCGCGGCGAGCACCTGGGGATTCACCTCGCGCGCATCGCGGAGCGCCGCCGCAAGCTGCTCGATGCCGCTGCCCGCGCGGCCGTTCGCTGCGACGCAGGGCACGCCGAGCAGGACCGACAGCCGCTGCGGATCGATCGAGAGCCCGCGCGATTGCGCGAGGTCCGTCATCGTCAGGGCCACGGCGACCGGGCGCGCGGCGCTCGCGACCGACTTGAGGAGCCGCAGCCCCCGCGCGAGGTTCGTCGCATCGATGACGACGAGCAGCGCGTCCGGCATGCATCCGTCGAGCCGCCCTGCAAGGCAGTCGCGGCACAGCTTCGACTCGGGAAGGTCGAGGTCCACCGCGTAGACGCCCGGCAGGTCGACGAGTTCGAGGGCGATGCCGCCGATCTCCGCGCTGCCGACACGCGCCTCGGCGGTCGAGCCGGGGAAGTTCGCGGTCTTGGCGCGGACCCCGCACATCCGGTTGAAGAGCGACGTCTTGCCGACGTTCGGGTTTCCGACCATCGCCACGCGCAGGGGAACATTCTGGCTCTCTGTGCTTCCCATGTCGGCCTCACGTTGCTGCGGGCGGATTCTGTGGCGGGGCGCCGTCGGTCGCGCGGCACGAACCGGCGTCCGGGCAGTCGCACGGGCGGGTCAAGATCCGGGCCGCAAGTTCGGGCGAGAGCCCGAGTCGCGTCGCATCGAGCTGGATGATGCACGGGCCGCTGCTCCCCGCTCGGCAGACCGTGAAGACCGCCTGTTCGTCGAGCCCCATCGCCACCAGCAGGGCGCGGTCTTCCTCGGAGAGGGTCGATCCGGCCATCACGGCCTTGTCGCCCCGCCGCAACTGGCTCAGGGGAAGTCGAATGGGGGGGCGTTCCAAAGGGTCGCTGACCATGAGCGGATGATATTGCGACTCAGTCGCAACTGCAATCGCGGTTATTATGCATACGCACAACTTGTCCGCCGCAGTGGTACATGGTTCGCGCGGACCGACGACGACACGCCCAAAGGCCCGTAGGGGCAGCCCGGACAACGTTGACGAAGCGGTGGGATCGTTGAAGAGAAGTGCCGATCCCGCCGATGCCCTCCGCATGGACGTCTGGTTCCAGCACCTCGCGGGCTTCTTCACGCGGACCGATGCGGACACCCGCACGGTGCGGAAACTGCTCGATGCTGCGGCAAAGCGGTCGGCGGCGGTCGGATTCGCGCCGCTCGATACGAAGCAGGCGCCGCGGCCCGAACACGGCTCCCTCGAGGCGATCGAGGCGGACTCCATCCTGGTGATGACGCCGCGCGACTCGGGGATCCAGCTCGTCGTGGGCGAGCGCCTGACGATCTGCATCGGCGGCGAATCGGGGTTCGACGTCGGCGAGGTGGTCGTGATGGGCGAGTGGGTGCATCGAGACGAGACGTCATGCCGCTCGGGCGTGCGCGTCTCGCTCCCGCGCTCGCTCGAGCACGTCCAGCGGCGCGATCGGCACCGTCTCCCGGTCGCGTTCGATCTCTCGCCGCGGGCGACGCTCGAGGCGGGGACGCCACCCGCCGTGTTCGGCAAGGGCGAGGTCCTCGACATCTCCGAGTCGGGTGCGAGGCTCCATGTCGATGCGACCCGGGCGATCGAAGTCGGAAACGTCGTCGGCGCGACGCTGTCCTTCCCCGCGCCTTTCCCGAGCGTCACCGCCAGGGTCGAGGTCGTGCACGTCGCCTCAATCCCCGAAAGCGGAAAGATGATCGTCGGCGTCCACTTCCTCGAGCCCCATCCCGAACTCGGGCGGTCGATCCACAAGCTCGAGCTCAAGCGCGCGCAAAGGCTGCGCAAATAGCGGACTGCCCGCCGTCTCGTTGAAGTCGCGGGCCTTCCGCGACGATCCACCAACATGCGTGTCTGGTTCAAGAACCTCTCGGCCCTGCTCGGTGAAGAAGACTCGGACGAGTCCTCGGTTCGCCACATCGTCGAGGCCGCTGCGGCGCGCCACGCCGTCATCGGGCTTTCGAAGGACGCACACCTTGTCCGTCCCGACCCCGACTGCGGGGTGCTCGACGCCGTCGATGGAGACGATCTCGTCATCAGCCGTCACGAGGGCGCCGGACAGTGGCTGAAGGACATCCTTCCCGGAGAGACGGTCCACATCGCGATCGCGGCGGTACGCGGCTACTACAGCGGCGAAACCACGGTCGTCTCGCGATGGTCGGGCCACGACATCGGCCTCGACCGCTGCGGCTACCGCGTGCGGGTGCCGAACGCGCTGCTCCACTCGCAGCGACGCGAGAGCGAGCGGATGCCGGTGGCGTTCGACCTTGCGCCGCGCGCAAAGGTGCAGACCTCGGACTTCTCGCATTCGATCGGCTCGGGGGTCGTGCTCGACCTCTCGGGTACCGGCATGCGCATGCGCATCGCGACCGAGCGCGAGGTGCTCGTCGGCGAACTGCTGCAGATCTCGGTGAAGTTCCCGAACTCGATCCCGTCGTTCGAGGGCCTCGTCGAGGTCGTCCACGTCTTCCCGTCGCGGATTCCCGATGCGCGCATCCTCGGACTTCGGTTCGTCGACGAGCGCGCGGACATCGCGCGGGCGATCCATGAGCTCGACCTGAAGCGTCACGGCCGCGACGCCGCGTAGGCGGCCTTGCGCCGACCGGGCGCGTTCCGCGGGACTCGCAGCGATTGACTGAAGTCGGGCGCGCCGTTGCCCGATCCAACGGTTATGCGCGTCTGGTTCAAGAGCATCGCAGCCATGCTTGGCATCGACGACACCGAGGAACGCACGGTGCGCCAGGTGCTTGACGCCGCCGTCGCCCGAAGCGCGGTGGTGGGGCTGTGCGCGAACGAGTTCGACGCCTACCCGGACCCTGACTGCTGCGTGCTCGAGGCGATCGAGGACGACTCGCTCGTCCTCGTCGCCGTCGGCGCCGCTCGCCGCTCGGACATCGTGCCCGGGGCGCGCTTTCACATGGCGATCGGATCAAGCCGCGGATTCCACCACGGCGAGACGACCGTGATGTCGCGATGGATGGAGCACGACGAGCGGGGCGTCAGGCAGCGCTCCGGGTTTCGCGTGTCGATCCCGACGTCGCTCACCCACGTGCAGCGCCGCGTCACGCACCGCGTGCCGGTCGCGTTCGACCTCGCGCCCAGCGCCATCCTGACGATCCCCGAGTCGGACGCGCCGCCCTGCAAGGCGACGGTGATGGACCTGTCGGAGACGGGCATGCGCGTGCGCGTTCCAATCACCCAGACCTACGAAATCGGCCAGCAGGTCGAGGTCGACGCGCGGTTTCCCGACACCATCCCCTCGTTCAAGTCGACCTGCACGGTCGTGCGCGTCGCGCCCCTCAAGGCGCGCGAAGTCAACATCGTCGGACTTCGGTTCAGCGAGCCGCTGTCGGAGCTGTCGGGCGCCATCCGCGCCCTCGACCTTCGCCGCGGAAACCGGCCGGCCGCATGAGCGCGACCGCGCATCCCGCTACCGTCGCGCCTTCCGCGCCTCGAGTCCCTTCAACCTGCCCCAGCCTGTCCTGCACCCGCATCGGGGTCGCCGTCGGCGCGCTCCGCGGCGCCCGTCGCGCGCGAACCCGTCCGCCGATATCGGGCGCGGCGCTGCGCGTAGTCCTCGGGCGAGACCGGCAGGTCCATGGGCTTCCCCTCGAGGTGGAGGGCGTGGAGCTTCTTCAGGAACGGGACGCACCACTGGCATCCGGTGCCGGCTCCGAGGCACTCCGAGATCTGGCTCGGGACGGTCGGCTGCTCCCGCGCAATGAAGTTCGCGATCTTCCGAAGCGAGACATGGAAGCACAGGCACACATGGTCGTCGGGGTCCATGCGGCAAGGGTACGGAAAGCCCCGCCGATCGGCGTGTTTCGGGCGCGTATTTCCTGAAGCCGACCCCGTTGGCGCGGTAGGATGACGGGACGGAACGGCTCCAAGGACAGGAACCCACCATGGACACAGTACGGTCGCTCATTCGCGTTGCCCGGTCCCGCGTGCGCCTTGCGGCGCTCCTCGAGGTCATGGGCATCGGGCTCGTTGCAGCCGCGGTGATTCTCGCGCTGCTCGTCGCCGTCGTGAAGCTTGTCCCGGGCGTCAGCGTTCCCGACGCAGCGCTCTACGGCGCAACCGCGGCGGGCGGGCTCATCGCCGCGGCCATGGCGTGGTTCGCACGCCGCCGCCACGCGGCGACCGACGCACAGGTCGCGCTCATGATCGACGAGCGGCTGAAGCTCGACGAGCGACTCACGTCCGCGCTTGCCTTCGAGACCTCGACCGACATCTACGCCCGCGCCGCCGTCTCCGACGCGGCGCAGGTCGCGTCGGGTGCGGCGGTGCGCTCGAAGGTGCGCGCTGCGTTTCCGGTTCGGGTGCCCGCGCGCGGGCTTGGCGCAGCGGCCGCCATCGGGGCCGTCGCGTGCATCGAGGTGTTCGTGCCCGCGTACCAGTGGCCTGTCGAGGAAGCGGCGCCCGCCGACGCGACAGCCGTCGCGCAGAAGCAGGCGGCCAAGGACGCGCTCGAGCGCGTCACCGAGGAGCTCGAGAGTTCGAAGGCGCTCCCGCAGGAGCTGCGCGATGCGCTCGCCCAGTCGGCGAAGAACGCCGACCCGAAGGTCGGAGGCGAGGCGGTCGACGAGGACGCCCGTCGCGAGGCGATTCGCCGCATGAGCGAGCTGTCGAACCGGCTCGACGAGATCAAGAAGAGCGATGCCGCGCAGCGCAACGAGGCGCTCAAGCGCGATCTCGCCAACCTCGAGAAGCAGGACGGCGCGCTCGGCCGATTCACCGAGGATCTGGCGAAGGGCGACTTCTCGAGCGCCAGGCAGAAGCTCGAGGAACTTGCCAAGGAACTCGAGTCGGGCAAGATGACCGACGCCGAGAAGGCGGCCGCTGCGGACGCGCTCGAGAAGATGTCGAAGTCGCTCGAGAACCTCGCGGCGCAGCAGGAGGGCCTGCGCGATGCGCTCGAGAAGGCGGGGCTCGACTCGCAGCTTGCCAACAACCCAGAGGCGCTTGAGCGCGCCATCAACGAGAACCAGAACCTCAACGAGCAGCAGCGCGAGCAGCTGAAGCAGGCGATGAAGGCGTCGAAGGCGAGCCAGGACGCGCTGAAGCGAATGGCGAACGCCACGAAGAACGCTGCGCAACAGCAGAGGCAGCAGCAGAAGCAAGGCCAGCAGCAGCAAGGCCAGCAAGGTCAGCAGCAGCAAGGTCAGCAGCAGCAAGGTCAGCAGCAGCAGGGTCAGCAGGGCCAGCAGCAGCAGGGTCAGCAGGGCCAGCAGCAGCAGGGTCAGCAGGGCCAGCAGCAGCAGGGTCAGCAGGGCCAACAGCAGCAGCAACAGCAGCAGCAGGGGCAGGCTGGTGAGTGTCAGAACGGTGGGTCACAGCAGGGTCAGCAAGGCCAGCAGCAAGGTCAGCAGCAAGGCCAGCAGCAAGGCCAGCAAGGTGAGGGCGGCCTCTCTGAACTCTCGCAGAGCCTCTCCGAGCTCGAGGTGACCCAGCAGATGATGGAAGAAGCGGAAGCGCTTTCATCGATGGCGCAGAGCGAGTCCGAGTCGCTCGGCGAAGGCATGTGCAAGGGCGGCAACGGCCAGAACCCGGGCCTCGGCCAGGCGCAAGGTCAGGGCGGCCAGCAGGGCCAGGGCATGCGTCGCGGCGGCGGCGGACGCGCAGAAGGCGGCAACACCGGCAAGTCGAAGACGCCCACCGGCACCAAGACCATCAAGGCGAAGACCCAGAACGCCGGCGGCGACATCATCGCGCGCCAGCTGATCGACAACCCGAACCCCGAAGTCGCGGAGAGCGTCATTCCGCAGGAGTCGGTCGACTCGGCGGTCGATGGCGGTTCGGGTATGGCCGTCGGCGAGGACCAGGTGCCTGCGCATCTCAAGGACGCGCACAAGCACTACTTCGGCACGCTGAAGAAGGAACTCGGCAAGAAGGGCGGCGCTGCGCCTGCCGCGGCCCCCGCGCCTGCGCAGGGCGGCGGTTCGTCAGGCACCGGAGCCAAGTAAGAACCGTTCCGCACGATGCCCGAGCAGTCCACACATTTCGACACGATGGCGGCTCGCGAAACCGGGCGGCGAAGCTTCATTCGCGCGGCGATCGGCGTTGGCGCTCTTGGCTTCGTGCCGGCGCTGGCGGCCTGCGCACGCAGGAAGGGTGCGCCTCGGGTCGTCGCCTACGTCTCGGCCGACGACGTGCTTGCCAGAGAAGTGCTCGCCGCCTGCACGGCCGCAACGGGCATCGAGGTCGACGCCGTGTTCGACACCGAGGCGTCGAAGACCACGGGACTCGAGAACCGCCTGCGCAGCGAGAGCGACCGCCCGCGCGCCGATCTCTTCTGGAGTTCGGAGGGTTTCTCCGCCGTGCGCCTTGCGTCCGCAGGCGTCCTCGCGCAGCTCCCTGACGCACTCTGGTCGTCGTGGCCCGAAGCGCATCGCGACGCCGACCGCCGTTGGCTTGGCTTTGCGGCGCGAGCGCGGGCAGTCGCCTACGCCCCGTCGCGCGGCACGCCGCCGATCGACGACTGGCGCGCGCTTGCGAAGCCTGGCGTCGCCTCGGGGAGCCGCGCCGCGATCGCGATCGCGGATCCGCGCTTCGGCACGACGCGCGGTCATCTTGCCGCGCTCGAACTTGCATGGGCGAACGCGCGGAAGCGGGATCTCGATGCTTCCGCCCTCGATGCTCCCACCCTCGATACACCCACTCTCGACGCATGGCTCGAGGGCCTGCGTGCAAACGGGACCATCGTCCTGACCGGAGGCAACGCGGCCACGGTCGAAGCGGTGGTGACGGGCGAGTGCGCCTACGGACTCACGGATACCGACGATGTGTTCGCCGCGCAGGCGCGCGGACTGTCCGTCGAGATGACCCTGCCGCGCTCGCTCGACGAGGGCGTCGCGGGCGGCGGCACGATGCTGGTGCCGAACACGGTGTCGCTCGTCGCCGGGCGCGACGGCCCGCGCGCGGACGCGGAGCGCGTCGCCGCGTGGCTCGTTTCGCCCGAGTGCGAGGCGATCATCTGCCGTTCGCCGTCGCGCAACCTGCCGCTCGGCCCGCAGGCGTCGTGCGATCCGGGCTTCAAGGTCGACGATCCGCTTGCCTTCGAGGTCAAGGACATCGCCGGCACCGCCGACGGCACCGCGGTGCGCGCGCTTGAACTTCTCGGGAGAGCGCGTTGAGCGACAGACGAGGCGGATGGCTCTTCGCGACCGCCGTCGGCATCGTGCTCGTCGCGTCCGTGGGTGCGATCGTGCTCTGGCCTTCGCTTGCGCTTGCACGCGAGTCGATCGCGGGCGCAGGTGCGCCCGGGGGGCGCGCCGCGTCGGTTCCGCTCGTCAGCGGAGCCGTCGAGAGCGGCGGTCTCTTCGCCATCCTCGGCCGCAGCCTCGCGTGGAGTCTGGGCGCCGCGACCATCGGGGCGCTCGCCGGATGGCTCGCGGCCCGCGCGATGCCGCGCGTGTCGCCCGCGCCGCTTCGCGCCGTGCTCACGCTTGCGATCCTCCTTCCGCTCGCGCTTCCGCCGTGGCTTCTCTACGCGGGGTTCTGGCTTTCCGCAGGCCCGGGGACGCTGGTCGGCGACTTCGCCGAGCGGGCGGACATCGTGCCATGGCTCCGAAGCGCGATCCTCTCGCTCGCCCTCGTCGCGTGGAGCGCGGCGCCTGCGTTCGCGGTGCTGACAGCCCGCGGGACGATCGCCGCACTCGGCGACACGCGGCTCGCAGAGGTCGACGGCCTCGGCTGGCGCGCGCGGCTTCGCGCAGCGTGGGCGCGCGACTGGCGGCTGCTCGCCGTCAGCGTCGTCGCGGCGACGGCGTTTCTTCTCGGCGAGACGACCGCATTCGACCTTGCGCTCGTGCCAACCTTCGGGTTCGAGCTACGCAGCATGGATGCGCTCGGCGCACCGGCCGCGCGCGTCCTTGCGACGGCGCTTCCCGCCATGCTCCTCGTCGTCGCCGGCATCGCGCTCGTCGTCTGGATGACGCGCTCCGATGGCGTCCGCGGTCTTCGCGACCGCGGCGCGCGCGGACGCCTGCCGCGCGCGAGCCTCGCGGGCTACCTCGCCGCCGTGCTTCCCGCCGCCATCGTGCTGGTGCCGGTCTCGCTCTTCGGGCGCGCGCTCCTCGACGCCCCGCGACTCGGCGACTTCCTCGTACTTCACGGCCGGGCGCTCCTCTCCGCACTCGCCGTCGCGGCCGTCGCGGCGCTGGTCGTGGCGATCGTCGCCGCAGCCCTGCGCGCCGCGCTCGCGCTCGAGCGCCGCTCGGCCCTCCGCCGCGTGGGCCTCGGGTGCGCCGCGATGTGTGCGATCGCGTCGCTCGTGCCGGGAACGGTCGTCGCGATCGCGCTCGAGGCGGGCTACAACCACCGCGCGACCGCGTTCGTCTACGACACGCCGCTCGTCGTCGTCTGCACGCTTGCAGCGCGCGCGCTCGCGGTGGCCGCGCTCGTCGCCCTTGCGCTCGATGGCCGCGAGCCGCGTTCCGCCCGCGAACTCCGCGCCCTCGACGGGCCGTCGCCTGTCGCGCGGCTGCGCGGGCTCCGCGGCGAACTCGCGCTTGCGGGATTCGCGACCTTTCCGATCGCGCTCGCGTGGAGCCTCGGCGAACTCACCGCAAGCGGCCGCGTGATCCCGCCGGGATTCCAGTGGATCGCGACCGACATCCTCAACGCGATCCACTACCAGCGCCCCGAAACCGTGCTCTTCGGCGCGGCCGCGCTTCTCGGCTCGTCGCTCGTCGCCATCGTCGGCGTGCGGGCGGTGCTCGCCGCCCTGTCGCGGCCCGCGCCGCGCGCGGCGGCGATGGCGATCGCGATGGCGGCGTTGCAGTTCGCGGGGCCGGTCGGCTGCGATCGCGCAACGGAACCCGCGAACCCGGGCGGCCAAGTCGGAGTCGACGACGCCGACGCGCCGACGCTTGCTGGCCGCGCGGGCGGCGCACCGGGCGAGTTCGACGCGCCTGTCGTCGCGCAGCCTGTCGCGGTCGAGCGCGCGATCGGTGGCGCGGGTCGCGGCCGCGGTCAGTTCAACGGGCCGCGGGTGATGGCGATCTCGCCGCGAACGGGCGATACGTTCGTGATCGACAAGGACGCGCGCGTCCAGCGCTTCTCGCCGACGGGCGAGGTGCTCGCCGAGTGGTCGATGCCTACAGCCAAGCGCGGCAAGCCTGTCGGTGCGTCGGTCGGACCAGACGGCTCGCTCGTCGTCGCCGACACCCACGAGCACCGGCTCATCGCCTTCTCGCCCGATGGCGCGATCCTCTGGACGCTCGGCGAGTACGGCATGGGCGACAGCCAGTTCATCTACCCGACCGACATCGCCTTTGCGCCTGATGGACGCATGTTCGTGGGCGAGTACGGCTCCAACGACCGCATCCAGGTCTTCGACTCCGAGCGGAAGCTCCTCTACAAGTTCGGCTCGTTCGGCATCGACCCGGGGCAGTTCATGCGGCCCCAGACGATTCTCTACGACGCCGGGCGCGACGAGCTGTACGTCGCGGACGTCGGCAACCACCGCATCCAGGTCTTCACGGGCGACGGCGAGTTCAGGCGCGCCTTCGGTTCGGCCGGCAAGGAGCCCGGTCAACTCGCGTACCCGTTCGGGCTCGTTCTCGAGATCGACGGCTTGGCCGTCAACGCGGCGACCGGCCATGCGATCGGTGAAACGCGCGGTCCCGGAAGGCGAACCGTCCTCGTGGCCGAGCACGGAAACCACCGCGTGCAGCGGCTCGACGCGACGACCGGCGAATCGCTCGGCGTCGCGGGCGGGCTCGGGACGGCGGGCGGTCGTCTCAAGTATCCTTGGGCACTTGAGCCAGCGGGGCTCGGAGGCGACGGCGCGCAGCGCTACGCCGTGTGCGACCATGCAAACGCGCGGATCCTCTACTTCGGGTTTCCGCTCGGTCCGTGAACACCTCGATGCAGTTCGAACGTCCACTCTTCCTGCTGCTTCTCCTCGTGCTGATGCCCGTGCTGCTCCTCGCGTGGCGCAGCCGCAACAGCGAGGAGCGCTGGAAGTGGTGGGCGAGCCTCGTCCTGCGTTCGCTTGTCGTCCTGGCGATCGTCGCCGCGCTCGCGCAGCCGTCGTTCGTGCGCCGCGGCGAGGCGCTCACCACGGCGTTCGTGCTTGACCGCAGCCGGTCGATCCCCAACCAGCTGCTCACGTCGTCGCGCGACTTCGTGCAGGAACTCGTGAAGGCGAAGGCGGAGCCCGAGGACCGCGTCGCCGCGGTGACGGTCGGTCGCGAGGCCGAGATCGCGTCGCAGCCAGACGCGCGCTCGATCGTGCCCGACGCAGAGCACGCGGGCGACCGCGACGCGAGCAACATCGCGGCGGGCATCCGTCAGGCGCTGTCGATCCTGCCGCCCGACACCGCGAACCGCATCGTGGTCGTCTCGGACGGCAACGAGAACGTCGGCAACGCGCTCGCCGAGGCGGAGGTCGCCCGCGCCAACGGCATTCCGATCGACGTGATCCCGATCGAGTACGAGGCCGCGAACGAAGTCGTGTTCGAGACGCTTCGCGCACCGACGCGGGCGCGCCCCGGACAGACCGCCGATCTGCGGCTTCTGCTGCGCAGCCAAGGGCCCGCGCAGGGCACCGTCTATCTGCGTGACGGCGGCCGGCCGGTCGACCTCGATCCAAGCACGCCTGGCGACGGCCTCGCCGTCGAACTCGACGCAGGCCCGCGCACGATCACCGTGCCGTTCCCGCTCGAGGGCGCCGGCACCCGGCGGTTCGAGGCGGTGTTCGAGCCAGCAGAGGCGTCGCAGGACGGCATGCTCGAGAACAACCGCGCCACCGCCGTGACCTTCGTCGACGGCAGCGGGCAGGTGCTCATCGTCGACGGCTCCGAAGGAATCGACAGCGCGCCGCTCGCGGATGCGCTGACACGCAGCCAGCTGGACGTCTCGGTCGTCGCGCCCGAGGCGCTCGCGCAGCAGGCGGCGTTCCTCTCCGGCTTCGACGCCGTGATCCTCGTCAACGTCCCGCGCTGGTCGATCGACGGCGAGACGGACCGTCTTCTGCGCTCCTATGTCCACGACCTCGGCGGCGGGCTGATGATGGTCGGCGGCGACAAGAGCTTCGGCGCGGGCGGGTGGATCAATTCGGAAGTCTCGAACGTCCTGCCGGTCAAGCTCGACCCGCCGGCCACGCGGCAGATGGTCCGCGGCGGCCTTGTCCTCATCGTGCACTCGTGCGAGATGCCGCAGGGCAACTACTGGGCGCAGCAGGTGTCGATCGCAGCGATCGAGGCGCTGACGCGGCTCGACCTCATCGGCATCATCACGCTCGTCAACGGCCCGACGTGGTCGCATCCGCTGCAGGAGGCCGGCGACAAGAGTGCGGCGATCGCGGCGGCGCGCTCGATGATCGTCGGCGACATGTTCGACTTCGAGGGCTCGGCGCAGATGTCGGTGAAGGCGCTCGCCGACTCGAAGGCGGGCCAGCGCCACATCATCATCATCTCGGACGGCGACCCGGCGCCGCCGAGCAAGCAGACGCTCGATGCGGCGGTCGCGGCCAAGATCACGATCACGACGGTCATGGTGAGCGGCCACGGCACGCAGCAGGACTACGTCAACATGAAGTACATGGCCGAGGTGACGGGCGGCCGCTTCTACGAGGTGACGAACCCGAAGAACCTCCCCAAGATCTTCACGAAGGAGGCCGCCGTCGTCTCGCGGTCGCTGATCGTCGAGGGCGACTTCCAGCCGTCCGCGTCGCCATCGATCGGCGGTCCGCTGCGGGGATTGCAGGGTATTCCTCGGTTCGCCGGCTACGTCCTCACGGTGCCGCGCGAGGGCCTCTCGCAGGTCGACGTCGCCAACCAGACCGAGGAGGGCGTCGATCCGATCTACGCCTACTGGAACCACGGCCTCGGTCGTTCGATCGCCTTCACCTCCGACGCGGGAACGCGCTGGACGAAGGCGTGGACGAGCTGGGGCGAGTACCGCGCGTTCTGGGAGCAGTCGGTGCGCTGGCTGCTGCGTCCTGCCGTCCCTGCGAACGCGCAGGTGCGGTCGCGCGTCGAGGGCGAGGTCGCGATCGTCGACCTCGAGGCCTTCAACGCGGCGGGCGGCTTCGCAAACGACATCAATCCCGAGGCGACGCTCGTCGGCCCCGATGGCCGCGGCGAGCCGCTCACCGTCGTGCAGACCGGTCCCGGCCGCTGGCGCGCGGAGTTCCCCGCGAGCGAGGCCGGGTCGTACCTCGTCAACTTCACCCTCGGCACGGGCGAGGACGGACGCCGCGCCACCATGCAGGCGTCGGTCAGCGTCCCGTATCCGAAGGAGTTCCGCACGGTGCGCGACAACCGCGCGCTGCTCGAGCAGATCGCGGACAAGACGGGCGGCCGCGTCCTCTCGCTCTCGGCGCGGCCCGATTCGGTCGACGCGTTCCTGCGCGACAACCTGCCGGTGCCCGAGAGCGCGCGGCGCATGTGGGACCTGATGGCGATCCTCGCCGCTGTCTTCTTCCTGCTCGACGTGGCCGTGCGCCGCATCGCGGTCGACTGGGCGGGCGCCCGCAGCGGCGTTGTCGGCGCCGTCGCCGTGCGCAAGGTCGGCGATGGAACGGTCGAGGCATGGAAGAAGGCGCGGTCGAAGAGCGAAGGCCGCGGTGGCGCGCGCGCGGACGGTGCCGGCGTCGCCGACTCGATGCGCGACACGCTCGAGCGCGGCCCTGGCCTCGACGTGCGCAACGCCGTCAAGGAAGGCGGTACGGCGCCTGCGCCCGATGCGCCGCGCGCGGCGGCCGACGACAAGGCTGCGAACGCGGACGAGGATCAGGACACGACCTCGCGGCTCCTGCGCGCCAAGCGGCGCGCGACGGGCGGCGAAGGCGACGGAGCGGACGGAAAGGGCGGTGGCGGTGGCGGCTGAACAGCCCGATGCCGCGCCCAACTTCGCGCAGGACGAGCGCGACCTCGACTCCTTCGGCCTCGAAGGCGTCGAGGAGGCTCGCCGCCGCTGCGAGGCGTTCCGCAAGATCTTCGCGCGCCTGCGCAGCGAGGTCGGAAAGTCGCTCGTCGGGCAGCGCGAGGTGGTCGATCTCGCGCTCGTCTCGCTCTTCGCCGACGGACATCTCCTGCTCGAAGGCGTCCCCGGCCTTGGAAAGACGCTGCTGGTGCGCTCCCTTGCGGCCGCGACGGGGCTCGGCTTCAGCCGCATACAGTTCACCCCCGATGTGATGCCTGCCGACATCACGGGCACGCAGATCCTGATGGAGGACGAGGCGTCGGGCCGCCGCGAGATCCGCTTCCGCCAGGGGCCGCTCTTCGCGCAGCTGGTGCTCGCCGACGAGGTGAACCGCGCGAGCCCGAAGACGCAGTCGGCGCTGCTCGAGGCGATGCAGGAGCGCTCGGTCACGATCGGCGGCGAGACGCGCCAGCTTGGCCGGCCGTTCTTCGTGATGGCCACCCAGAACCCGATCGAGCAGGAGGGCACCTTCCCGCTGCCAGAGGCGCAGCTCGACCGATTCCTCCTCAAGATCGAGGTGCCGCCGCCCGACCGCGAGACGCTGCGCGAGGTGCTCGAGCGCACCACGAAGACAGAGCTCGCGATGCCGTCGCAGGTGCTCGACGCACGCACCATCGTCGCTGCGCAGAAGCTCGCGCGGCGCATTCCCATGGCGCCCGAGGTCAAGGACTGGATCGTGCGGCTCGTGCTCGCCACCCACCCCGACGGCGAGTTCTGCGCCGAGGAGAACCGCCGCTTCATCCGGATCGGCGCGAGCCCGCGCGCGGCGCAGGCGATCGCGACCTGCGCGCGCGTCGTCGCGCTCATGGCGGGTCGATACGCGGTCAGCTTCGGCGACGTGCGCACGATCGCGCGCTCGGCGCTGCGGCACCGCATCCACCGTTCCTTCGAGGCCGAGGCAGCGGGGCTCTCGAACGACGAGATCGCGCGGCGCGTGGTGCTGTCGACGCCGACCTACGAGCGCGACGCCGCCGCCGCCGCCGAAACCGCCGCCAGGCGCGGTGGGGGCGTGCGATGAGCGCCCCGAAGCCGCTTCGAAAGCTCGACGACCTGCTCGACTCGCGCCTGATGGCGAAGCTCGATTCGGTCGACGTCGTCAGCCGCAAGATCTTCTCAGGGAAGATGCAGGGCGAGCGCCGCTCGAAGCGGCGCGGCCAGTCGGTCGAGTTCGCCGACTTCCGCCCCTACGTGCATGGCGACGACCTCCGCTTCGTCGACTGGAACATCTTCGGGCGGCTCGACCGCCTGTTCCTCAAGATGTTTCTCGAGGAAGAGGACCTCTCCCTCATCATCGCGCTCGACACCAGTGCCTCGATGCGCGTCGGTTCGCCCGATACGTTCGACTACGCGCGGCGCACGGCGATGGCGCTCGCGTACATCGGGCTCGTCAACCAGCACCGCGTGTCGCTCGTCGGCTTCGCGGCCGACAGGCTCGAGCGTGCAAGCAACCTGCGCGGGCGACGCAAGGCGGCCGAGGTCGCGCAGTGGCTCCTCGGCCTCGAGCCCGAGGGCGGGTCTGGTTTCGAGCCTGCGATGCGGCTCGTCGGCACCAGCAGGCAGGGGAAGGGCGTGATGGTCGTGCTGTCCGACTTCCTCTTCCCCGAGGGCTTCGAAAAGGGACTCTCGATGGTCGCGGGGCGGGGGTTCGACCTCTTCGCGCTGCAGGTGCTCGCGCCGCAGGTGGTCGATCCGTCGCGCGAGGGTGGCGTCTCGGGCGACCTTCTGCTCGTCGACAGCGAGACAGGCGTCGAGACCGAGGTCACGGTGACGCCCGAACTCCTCAAGATCTACAAGGAACGGCTTGACCGCCTGTGCGGCGGGCTGCGCGCCTGGTGCACGCGGCGCGACATCGTGCACATGGTCGTCGAGACCTCGACGCCCGTCGAGACGCTCATGCTCGAGTACCTCCGCCGCAGGGGGCTCCTGCGATGAGCGCTGCATCGATGCCCGCGATCCTCGCCGTCACCTGGATCACGCCCGTCGCGGGCGCCGTCCTCGGGGCGTCGATCCTTGCGCCGCTCGTCGCGCTCTGGTTCCTCAAGCTGCGCCGCAAGCGCCGGGTGGTGTCGAGCACGCTTCTCTGGACGCGCTCGCTCGCCGACCTTCGCGCCAACGCGCCGTTCCAACGGATCCGCTTCAGCTGGCTGCTCCTGCTCCAGATCCTCGCGGTGCTCGCGATCGCGTTCGCGGTCGCGCAGCCCGAGGCGGAGGGCCTCGGCAGCGCGGGCGGGCGGCATGTCCTGATGATCGACCGATCCGCGAGCATGAACACG
>JBIKWD010000071.1:0-15225 GCA_044356505.1 Phycisphaerales bacterium
CGACCGCCCATACCAAGCACGAAAGGGAGCCGCCCCCGCTTCCTAGCACCAAAGGGAGCCGCCCCCGCTTCCTAGCACCAAAGGGAGCCGCCCCCGCTTCCTAGCACCAAAGGGAGCCGCCGCAGCGGCGACCGCTCAAAGATGCCGGCGCATCCGCCACGCCCAGCGCGCGTACTCCAGCATCGCGTGGCGCCGCGCCGCAGGGCTCGGCCAGTTCGATTCGTCGGCGCCGAACGCCGTCTCCTTGCGCCACTTCCAGTAGGCGCCGTTCACGCGGAAGCGCGTGGCGAAGCCAAGCCGGAACAGACCGAGGAGCGATTGGATCATCGAAGCGGCCGGGGCATCGAAGTCAGTGCTGGCTCATCATGCCTTGGCGCGGATCGGGAATCGCGCGGTCATCGAGCGCGACGCCCGGCCGGTTCGCCAGAGTCGAGTCCGAGTCGGTGAGCGGGCTGAAGCGGCTGCCGATGAGGCGGATGCGCTTGTTCGCCTCGACGTTGCCCGCCATGATCGGCTTGAGCATGTAGACGAGAACCGCGACTCCGATCGAGGCGGCCCACATGTACTCGGTCTTTCCGAAGTAGACGAGGAACGACACGGTGAGGAGCAGGATCAGCGAGACGGGGATCAGGCCTTCCCACGAGAGGCGCATCAGCTGGTCGAAGCGGAAGCGCGGCAGCGTCCAGCGCAGCGCCATGGTCAGCGACACCATCAGCGTCACCTTGCCCATGACGATCGCGAACTGGAGGAGCGCCATCAGCGGCGAGGCCTCCGCGCCGAGGTCGGCGCCCGTGAACGGGTTGATCGACCAGCCGCCCATGAAGAGCAGGACGAAGAACGCGGAACCCGTCACGATGTGGAAGTACTCGCCGAGGAAGAACAGCGCGAACTTCATCGAGCTGTACTCGGTGTGGTAGCCGCCGATGAGCTCGCTTTCGGCCTCGGCGAGGTCGAAGGGCGCGCGGTTCGCCTCGGCGAGCAGGCAGACGTAGAAGATGATGGCGGCGAGCGGCTGCTGCACGAGGTTCCACTGGCCGTTGAGCTGCTGCTCGATGATCGAGCCGGGCGAGAAGGTGCCTGCCACGAGCACGACGCAGAGGAGCGCGAGGCCCATCGGGATCTCGTAGGAGATCATCTGCGCGCTCGCGCGCAGGCCGCCGAGGAACGACCACTTGTTGTTGCTCGCCCAGCCGCCGAGCGAGACGCCGTAGACGCCGATCGCCGCGGTGGCGAGGAGATACACGATGCCGATGTTGACGTTCGCGCCCGCGAGGGTGACCTTGTATTCGGCGCCCGCCTGCGCGAAGCCGAGCCAGTTCACGAGTCCGGTGAGGTCGAGCACGCCCGCCCACGGAACGACCACGAAGCCCATGATCGCCGGCGCCACGATGAAGCCGGGCGCGAGGAAGAAGAGCGCCTTGTCGACGCCCTTCGGGTTGTAGTCCTCCTTGAGCATGAACTTGATGCCGTCGGCGATCGGCTGGAGGAGGCCCTGCGGGCCGACGCGGTTCGGACCGATGCGGTCCTGCATCCAGGCGCTGAGCTTGCGCTCGAGCATGATCGCGTAGGCGCAGCCGCCGAGGATGACGTGCACCATCAGGAGGATGATGCCGACGTTCACGGCGAGCTGGACCGTCTCCGGGGAGAGCTGGATGTTCAGGGAGCTGCCCATAGGGGGGACAGTGTAGCGCGGACGGGCGCGAGCTTGGCCGCACGCGCGTTTCGCGGGCGCGTCGCGGCGCCGGCGCCTCGAGCGCCGTCAGCGGGCTGCGGCGACGGTCTTCTTCTCTTCCTTCTTCTCGCCCTTCTTGTCGGAATAGACGAGTTCGCCGTCGGTCGGGACGCCGAGGTACTCGAGCGCGCCGTTCACGATGTGCGCCGAGCACGGGCCGGCGAGCGCGCCGCCGCCGTAGGCGCCCTTCGTCTTCTTGACGTCGGGGTCCTCGATCGCGACGAGCACGGCGATCTTCGGGTCCTCGAGGGGCGCACCGATGATGAAGCTCGAGATGTAGCGCCCGTCGTGGTAGCCGCCCTGCGGGCTCACCATCTCGGCGGTGCCGGACTTGCCGAACGCCGTGTAGCGCAGGATGTCCTTCAGCTTCTTTCCGGTGCCCTGCCTGATCACGTCCTCCATCACCTCGCGGGTGAGGCGCGACGCGTCCTCGCCGAGCGCGCGGCGCGACGGAACCTGCGCGCGGGGATCGCGGGGCTCGAGGGTGAGCGGCACCATGGTGCCGTCGCGGCAGAACGCGGTGAACGCATGGAGGAGCTGCAGCGGCGTCACCGAGATCCCCTGCCCGAAGCTCACCGACACCTGCGCGCGCGTGCGGTTCGACCACTCGCCCTTCGGCGGAAGGATGCCGGGGCTCTCGCCGCCGAGCCCGACGCCGGTGCGTCGGCCGAAGCCGAACGACGAGAGGCAGTCCTGCATCTCCTGCGTCGACATGCGCAGCGCCACCGTCGCCATGCCGCCGTTGACGGACTTGGTGAGGCAGTCGTGCCACGACTTGGTTCCGTAGCTCGAAGGATGCGCCTCGCTGACCGTGCGGCGCGCGCGGCCGTCGGTGACGGTGAGCGGTCCCTCGGGCAGGCGGATCGTCTCGTTCGCGCGCGCCTTGCCGAGCTCGATCGCCCACGCCCACACGAACGGCTTGAAGATCGAGCCGGGCTCGAAGGGATCGGTCACCCAGCGCAGGCGCGCGACGGTCGGGTCCTTGAAGCGCTTGTCGTCCTTCGCGATCTCGGAGCGCCCGGTGCCTGTGCGCAGCGTGTCGTAGGCGGCGAGGATCTCGCCGGTCTCGACGCTCACGACGAGGCAGCGTGCGCCGCCCGCGTTCGACGCAAGCACGGTCTTGTCGATCTCGCGTTCGACGATCTCCTGGATCACCATGTCGATCGACAGCCGCACTTCCTCGCCCGGCTCGCCGGCGAGGTGGCCGTTCGCGGGCACGGAGATCACCTGTCCACGCGAGTCGGCGAAGTAGAGCGTGCGCCCCGGCGTGGGCGCGAGGCCGCGGTTGCCGCGGTGCTCGGCGCCGCTGATGCCGATGCCGTCCGGGGTGGTGCGGCCGATGAGCGCGGCGGCGAGCTCCTCGAACGGACGCAGGCGCACCGACTTCGGCTGGACGTGCGCGCCGCGGACGAGGCCGCGGGGGCCTGCGATGCGCTTCGCCTCCGCGATCGCGTCGATCTGCGCGGGCGACAGGTCCTCCGCGAGGATCACGAACCGCGGAAGGCGCTTCCAGTCGGCGTCGGGCATGTCGCGCACGAGGATGCGGAGGTCGGCGGGAACCTTCTCGTGGATCTTGGCGACGATGTCGCCTGCGGGAACGCCGAGAGGTCGAGACAGCTCGACGGCGAGGTCGGCGATCGGGTCGAGCATCTGTCGGGACGGCGCCGCGAGCGCGACGGTCTGCACGCCGCCGCCGGCAGCCTTCGCGGCGGTCTTCGCATCGCCCTTCGCATCGCCCTTCGCATCGCCCTTCGCATCGGCGCGCGCCTTGCTCTCGGCGCGCTTCGCTGCGTCGAGCGCGTCGGTGTAGAGATCCTTCACATCGATGAAGAGCCGGCCACCGACGGTGTCGAGCGCGAGCAGCCTTCCGACCCGGTCGACGATGCGGCCTCGCGGCTCGGGCTCCTCGGCGGCGCGCTGCTGGATGAGCTGGCCGTTCGGCCGCTGCATCGATCGCACCAGCTGCTCGCTCGGATCGGCCTTCAGCCACGCGACCCGGACCGCGGTGAGCGCGATCGCGGCCGCGACGCAGCCGACGAGGGCGCGCGACCAGCGCGCGATGCCTTGGGCCCGTGGACCGCTGTCCTGCGCGGCTTTCCCGTGTGCGCTGTTCATCCGCCAAGCTCCTGCGCGGCGCCGTCGCCGACCTTCTCGCCGCCGACGAGCTCCTGCCCGACGGGGCCGAGCGCCTCGTCGGTCGCGCGCGCGGGCGACGCTCGGAACGGGATCGGCTTGAAGGCCTGCAGCACGTCGGCGGCACCGACGACCTCGCGCACCTTGTCGCGCAGGCGGTCGGGGCGCACCGCGGCCGCGACCTCCGCCTGCATGTTCGTCCGCGCGCGCTCGTGCTTCACCATGCGGAAGTGGATGCGGCTGATCTCGGACGCCGCGTCGATGCGCTGCTGCCGGTTGACAAGCAGCGCGCCGAACATTGCGCCGAGGACGACGATCACGGTGGCGAGCTTTGCGAACATCGGGCCTCCATGCCTGACGGGCCGGCTGATGCGACCGGGTTCAGCGCGCGAGCGCGTACTTGAGCTCGCGGCCGGGCTTCAGCGACTTTCCGTCGCCGAGGTTGTTGAGCGCCGCGATCTCGCTCCAGCGCGAGCCGTCGCCGTAGACGCGCTTGGCGATGCGGTAGAGCGTGTCGCCCTCCGTCACCTTGACGGTGCCGAACTTCGGCTGCTCGGTGGCGGGCGGCATCGGCGCGGGCGCCACCGGCTGGCCGACGAGCGCGGTCTCGGCCGGTGCCGCGGGCGCGGCGGCGGGGTCGAGCACGGTGATGTCGGGCACGCTGATGACCTGCCCGATCTTGAGCCGCGAGGAGTCCGCCTTGTTGAACTCGGCGAGCTTCACGCCGAGCGAACGCTTGCCGTAGTAGCGCTTCGCGACATCGCCGAGGGTCTCGCCCTTCGCGATCGTGTGCGTGCGCTCCTTCGGCGCCGGAGTCTCGATCATGGCGGGCGGCGGCACGTTGGGGCCAGCGAGGCCGACGCCGAGGTTGCCGGCGGGGTTTCCGCCGAGGTTGCCGTCGTCGATTCCGTACGTGCCCGAGACCGGACGCATCGGATCGGCGGGCGGAAGGCCCGGTCCGAACTGCTGCGGTTCGCCGCCCGGCAGACGCGCGGGCTCGAGACGCGCGACTTCGGTCTGCGGGTTCGCGATCTGCGCGTTGCGCGCGGACAGATGGTCCGACACCAGGATCCCCACGAAGAGGAGCAGGCCGAATCCGATCACGATTGCAAGCTTGTTTTCACGCGTCATGACTGAGCTTCCTTGCCGCAGTCTTGCTGCTCGTGCCTCCACCGCCGCCGCGCTCACGCGCGTGCCCTCGGCGTTGGATGCGACTCTCGCACCAAGATGTCGCGCGGTTCCCGCGCGGATCTCACGTTTCGTCCGCGCGGCCGACCATGACCGCGCGAAGCTTCGCTGACCTCGCCCGCGGGTTCACCGCGGACTCCATATCCGATGATACCAACGCGCCGTCGGTGATCTCGGTGCAGAGGCCGTCCCTCTGCATGGTGGCGAAGCTGCGCTTCACGAGCCGGTCCTCGAGGCTGTGAAACCCGATGACCGCCACCCGCGCACCGCGCGAGAGCCAGGTCGGAGAGCCTTCGTGCACTCGCAACGCTGCGGAGCGAATGGAGCCGAGGAGCGCATCAAGCGCGCCGAGCTCGTCGTTCACCGCGATGCGGATGGCCATGAAGGCCTTCGTCGCTGGGTGCATCCGCGAGGTGCGGGCGCGGGAGCCATAGGCCTCCCGAACCAGATCCGCCAGCTGCGCCGTCGTATTGATCGGCGCGACCGCGCGAGCCTCCGCAATTTTGCGGGCGATCTTCTTCGCGAGCGGCTCGTCGCCGAACCGGAACATGATGTCGGCGAGTTCCCGCTCGTTCGATCCGTTCACGATGTCGCGCGCCGTGACCACCGAGGTCGGGTCGAGCCGCATGTCGAGGGGGCCGTCCCGCAGGAAGCTCAGCCCCCGCTCCGGGTCGTCGACCTGCGTCGATGAGAAGCCGAGGTCGGCGAGAACGAGGTCGGCGGCGATTCCCCGTGCGGTGAGTTCGCGCTGGACCGACACGAAGCTGCCCTGGATCGGGACAGCCTCGATCCCGCTCTCGCGGCGCACCCGCTCGCCGGCGTAGGCGAGATTGCCGGCGTCGAGGTCGAAGAGAACGACCTTTCCGTTGGCACCAAGCAGACGAGCCACGGCCGAGGCGTGGCCGCCGCGACCTGCGGTCAAATCGACGTATACATTGCCGGCTTTGGGATCAAGCGCCGTGATCGTCTCGCGCAGGAGCACGGGAACGTGCCCGCTTCCGTCGAGTCGATAGATCTCGTCAGAATGACTGTATTGAGAGTTCGAATCGAGTTCGTTCGACTCGTTCACGGCGTCTTCTGTGCTTCGCTCGGCGGCTCGACCGCGCGAGCCGAGCGCTGGTCAGCCTTGGTGTCGCGAGGTTCCGGCGCGTCGGACGGGACAGGCGCCCCGCCGCTGCCGGCAAGTCCCAGCTGTGCGGACCAGCGGTTCCGAAGCGCCGTCTTCAGGCTCACGGCGGCGATGGTGGCGAAGAGCACGATCGCGGCGACGTAGACGATGCGGAGCCGGACGATCTGCTCGATGGCAAGCGCCCCGAGCAGGACTCCGAGCACTCCGAACAGGAAGCTCATTCCGTACAGGGCGACCACGGCCTTCTTGACGCCGCCGAGCGCCCGCTTCGCGAGGTGGTGGATGTGGTTCGCGTCGGCCTGCGCCATCGAGACCCCGGCGAGCTTGCGGCGGAGGATCGCAAGCGACGTGTCCATGATGGGCAGCGCGAAGATGATGAGGCCGGCGAAGACGAGATGCGTCTGCCCGAACTCGCCGAGCAGCAGGATGATCACGACGAGCAGATAGCCGATCAGGAGGCTGCCGCAGTCGCCGAGGAAGATGACGGCAGGGTTGAAGTTCCACGGCAGGAACCCGAGCACGCCCCCGAGCAGCGCAAGGCACAGCACGATGCGGACGCCCGAGAGCGACTCGTAGGGATCGGGAATCGGTGCGGCCGTCGCCATGAGAAGCGACAGGACGAGGAGGGCGGTGCCCATGATCGCGGCGGTTCCCGAGCAGAGGCCGTCGAGACCGTCGATCAGGTTCATCGCGTTGCAGCCGCCGAGGACGAAGAAGGCGATCAGCGCGGTGCCGAGCCAGTAGTAGACGTCGCCTGCCTGCAGCGCGAGCGGACCGAGCGTCAGCAGCGTCTCCGTGGGTGCGCCGAAGAACGGCGTGAACGCACCCTCCGCGACGCGCGTGCCGATGTCCTCGAGCGCGAGCGCGGCGGCCGCGATGAGCTGGCCCATGATCTTGAGCCGCGGATCCCATCCCCACACGTCGTCGGCGAGGCCGGTGAAGGTGATCGCGAGGATGCCGACGATGATCGAGAGCGGAACCGGCCCGAGTTCGCCGGCCGGGCCGTCGAGGATCAGGAAGCTGGAGGCGATCGCAGCGAAGACGCCGAGGAAGACAGCGAGCCCTCCGAGGTAGGCGATCGGATACTTGTGTTCCTTCCGCGACTCGTCGGGACGGTCGATGATCTCCATCGCGATCGCGAGGCGGCGCACGAACGGCGTCGCCACCAGCGTCACGAGGAAGCCGACGATGAAGACCCCGAGGTAGCCGTTGAGGAGCTCGCCGATCCCGTAGACCTGCGGCTCGAGCGGCGCGAGCGGCGCAAGCGGTCCGATGGGCGGAGCGATCGGGGCCGCGGGAATCGGCGGAATCTGTGCGATCATCGGCGGGTTCATCCGCCGCCCCCCGCGGTGCCGTCGTTGCGGCGACGCGACTCGAGCTCGACGGCGAGGTCGCGGATCGTCTGGACCAGCGGGATCTCCGGCGCGAATCCGACGGCTGCGCGGATGCGCGAGAGGTCGGGCTGTCGGACGAGCAGGTCGTCGAACCCGGCCGCGAAGGCCTGGTCGTACGGAACCATGCGGATCGCGCTCGGGGAGCCGAGCGTCGAGACGACGAGCTCCGCGAGGGCGCGGATCGTGATCGGCTCCTCGCGTCCGATGTTGAAGACGCGGCCGTGGCAAGCGGGAGTCTCGACGAGCCGGGGCAGCACCCGCACCACGTCGCGCACGTCGCAGAAGCAGCGCGACTGCATGCCGTCGCCGTGGACCTCGAGGTCGCGGCCCGCGATCGCCGCCGCGACGAAGCGCGGCAGCACCATGCCGTACTCGCCGATCTGCCGCGGTCCGACCGTGTTGAAGAAGCGCGCGATGACGGCGGGCAGGCCGAAGTCGCGGTGGTAGGCGAGCGCGAGGTACTCGTCGATCGCCTTGGAGCAGGCGTAGCACCACCGGCTGAACGCGGTCGATCCGTACACCACGTCGTCGTCCTCGCGCATCGGGACGCGAACGCCCTTGCCGTAGACCTCGCTGGTCGATGCGATGAGGACGGGCAGCGTGCGCTCGGCGCAGAAACGCAGCACCGCGCTCGCCTCGTGCACGTTGGTCTCGATCGTGTGGATCGGCCGCTCGACCACCATGCGCACGCCGACGGCGGCTGCGAGGTGGTAGACGCAGTCGAAGTCGAGCGGAGAGAGGGAAGGCAGGACCGTGGACACGGTGCCCTCGATGACGCGGTAGCGGTCGATGCGCGAAGGCACCGAACGCACGGTCGCGAGGTTGCCGCGTCGTCCCGTCGAGAAGTCGTCGACCACCGTCACGGTGTCGCCGCGGTCGAGCAGGAGTTCAGAGAGATGCGAGCCTATGAAGCCGCCACCGCCCGTCATCAGAACGCGGAGTGGCTTGTGCGGAGTCGACATGCGTCAGCCCATCGGGACGGTTGGATGCGTTCTTCGGTTTCGCGTGCCCGCTCAGCCCTTGGCCGAGTAGCTCGCCATCACTTCGTAGTTCTTGCGGAGGTATCCGCCGGCGGTGTTCTTCGGCCGGTTGAGCACCACGCCGATGCACTTGCCGCGCACGTCGCTGAGCTGGTTCACGAGCCGGGCGACCAGGCCTCGCTGCTCCTGCATCGCGCGCACCACGAGCACCGTGGCGTCGACCTTGTTCGCGACGGCGAACGCGTCTCCCGCGACGACCGCAGGCGGCAGGTCGAGCAGCACGAAGTCGTAGCGCGAGGCGGCGTCCGCGAGCAGCGCGTCGAGCCGCGGTCCCGAGAGGAGCTCGAACACGCGGTTCTCGATCGTGCCGGCCGCGACGACGTCGACGTTTCCACCCGCGGGGCGGATCACCTCGTCGAGCGTGGCGTTGCCGTGAAGCACGTCGCCGAGACCCTTCGCGTCGGGCTCGGTTCCCATCGCGGCGGCGAGATGGCTGCGCCGGAAGTTGGCGTCGATGACGAGGACCTTGCGTCCACCCGCCGCAAGCGAGTCGGCCGCGTTGCTGACGACGGTCGTGGTGCCCGCCTCGGGCAGGCCGCTGAGGAAGCCGATCGTCTTGATCCCGCCCTGGGCGCAGGTCTTCGAGATCTGGCCCGCGATCTGGCGGCACGACTCGGCGATGACCGACTTCGGTGCGTTGAGCACGGCGCGCTCGGCCTTCTGCGGCGCGACGGGGTCGTCGCTGAGATCGGGCACCGAGCCGAACAGACGGAGTCCCGGGATGAGCGAGATGTCGGCGGCCGAACGGACGCGGGTGTCGAGCATCTCGCGCACGAAGACGAAGCCGAGGAAGAGCGCGACGCTGAGGAGGAGCCCGAACGGCACCATCACCTTGAGGAGCGGGAAGCTGAGTTCGCGCGGCGTCTCGGCGCGCCGGGCGATCGCCGCCGCGCGCGCGTCCTCTCGCGTCTTCAGCTGGTCGAGGTTCGCGAGCACTTCGAGCTGCTTGGCGCGGGCCTCCTGAAGGCGCTCGCGCTGGTCCCTGAGCTGCTGCACCGTGGTGAGGTTCGAGGTGTAGTCCTTGAGCGCGACGCTGTACGACTCGAGCTTGCCTTCGAACTCGTCGAGCACCGCGGTCTGGCTCTGGACGATGTCGGAGTACTCCTTGAAGTCGGCGTTGAGGTTGCGCTTGATGATCTCCTCGCGCTTCACGTCGCGCTCGATCCTGGCCGAGTCGAGGCGGGCGAGCATCGAGCGGTAGGCGGCGTGGCCCTTCGAGAACTTCTTGCCGTAGGTCTCGACCTCGACGTTGAGATCCTGGACGCGCAGGTTCGCCTGGCGCACCTGGTCGTCGTCCTCGGCGCGGCGGATGTCCTCGGGCGTGTACTCGATCACGCCCTTGATCTTCTGCTCGGTCTGCTGCTTGCGGCTCTGGGCGAGCGTCAGCTGCGTGCGCGTCTGGTTGATCTGGCGCGCGGTGTCCTCGACGCGCAGGAGGAGCTCGTTGCGGTCCTCGCTCGTCGAGGTCATGTTCTTGTCCTTCACGAAGTCGGCGAGACGGTCGCTGATCGTGGTGATCTCGTCGTCGAGCTTCGTGAGCTGCTCCTGGAAGGACCTCCGGTTGGTCGCGAAGCGCGCGTCGTCGTCCGCCTTCTTGGCTGCGATGTAGGTGTCGGCGACGGCGTTGAGGACCACGGGAACATCGCTCGCGACGTGCGTCGACCAGCTGAGCGCGAAGAAGTTGGTGCGGCGCATGTGGCTCGCGCCGAGCTCGTCCTCGAGGTCGTCGACGGCCTCCTCGGCGTCGAACATGCCGCTCGGGTCCTGGTATCCCCTGCTCCATTCCGTCGCGAGGATGTCGGGGCGGTTCATCGCCTGGACCAGCAGCCCGCGGGAGCGGATGCGCGCGGCCTCGGTCTGTCCGAGACGCTCGACGGCCTCCTCGGTGCGCTGGTCGCGCTGGATCACGTCGCCGACCTCGTTCGGCGGCGCGGGGAGTTCGAAGAGCACCTGTCCCGAATAGAGCGGGTAGACGATGGCCAGCGAGTAGTTCGCCACGAATCCGAGCGCGACGCCGACCGCCGCGGCGACCACGACTCCGACGGCGTGCTGGCGAAGCACCCGGATCGGGTCGAGCTGGGTCGCCGCCTGCGCGGTCGGACGCGGACGCGGGGATTGGTTGCGGGCGTCGATCGGCGGTCTCGTCGGGGCTGTGGTCATGGCCATGCTCGGGAATTCTCTTATCGGGGCTTTCGCACCGTCACTTGAGGACGGTGCTCGGCCAATCCGACGTGGGGCGCGATCAGGTCCGTCCGGGGACGGGCTTCGCGCCGGGACGGGTCATCTCAGCTTCTGGCGCAGTTCGTCGAGTCGCTTCAACGTCGGGGGATCGGGGTTGAGCTTCGCCGCCTGGTCGCTGGCGCTGCGGGCCTCTTCCTTGCGGTTGAGTCCAAGAAGCGCGAGCGCACGGTGGTACTGGATCGCGGCGCTGTTGCCGATGGTGGCGGCGCGGTCGAGGAGCTCGAGCGCCTCGCGGTGCTGTCCGTCGGACGTCAGCAGCATGCCGAGGGTGTCGAGATACTCGGCGCGGCCGGGGTTGATCTGCACGGCCCGGCGCGCCGACGGGAGTCCGCGCTTCGGGTCGTTGAGGCATGCGCCGCAGAGATACGCGTAGTTGTTGAGCACCGAGTCGGAGTCGGGCGTGAGGTTGACCGCCTTCTCGAAGCTCGCGACCGCCTTCTCGCAATCGCCCGCGAGGTAGCTCGCGGTGCCGATCCGGTCGAAGACCGTGGCGCCGAGCTGCGGCCTCTTGCTGTAGTCGACGTTCTCGACCGGGAGCATGTAGGCGATCGCCTGCTGCGGTCCGCCGCTGCCGGAGCGGAGCGCCAGCGTCGACAGATAGACGCGGGCCTCGGGATTGAGGTCCGCGCCCACGACCTTCTTGAGGAGATCCTCGGCCTGCGCGATGTCGCGCGGGCTGTAGAGGAGGTCGAGCGCCGTGTACCACTCGCCGACGAAGCGGTCGGAGCCCGCATCGCCCTCGGCCAGCTTCACAGCCGACTGGTAGGCCTCGGTGAGGGTCTTGATGCCGTCGCCGACTTCGCCGGCGGCGACGAGCGCGACGCCCGTGTAGGCGCGCGCCGTGGTGTTGGTGCGGATGAAGTCGCCGCGGCGGCGGGCCGCCTCGGTGACGCCGCGGAAGTCCTTGGCGCGGATGCGCGCATCGAGTTCGCGGAGGAAGTAGACCGGCTCGGGACGCAGCGCGTCGGCGCGGTTGAACGCGGTGGCCGCTTCGGCGAACCGACCGCGCATCGCGAGCACTTCGCCGAGACCGTAGTGCCACGCGGGCTCGCCCGGTGCGTAGCCGATGGCGGCGCGGAGGCCTGCCTCGGCCCGCGCGAGGTCGCCCGATCCGGACGCGAGGTCGACGGCGCGGCGACGCGCGTCGACCGAGTTCGGAATGAGCTTGAGGAAGCGCTCGTACTCGTTGATCGCGCCGGCGACATCGCCGCCGGCGAGAAGCACGTCGGCGCGCACGGCGCAGGCCGGGAAGAAGGTGACGCCGAGGCTGACCGCCTTGTCGGCTGCCGCCAGCGCCTCCTGCAGCCGCGCGCGATCGCCGGTCAGTTCGAACAGCTTGCGCTTGAGGATGGCGTCCTGCATGAACGGCTGCGCCGAAGCCGGCGCGAGCGCCTTCGCGCGCTGGAAGCACTGGATCGCGGCTTCGTAGGCGCTGCGGGCCTCGGCGGACTTTCCTTCGCTGCGCAGCTTGTCGCCGGCCGCGAGCGAAAGCGCGCCGTCGAGGATCTCCTCGCCGTAGGGTCGGTCGGGAGTCGCGTTCGCGGCGACGGTGAAGACCTTGCGCGCGTCGTCGATGCGGCCGACGCGCATCAGCGCCTCGGCGTAGCGGAACTGGACCGTCGTGTCCGACACGTCCTTCGCAAGCGACTCGAGGTACGGCAGCGCGAGCGCGTAGCGCTCCTGCGCCACGAGCGTCTCGACGATCGTCCGGGTGGCGTCGCGGGTCGTGCCGTCCTCACGGCGGATCGCCTCATCGAAGTCCGCCTTGGCGGCGTCGCGCTTGTCGAGCTGGAGCCTGAAGTTTCCGAGCGCCACGAGCCCGCGCCATCCCGCTGCGGTGCCGCCGGCGGCGACGGCGTCGGACAGCACCTTCTCGGCGTCGGCATCGCGGCCGATCGCGCGCATCAGGCCTGCGAACGGCTCGGCGAGGTCGATGTTCGACGGGTCGCGCCTGGTCGCGGCCGCGAAGATCTCCTCGGCGCGCTTGCGCCAGAGGCTACGGGTCTTGTCGAGGGCGGAGTTGCGCGCCGCCTCCCCGAGTCCCTGCCACGCCGCGTCGGTGTAGGCCGGCTCGCCGCCTTCGGTGACGACGTCGAGGCGTTCGGGCGCGGTGGTGGCGAGCAGCGTCGCGAGCGCGATCGCGTTCGAGATGTCGCCCGGAGTCGCGCGGTACTGGTTCTCGCGGAGCGCCATCGCGGTGCGGCGGTCGCCGACCTGGCTCTCGAGCGAGAGCCACACGTTCGCGATCTCCTCGTCGAGGCCCGAAAGCTGGCGCGCGGCGCGGAGCACTTCGAGCGCGCGCGTCAGGTTGCCCGCACGGACGTGGGCGCCCACGAGCAGCCGCACCGTCTGCATGTCGTCGGGCTTGCGCTCGTAGGACTCCTCGTACTGGCGCAGCGCGCCCTCGAGGTTGCCCTGGCGCTCGATCACGGAGCCGAGCAGGCGGTACATGCCTGAGGTGTCGAGACCGCGCTGGATCGCGCGCTCGAGCACCTCGACGGCCTCGCGCGACTTGCCCTGGTCGTCAAGAAGCTGGGCCTCGAGGAGCGGCACCTGCGTCGCATCGCGGCCGCTGTCCTTGGCGATCTTCACGATCGTGGCGGCGGCGGCGTAGTCCTTCTTCTGCATGGCGGCGCGGAAGTCCGCCTCGATGAGGATCGGGTGGGCGCGATCGGACGCCTCGGCCTTCTGCCGCCACTCGGCGAGGCCTTCCGCGAGCCGGGCCGCGGCGTTCGCGGTCGCCTCCGCATCGGCCGAACCAAGGCGCTTCGCGCGCTCGGCGAGGCCGCGCACCACCGCCTCGGACTGGAGGAGCCGCAGATAGATCAGGATCGGGCGCAGCTTCTCGTCGATGCCCTCGCTCTCGGTCATCGCGATCACGCGATCGACCGGGTCGTTGCTTGCGAGCACCGCGTTGAGCCGCACGATGACCCCGTCGCCCGGGAACAGCGCGATCGCCGCCTTCGCCAGCTCCTGCGCCTTCGCGTTGTCGCCGGCCTGCATCTCGACCGAGATGCCGAGGCGCTCGAGGCGGACGTCGGGCTCCTTGGCGGCCGACTTGAGCGAGGCGACGAGCGAACGCGCCTGGTCGAAGTTCTTGGCGTCGATCGCCGCCTGCACGCGGCCGAACGACTCCGCGATCGCGCCGCTGGCGGAGACGCCCGCCGCGGATCCGGGATCGGTCGACAGCATCGCGACGATTCGCTGCTCGGCCTCCTTCGCCTCCGCGTCGTTCGGATCGAGCGCGCGGACCTGGCGCAGCGTATCGATCGCCGCCTGGCTGCGGCCGGTGCGGAGCTCGAGCTGGGCGCGCAGCTTCAGGAGCTGCGTGTTGGTCGGCGCGAGCTGGAGTCCGCTCGTCACGAGGTCGAGCGCGCGGCCCGTCTCGCCGAGCTGCTGGCTGCACATCGCGGCGAGCACGTAGAGCTCGAGGTCGATGGCGCTGCCCTTCTTGAACACCTCGTTGAGCTTGATCGATGCCTGCTGGAAGTCGCCGCGCGACATCGCGAGCTTGGCGTCGGCGCGCAGCAGCGGCGACTGGTCGGCGGCGCTCTTGAGGAGCCCCTCGATCTCGTCGCGGGCGGCCTGCGTCTTCTTCATCGACTCCTCGCGCGCGGCGCCCTCGGCGCGTTCGGTCGCGTCGTGCAGGATGTCGAAGCGGATGAGCGCGCAGGAAAGACGGTTGCCCTCGTAGCTCGCCGCGACGATGCCGGTCGTCGGCCGTTCGATCGCGAGCGCCGCCTCGATCTCCTTCATCGCCTGATCGCGGTCGAGCGGTCGCACGAGGAGCGCGCGGGCGCGGCGCTGCATGAGCGCGTCGGGGTCCTTCTCGCAATAGGCGCCGAGGAGCGCGACCGCGGCCTTGACGCCGTCGATGCCGCCGCGCGACAGGATGCCGGCGGTGGTGAGCGTGGCGAGGCCGTCGAGGTCCGCGGCCTCGGCTGCGGCGACCACCGCGTCGATCTTCTCGAGGAGCGCAGGATCGGATGCGTTGCCCTTCGCGTCGATGAGGGCGCGCTCGAAGTGCGCGACGGCGGTCTGGATGCCGTTCGGCGAGTTCTTCTGCGCCTCGGCGAGGGCGGCGTCGGACGCCTTGCCGGCGGCCTCGATGCGCGCGGCCACGCCGCCCGTCGTCGCGCGGGCGAGGTCGAGCACCGCGAGGCGCGCGAGCGTGCCGTAGGCCATGTCGCGCTCCTTCGCGTTCAGTCCGGGGTCGGCGGCGACCTCCTGGATCTTCGGCGCGATCGTTGCGCGCTCGGCGTCGTCGAGCGAGTCGATGCGGCGGAAGCTCGCGTGGCCGGCGTACACCTTGGCGACCGCCTGTCCGGGCGAGCCCGGCTGCGACGCGAGCATGAGGTCGTTGCAGCT
>JBIKWD010000238.1:0-4355 GCA_044356505.1 Phycisphaerales bacterium
TTGCCTTCGCCGCCGAGGATGAGGACGCGCGCCGACGCGTCCTTCGCGACCGCGTCGACCGCAGCGCCGAGCGCCGCGATGAGTTCGCGCGACAACGCGTTGCGGGCCTCCGGGCGCGCGAGTTCGATGGTGTGAATGCCATTGGCGACGCTGTGCTTGACGAGCATGGCCGAAAGCGTAGCAAGCGCGCGGGACGCTATCTTTCCCGAATGCTCCCCTACGAAATCCGCGACGGCGTGCATGTCATGTTCCTTCAGCCGAACCCCGAGAAGCCGCGTGGCGGCGTCGTGGTGCTCGATGCGTGGCTGATCGGGGAGATCAAGGCGACGCTCGCGAAGATCGCGACGGAGAAGCCGAAGGGTTTCGTCCTCGCAAGCGCGTCGCAGCGCGTGTTCGTGGCGGGTGCCGACCTCGCGGAGATCGACGCGCTCGACGACGCCGGGCTCCACGCGTATCTCAAGGCGGGCGCTGAGGCGTTCGCGATGATTCCCGCGCTCGGCTGCCCAAGCGCGGCCGCGATCCACGGCGCGATGCTCGGCGGCGGCCTCGAGATCGCGATGCACTGCGATGCGCTCGTCGCGGCGATGCCAGCGGAAGGCGGCAAGCCGTGGCAGGTCGGTCTGCCCGAAGCCGGCCTCTCTATCTGCCCAGGCTGGGGCGGCACGCAGATGCTGCCCGCGCGCATCCTGCCCGCGCTTGCGATCGAGCGCACCGCGACCGGCCAGACCTGGCCATGCGGCGAGGCGCCGCAGTGCCTCTTCGATGTGCGCGCGGATGCAGGAAGCGGCGCGGACGGCGCCGTCGCCGCAGCGGTCGCGTGGGTGAAGGCGCAGGACGCGTCGACCGGCTGCTTCGTGTCGATGCACGCGCCGCGCCGCGCGATCTCGCCGAAGAACGCGGCCGCGATCACGCCGGTGTGCGACGAACTCGCCGCAAAGGTCGGCGGCACGAAGCACGGCGCCGCATGCCTCGACGCCGTGCGCGTCGGCCTGGCGAAGGGCTGGGACGCGGCGGTTGCCTGCGAGCGCGACCACCTCGTGAAGCTGCGCCACACGCCCGAGGCACGCGCGAAGCTGGATGGGTTCCTCAAGAAGTAGAGGCGGGCGCTCACCAACCGACCCGACGCGGACGGCGAATCGTTCCAAACTCGTCGCTCGCTTCGTCAGGCAGAAGGTTCCGCGTCAGGTCGGACCTGCGAATGGTTCGCTGGAACGACGACACCCGCGCAAGCTCCCTGCTTTGGCGCCCGGGGTGCGGGTTCAGGACTCCGACCCTCCGCCCGAGATCAAATCGCGCCACCTCGATAGCGCGCTTCAGGTCGCCGTCGTTACTGATCACAAGTGCCGCATCAAAGGCGCGGCGGTGCGCGAGATCGACGAGGTCGACGGCAAGACTCACGTCCGAGCCCTTCTCGGCCGTCAGCTCGACCTCGACGGTGCGCCCTGCAAGATCCGAGGGCCAGGTCACCGGCGCCTTGCGCCGTGATTGAACAAGTTTGCCCAGCCGAATCTCGCACCGTCCCCTCGCACGCAGCGCACGGAGGTGAGCATGCTGAGCCTCCGGAAGTCCAGGGTCGACCTTGCCGTCCAAGAGCGATGTATAGAGATGCACCGATTCGACTCGAAACAGTCGGTTGGGAAGCACCGTCTCCGCGAGCCTCGCGAGATCGATCCAGTGACATGAGAACAGCCGACAGGCTCCATGCATGAGGTTGAGCCCATCAACGAACACGCGCGTGCGAAGGCGTGACATCGTCTCCATCTTGCTTCCATCCTTTCCGTGGTTGTCGCGACAAGACGGCCGACGACATGCGCCGGCGAAAAAGTGCGGAGCCGCCTTGCGGCGGCTCGCTGCCTGCACGGTTAGCGCAGGGGGGGTGACAGTTGAGAGACGCAGTATAGAACCGAAAGAGTTCAGACCCGCGATTTACTGCAGTTTTTCAAGCGACTTCCTTCGATGGCCCGTGCACCTCACGGACACCCGCCCCAGCCCGCGAGCACGATCGCGAGGTCGTTGCCGTCGATCGCGCCGTCGTTGTTGCAGTCGGCCGCGGGGAACTTCGCGGCAGACTGACCCCAGCGCGTGAGGATCGTGGCGAGGTCGATGCCGTCGACGGAGCGGTCGTTGTTGGTGTCGCCCGGGCAGTTGCACGAGCCGCCGCCCTCGCAGCAGTCGGGCACCCCGTTGTTGTTCAGGTCGCGGAGCTGACCTGAGAGGATCTGGCCGTAGTCGACGATGCCGTCGGCGTTGCAGTCGGCGGACCATTCGAGCAAGGCGCGAAGCGTCAGGTCGCAGCCCCAGCCACCAAGATCATCAAGATCTCCCCAGCTCCATCCCTGTGGATAGAACTCGCAACATGTATGCATAAAGTCCTGCTGCATGTCCTCGACCCCGGGCGGCGATGAGCCGCAGGGGTTGTCGTCCATGACCATCCACGCTTGGTCGACGGGGCCGCCGGTCAGCCATCGCCACCCCGCCGACGGAGTTGGGCTGTTCGGAATCTGGCGCGCCCCGAGCCAGTATCCGTGGAGTATCGAGGGTAGCCAGGACCTCACCCAGAGCCACTCCGGGTTCGTTTCCATGGACGCCAGATCAGCGCCGATGCTCAGTGCGTTTCCGCGGGCGGCCGCCCATCCCGACTGGCCGACACTGATCGCATACCAATGCCCATTCCCCCCATCCTGCACGCGCCATTGCACCGCGTTCTGCGCCGTCGCGCTGCCTGCCATCGCCGCTGCGACACCGATCGCCATCAACTGCTTCATGTGATCCGACTCCCGGGCTCGTGAACCGGCGCCCGCGGGGGACATCGCCGCGGAATTCGCCAAGTCGGGGAATCCCGAGCGCGGCGCCGCATGCGCGGCGAGCAGCAGAATCAGCGAGAAAGTCGCGACCTCGCGGCTCCGAGAACCGCCCCGCGCGGCCGGCGCGTCGGCAAGGTCGAGGATGCGCGCGGCGGTGCGGGTGTCCATGGCGGGAATCATCGTGGCTTCAGGCACGGGTATCCGCAAGGCGGCCAGTCGTGCGCGAGATGGGCCAAGTCGAGCGCGAAGCGCGAGCGCCGGTCGCCCGAGTCGACAGTCTTCATGGGTGCCACTACTTCCAGTAGTGCGGATTCGACCGAGCTTCGAACGCACACGCGGCACTGCTAGAAGCAGTGGCACCCGTTAGGGCTGTCGATCCGCACGGTTCAGTGCCCTGGCTGCGCTGCGCTCCGCCCTCGTCAAGCCTCTCCAAGCTGCCTCACGAGCTCGGGCAAGTCGACGCGCACGATCTGCCAGAGCACATCGCGATCGATGTCGTCGTAAGCGTGAATCAGGCGGTTCCGCGTCTCCTTGATCGCACGCCACGGAACGCCGCGGTGGCGCGCGCGCGTCGCGTCGTCGACCCGTGTCGATGCTTCGCCCACAAGCTCGACCAGCCGCGTCAGCGCGAGAAAAAGCCTGCGATCCGAATCGAGCGCGGCACGATCGGCCGTCGCCGACATCTCGATCGCTTCCATCGCGAAGCCCCTCATCTGCCGCAGCGCCACCTGCGGGTCATGCCGCGTCATAGAGCAACTCCGCCTCGGACAGGACCTCGTCGCGGAAGTGACGGCTCAGCATCTGCTCGGTGTTGACATCGACCCGGCGTCCGAGGATCTCGGCAAGCTCCTCGCCGAGTGCGAAGAAGGCAAACCCGGGTGTCTTTCCTGGCTGGAAGTCGATCAGAAGATCGATGTCGCTGCGCGCTGGATCGAAGTCGGGCCGGACCGCGGAGCCATAGACGCGAATACGGCGAATCCCCTTCTCGGCGCAGAACCTGCGGAGACGCAATTCATCGAATTGAAGCGAACTTCGATCCATGGCTGTCGCGATTCTACCAGTCCGATGCGGCGAATCCTCAAGGCGCGCACTCACAGCACCCCGCGCACGCGCGCGATTTCCGCGTCAAGCTCGCCTTCCGCGACGCCCTCCTCGCGCAGCACCTCCGCGAGCGCCGCGCGCACGCGCTGCGCGACGAGGCGCGTCGCGCCCGCGCACTGCTGCTCGCTGCGGCCGACCTCGCGCGCGAAGATCGCGTACGGCTGTCCGTCGATCGCATGCCGCCTGAAGATCTCGAAGTCGACGCCACGGCCCTCCGCGCGCATCGCGTCCTCGACGCGCGCCGTCGCCTCGCGCACCACCGCCAGCGCCCACGCGCGCTCGAAGTCGAGCTCGCCCGTCGCATCGCTCGCGGCGCGCGCATCAAGCTCGCGCGGCTCGACCGCGCCGCCCCGCGCGGCCGCCCGCATTCGGTCGCGGGCCACACCCTGCCCGTAGAACAGGATCCCGTTCATCAACCAGCGCCGGAGCCGCATGCCGCTCCGCGCCCAG
>JBIKWD010000072.1:0-15141 GCA_044356505.1 Phycisphaerales bacterium
GCGCTCGTGTTGCTCGCCTTCAGGTGCGACGAGTAGACGTAGAAGCGCGTCGCGTTCGACGGCGTGTAGCCGTTGAGCTGGAGTAGCCAGCGGTCGCTGTTGCGCGAGGCGCCGGTCGCGATGTCGGCGTGGGCGCCCGTCACTTCGGCGAGGACGTCGCTCCGGTAGTACAGGCACTGCGCGCCGCCCGCGCCGTCCTCGGTGCCCGAGGTCGTGAAGGTCGCGCGCACGAACGGGACGCCGGGGAACGCCGCCGCGACGTGTCCGTCGAGCGCCGCGAGATCCGCGGCGCGGACCTCCTGGAACGCGAGCACCGACGGCGTGACGGCGAAGCCGTAGGCGTTGTCGGCGCCGGCCTCGGCGAGCACCGCGCGGAGCGCAGTCCCGCTCCCGGCAAGCTTCGCGACGTTGTAGTTCACCACGCGGACCTGGGCGTCGGCGGCGCCGACGGGCAGGATCGCGGCAAGGATTGCGACGGCGAAGGATGGAAGGCGGTGCGTCGGCATGCGTTTCTCTCGGATCGACCGGCAGGCGCCGCCATCCCTTGCGCCCGTCCGCCCGCGGCCGCTTGGGCATGGCGGGGAACCCTTCAATGTAGATCCGAATCGCCGGGGAGGAAGGTTGCAGACCCTCCGTTGGGGCCCGATTGATCCGCGGCAAGACCACGATCGGATGCCGGGTGGTCCTGAAACGATCGAACTCGCGGGCGAAGGGGCGATACCATCACGCTTCCCCCGCTGGCGCAGCGGGATCCCGCTCCCGGAGCCCAACATGCTCAGAACCTTTGCCGCCATCGCGGCGCTCGCCGTCTCGGCCCCCCTTCTCGCCCAGCAGGTCCAGCCCGAGGTCTTCACCCTCGACAACGGGATGAAGTTCCTGCTTCTTCCCCGCACCGACCAGCCCAACGTGATCGCGGCGGGCTGGGTCGCCAAGGTCGGCTCGGTGAACGAGCGCCCGGGCATCACGGGCATCAGCCACTTCTTCGAGCACATGATGTTCAAGGGGACCGACACGATCGGCACGGGCGCGCCCGAGGCCGACGCGCGGTACCGCGAGGCCCAGAAGGCCGTGCGCGACCGCATGAACGCGCTCACGTGGAGCGAGCAGTACCGCCGCTTCTTCAACGGCGAGATCGACGATCCATGGGATCCGGCGAACGACACCGCCGAGCTCGCGACGCTGCGCGCCGAGCTGCGCAAGCTGATGGACTCGCAGCAGGGACGCCTCGGCGCCGACCGCATCGCGGCGCTGTCGACAGAGCTCGCGGCCGCGAAGGACGAGGACAAGCCGGGCATCGAGGCAGAGCTCGCGCTCCTCAAGGCCGAGCAGGAGAAGGCCCGCACCATCGTCAAGGACGAGTTCGACAAGATCTACACCGGCCAGGGCGGCTCGGGCATGAACGCCTTCACGAGCTACGACCTCACCTTCTACTTCATCAACGTCCCCTCGAACAAGTTCGAGCTCTGGGCGTGGATGGAGTCCGACCGCCTCTCGGACTCGGTGTTCCGCGAGTTCTACTCCGAGCGCGACGTCGTGCACGAGGAGCGCCGCCTGCGCACCGAGAGCACGCCGACCGGCATCTTCCAGGAGCAGTTCGAGGCGATGTTCTGGACGTCGAGCGGCTACTCGTGGCCGGTCATCGGCTGGTCGAGCGACCTCAACAGCTACACGATGGAAGAGGCGATGCGGTACTGGAACATCTACTACCGCCCGAACAACCTCTGCGGCGTGGTCGTCGGCGACTTCGACCCCTCCGAGGTCAAGGCGACGATCCAGCGCTACTTCTCGCGGCTTTCGCGCGGCGAGTCGGACGTGCCGCCGGTCATCACCCTCGAGGTCGGGCAGATCGCCGAGATGCGCATGAACGCGGAGTGCGACTGCCAGCCGTCGGTCGAGGTCCGCTACCACACGGTGCCGTTCCGCCATAAGGACGCGTACGCGCTCGACGTGCTGTCCGCCGTCCTCAACGGTCGCACCGGCCGCCTCTACAAGTCGATGATCGAGGGCGGCGAGATCGCCTCGGGCGCGAGCGCCCGCCAGGACAGCCGCAAGTACGCGGGCGCCTTCAGCTTCAACGCGGAGGTGAAGGGCGAGGCGACGCCGGCCGAGCTCGAGAAGGCGTGGTACGCCGAGATCGAGCGGCTGAAGAACGAGACCGTTCCCGCGGCCGAGCTCCAGAAGGTGAAGAACCAGTTCGCGGCGTCGAACTACCGCCGCCTCAAGACGAACTTCTTCCTGCTGCTCCAGCTCGGCTACTACGAAGGCCTCGGCACGTGGGAGGAGATCAACGACGCGCCGAAGAAGATCGACGCCGTGACCGCGGACGACATCCAGCGTGTCGCCAAGACCTACTTCACCGAGAAGAACCGCTCGGTCGCGACCTACACCCGCAAGGCGGGCGCCACGGCCGCGCCCGAGGATCCCGCGCTCGCGGCGCTGCCCGCGCCGATGCAGGCGCAGGCGCGGCAGATGGCGCAGCAGATCGCGAAGGAGACCGACGCGGCGCGCCTGCGGATGGCGCTCGAGCAGATGGGCGCGCAGGCCGCGCAGGTCCCGCCGCAGATGAAGCCGCTCCTCGACTACATGGTCGCGAAGATCGAGGCGCGCCTCGCCGAGCTCGACGCCGCATCGAAGAACTGAGCACACGAAAGGACACCACCACCATGAAGCTTTCCAACTGCATCCTTTCCTCGCTCGTCGCCGCCACCGTCGCGCTCGCTCCCGCCGCGGCCGAGGATCTTCCCGGCCGGCCCGAGCAGCTGTCGTTCCGCCCGCTCACGTTCAACGCCCCGAAGGCGTCGGACCACCGCCACGTCCTCTCGAACGGCGTGGTGGTGTTCCTCGCGCCGAGCAAGGAGCTGCCGCTCGTCGAGCTCTCGATGACCTTCCGCGGCGGCTCGTACCTCGAGCCCGCCGACAAGGTCGGACTCGCAGGCATGACCGCGTCGCTCCTGCGCACCGGCGGAACCGAGGCGCTCGCCCCGAGCGACCTCGACGAGAAGCTCGACTTCCTCGCCACCGAGGTCGCGATCGGCTCGACCGGCGCCGTGTGCTCGGCGTCGATCGACTCGCTCAAGGCGAACTTCGACGAGAGCCTCTCGCTCCTGATGGACATGCTCGTCAAGCCCCGCTTCGACGAAGCGAAGACCAAGATCGCGGTCGACGAGGCGATCGAGGGCATGAAGCAGCGCAACGACGACGCCGACCCGATCCTCGCCCGCGAGTGGCGCATGCTGATGTACGGCGCCGATCACTTCGAGGCGCGCGTGCCGACCGAGATGTCGATCCGCTCGATCACGAAGGACGACATGAGCGCCTTCGCGAGGAAGGTCTTCAACCCCGCGAACGTCGTCGTCGCCGTGACGGGCGACTTCGAGGTGCCGGAGATGCTCTCGAAGCTCGAGAAGGCATTTGCCTCGTGGCCGACCGGCGAGCGCATGCCGATCCCGCCGGCGCCGACCGCGACGATGAAGCCGGGCGTCTACCACGTCGAGAAGGAGATCCCGCAGGGCAAGGTGTTCATCGGCTCGCGCGGAATCACCCGCGACGATCCCGACTACTTCGCCGCGCTCGTGATGAACGAGATCCTCGGCGGCGGCGGCTTCACGAGCCGCATCATGAAGACGGTCCGCTCGGACGAGGGCCTCGCGTACTCGGCGGGCAGCGGCCTCGACGCGGGCGTCTGGTACCCCGGTCAGTTCCGCGCGAGCTTCCAGTCGAAGAACGCGACCGTCGCGCTCGCGATCAAGCTGATCGAGGGCGAGTTCGACAAGATGCGCGACACGCTCGTGAGCGCCGAGGAGCTCGAGGTCGCGAAGCAGTCGTTCATCGAGACCTTCCCGCGGTCGTTCGAGTCGAAGGACGCCATGCTCGGCATCTTCGTCTCGGACGAGTGGACCGGCCGCGACAACGCGTACTGGCAGACCTACCGCGACAACATCGCGAAGGTCACCGCGGAAGACGTGCAGCGCGTCGCGAAGCGGATGCTCGATTTCGACAAGATGGCGGTCTTCGTCGTCGGCGACTGGGACACCGTCTCGGTCGGCGACGCGGGCGGACGCGCCAGGATGGCGGACTTCTTCAACGACCAGGTCGAGCACCTGCCGCTGCGCGACCCGATGACGATGCAGCCGATGAAGTGAGGCGTCGCGCGCGTGAACACGATCGTGGGGCCGCGCATCCCCTGGTGCGCGGCCCCGCCTCTTTCCGACGTGTTCCGTTCACGGGATCGCGGGACGAGGCGGCTGCCCGGCATCGCCGGGGCGCACGAGGGGCGGTCCCTTCGGCGCAAGGCGACGGGCCGGCGCGACATCGTCGTGCGGGCGCCTGCCCCATGCAACGACGGCGCCGTCGTCGCGCAGCACCATGGTGGCCGAGTGTGTCGCGGCGACCGCGGCCGCGGCCCACGCGTTCCGCGGCACGTCGCACTGGCCGTGGAGGTTCGACCCCCAGCATCGCACGGATCCGTCGGGACGGATCGCGGCGGCGTGGCTGTTGCCGAGCGCGACTTCGCGGACCGCGCCGAGATCGGCAGGGATGTCGCAGACGCCATGCTCGTTCCGGCCCCAGAGGATGAGCCCGCCGTCGGCACGAATCGCGGCGGTGGCATAGCCCCCCGCCGCGATCGACGCGACGCCGCCAAGACCGCGGGGCACAGCCGTCGAGCCGAAGCACGCCTCTCCCCATGCGGCAACGGCGCCGTCGGCGCGGAGCGCGACGGTGTGGAACGCACCGGCGGCGATCGCGGTCGCGTCGTCGAGTCCCGGCGGCACCGAACACTGGCCATGGCGGTCGTCGCCCCAGCAATGGACGCGCCCGTCGGCCGTGAGCGCGGCGCTGTGCCATGAACCCGCCGCGATCGCCCGCACGTCCGCGCCGCGGAGACGCAGGGCTTCCGGTGCGTTCGACTGGCCGTAGACGTCGTGTCCCCAGCACGCGACGGCTCCGTCCGCAAGCAGCGCGAGCGAGTGCGACGTGCCCGCTGCGACGGCGCGGGCCGGGCCGATGTCCGCGGGCACGCGGCAGCGGCCGTCGTCCTCGCGCCCGAAGCACTCGACGCGGCCTCTGTCACGCACGACGACGGTGTGGTGTGCGCCGCACGCGATCGAGACCGTCTCGCCCGCGACGGAGCGCCGCGACACCGCTTCGATGTCGGCGACGTCACGGCTCTTGGCCGGGGACCGGAGCGCAAGGCCGCCGGCAACCGCCATCGCGACCGACGCGCCGACGACCCGTGGGTCGCGGAGGAGCGAGAAGAGACGGGACAACGGAATCGCATGCCGCATGGGCGACCTCGTCGCGCGATCGAAGCTCGCGCAATGCGTCTTTGGAAATCAATCGAGTCCGCCGCCGCACGGAGACGCGCGCCTGGCGGGAGCCGCGCACGGGCCGCTCATGGGGTCATACGCAGCGACGGCACAGGCAATGGTCGGAGGTCGGCGCACGGGCGAAAAAGCGAACGACGCCGCCCTCCGGGCGGCGTCAGTTCCTTCCCCTACCCCATGGGTCCACTGCGGTCGCCTACGCGGCCCGTGGCCCTTCCTCTTCGTGCGAGCTCTCGAGCTGCGCACGCAGTTTGTCTAGCGAGAGATCGACCTGCTCGAGCGCCAGGATCGCCTGCGCCGCAGCGCAGCCTCCATGGCCGCCGATCGGCAGGTCGCGGACGCAGGTGGGAAAGGGCAGAGGCCCCGGAACGTCGTCTGCCACACAATCGTCAACACCATCGATCGGCGCCGTTCCAACGAGCCTGAGTCGTGCGAATCCGTGCATCGTGAACCCCTTTCCGCGGAGCCGTCCGTTGGCGGCCTGCGACATTGGAGTCATCGGCGCGTCTTCCCCGCGACTTCCGTGCAATCACCGCGAATTCGAGGCTCATCGCCCTGCTTCACGGAGAGGCGATGCGGCGGGCGATAAAGGCCGCGCTCACTTCTTCGCAGGTGGCTTCTGCTCGGGCTTCGCGGCCGATGGGGTCGATGCCCCGACCTTCGCGGGCTGCGGCGCCACGCCTTGCAGCGCGCGGCGGGTCTGCATCGTGAAGAACGCGAATCCGCCGCCTGCGGCCGTCAGCACCATTCCGAAGAGGATGCCCGCCCGGATGAGGTGCGTCTCGTCCTTCATCAGCATGCCGCGCGACACGGTCGTCCGGCCCGCGTCCTGCGTCGAGCCCATGACCGTGAGCCGGAGCTGGTCGACCTTGCGCTCGGGTTGCCGCGCCGACTCGCTGATCGCGACCGCGACGAGCGCGTCGAGAAGCGCGACGCTCTGCTCGACGCCGGAGGCTCGGAGCGTCAGGATGAGGCTCGAGTCGGCGTGCTCGATGTGCACCGAATCCGAAAGCGGCGCCACGAGCTTGTCCGCGTCCTCGCGCGAATAGCCCCGGTCCGCGAGCCGCCCCGCCACGATGCCGTGGAAGGACTCGTTCGCAAGCATCGGCTGGAGCCACACCGCGATCGGGCCCGCATCGGCGGGGGCCGCATCGGCGCCGCGGGTCGTGGTCTGGAGCTCGACGGTCGCGATCGCATCCTTCGGCGCGATCGCGGCCGACACCATCCAGCAGATCCACGCGCTCGTGGCGAGCATCGTCATCGCGGCCGTCATGAGCGCGGCGACCTTGCCGGCGCGCTGCGCGCGGAACATGAAGCGGCCTTCGCGCGTCAACCGCTGCGAGATGGCGACGACCTCGGTCGTCTTCCTGTCGAGAAGCTCGCGCTGGGCGTCGAACTGGGCGCGCTCCGCCTCGAGCGCGGCGCGTTCGTTGGAGACCGCCTCCGCCTCCTCGGCGAGGATCTGCGGCTGCGCCTGGTAGAGCTGGCGCAGCACCCGCAGCGCCTGCGCGCGGCGCTTGAGCGCCTTGTGCAGCGCGACGAGCCGCTGCTTGCGGATGCGGAGGAACTCGGTCACCTGCGCGAGGCGCGGCATGATCGTCTGCTGGATCTGCTCCTGCGTCTCGGGCGAGTCGCCGAGCGAGATGTGTCCGTCGCGCTGGATCTTCCGCGCGACGTCGATCTCGGCGCGCAGCGATTCGACCTCGGCCTCGAGCTCGCTCGCGCGCATCGCGTGCTTCTCGGTGATCCTGAGCACCGCGGTGAGCTTCGACATCGCGACCGCGAGTTCCTGGCGGGCCTCGGAGCACTGGCGCTCGAGGTCGTCGGCGCGCGCGTGGTCTGCGGCGGCGCGCGCCTCGAGCGACTTGATGAAGTCGGTCTCGCGGCTGATCTGCGTGTTGAGGGTCTCCTGCTCGAATCGCGTGCGCGACTCCTCGGCGCGGCGGGCGCGCTCCTCGGCGACCGCGCGGGTCGCGTGGGCGGACGCGAGCTGCGACTCGAGCGAAAGCTGCTTCTCGAGAAGATGGGCGCGCTCGTCGGCGAGATGCGAGAGCTCGCGCTTCAATCGGTCGACCTCGTCCGCGAGGAGCTTCTGCGCGTCGTTCTGCGCGGGCGCTGCGTCGGCACGTGCACGAAGCGCTCCAAGCGAGCGCTCGACCTCGGCGATGATCCGGAGCACGTCCTTCTGCTCCGCACCATCGGATTGCACTGGCTTCTGCGCCGGTTTCGACGCAGTGTCCTCGGCCGCCATAGGAAGACCTCCGATGGATCGGATCGGCGTTTCGAGGCCCTCGCTGAAGCGGGACGGTCGGGAATCCGAGGTCGGTCTGTGCGGGCGGATCCGATAGCCGGCGGAAACGGCTACCGTTTGCCGCCCGGTGCCGCGTCCGCGGGCCTTCGCCGCAGGATCTCGCGCACCTCCGGCATCCCGAGGAGGAGCGCGACGCCGAAGTAGACGGCCATTCCGACCACGACGCCGACGCCGAGGCGCAGGGCGTAGACCGACCAGCGGTCTTCGTCGGGAAGCATGCGCTCGGACGCGATGACGGCGACCGCCATGACGAGGGTCGCGATCGCCGAGGCGCGCCAGCTGCCGAACACCTCGCGGTCGACGATGCCCGGCACGCGTCGCGCCAGCATCCGCCCGAGGATCGCCACCTGCAGCACGGAACAGATCGCGGTCGACCACGCGAGCCCGGCCTCGCGGAGCGGCGTGAAGATGAGCGTGAGGTTGAGCGCGAGGTTGAGACCCACCATCGCCACCGACACCTTCACCGGAACCATCGGCTCCTTGAGCGCATAGAAGGCTCGGGTGAAGACGTGGTTCATCTGGTAGCTCCAGATGGCCGGCGCGAACCCGATCACCACGAACGCGACGCGGCGCACGTCCTCTCCGTCGAACGCGCCGCCGCGGAAGAAGGCGCCCGCCGAGTCGCGCGCAAGGATGACGAGCCCGGCGCTCGCCGGCAGCCCGACGAACACGGTGAGGCGCAGCGCGCGGCGGACCGTCGACGCGAACGCCGGCAGGTCGTTGTTCTGCCGCGCGAGCAGCGGAAAGACCGCCGTCGCGATCGAGATGCCGAAGACGCCGAGCGGGAACTCGTAGAGCCGCTGCGCGTTCGCCATGGCGCTCATCGCGCCCGATGCGAGCGGATACTCGATGCCCAGGATCGTCGGGCCGACGATGGTGGGCCAGCTCGCGATGAGGCCGTCGATCGCGGTGTTGATCTGCAGGACGCCGAGGCCGAGCATCATCGGCAGCGTCTGCGCGAAGGTCGAGCGCACCGCGGCCCACGCCGCCGGATCGCGCGGCGCGAACACCGGCTTCACGGCGCGCAGCGCAGCGACCGTCCACCAGAGCTGGAGCACGCCCGCGCCGAACACGCTCGCCGCGACGATGCGCAGGTGCCAGTCGGGCGGCACCGCGCCCGAATGCGCGAACGGAAGGACGCCGAGCGTCGCGGCGATGAGCGCGAGATTGAGGATGATCGGGCTCGCCGCCGTCGGCCCGAAGCGCCCATGCACCTGGAGCGCCGACCCCGCGACCGCCGTCAGGCAGACGAGCGGCATGTAGGGAAGCATGATCGCCGCGAGCTCATATCCGAGCCGGACGTAGCTGAAGCTGAACGAGGTGACGGGGACGCCCGCGAACACCATCGGCGGCGAACGGATGAACTCGACCTCCGGGCTCGCGAGCCAGCGGCCGAGGAGGAACAGCTCGCCGACGACGACGAGCGCCCAGAGGAATGCGGCGAGGAGCCCGAGCATCAGCCCCGAGTAGCGGCGCGCCTGCGCGGGGTCGTCGCGGTCGAGCTCGGTGTAGCGCGGCACGAACGCCGCGGAGATCGCGCCTTCGCCGAACAGGCGGCGGAAGAGGTTCGGCACCAGGAACGCGAGGTTGAACGCGTCCATGAGCGGACCGACGCCGAACACGCGCGCGAGCGCCGCATCGCGCACGAGCCCCGTGACCCGGCTCACGAGCGTGAGCACCGTCATCAGTCGGGCGTGGTGTTCGAATCGTTCGGCCATCGTGAGGGGTTGCGGTCGCCCGCGGTCAGCCGGGCGAGTTCGAGACCTCGAGCGTGCCGGTCGACATGTCGGGCTCGAGCGCGCGCCGCGCGATCGACAGCGTGACGCTGCGCGCACCCTTGCTGAACCGCGCCGTCGAGAGATCGAGGCCGACGTCCTTTGCGTCGACGCGCCATCCGTTGGCGACGAAGCGCTGCGCGGTCGACTCGAGGGTCGCGCCCGCGTCGGGCACTTCGCCCGCGAGCAGGAATCGGCCGCCCGTGACAGCGCCGTCCGCGCGGCGGATGTCGGCGCTGCGCACGGTGTTCATGCCGTCCGGCATCGGGATGTCCGACTCGAGGAGCGTCTGGGTGCCCGAGCAGGCCTGCAGCATCGCGAGGAACGCTGCGGTGACGACGGCTCTGGTTCGCATGTGCATGGGCGGAGAATACCGCGAGTCGGGCCCGCCGTCGGCGGCGGCGCCGGCTTCCTGTCAGGCGAAGCAGCGCAGGCACGCTGCCGCCGCGAGGCGTCCCGACCGCAGCGCGCCGTTGATCGACGAGTCCTCGAGATGGTCGCCCGCGATGAAGACGTGCGGTCCGAGCGCGGTGGGAAGATGGGTCGAGAGGTCCTTCGGCCACTGGCGCGGGATCGCGTGGCGGATCCGCTGCAGCGCGAGGAGATGCCAGCCGTCGGTGGCGCGCCGGCCGAGGATCTCGGCGAGCGTGCGGCGCATGTCCTCGGCGACGTCGCGGCAGGTATCGATGCCGTGCGGCAGGTACGCCGAGTTCGCGACGAAGAGCCCGCGACCGCTCGGGGCGTAGCCCGGGGCGATCGAGCTCATGGCCGCGCCGTGGTTGAACGCGCCGCGACCCGAGCCGTTCAGCACGAGCCAGTCGGGCAGCAGCGACGGATCAGGGGTCGCGAACCACGCGGAGAGCGTGCTGCACCAGGCGATTTCATGGAGCCGCGCGAGATCCGAGAACGCGGGCAGGATGCGCGCGAGCTGGTGCGCGCCCGTCGCGAGGATCACGGCGTCGGCCTCGCGCGTCTCGCCCGACTCGAGCTTGACGTGCGTCCCCTCGACCGCGACGACGCGCGCGTTGAGCATGAGACGCCCCTGCGGGATCGACGCGGCGAGCTGCTCGGGGATCGCGTGCATGCCCTTCGCGGGGACGCAGGCGAATCCCTCCGCGAACATCCGCAGCAGGAACTTCATGCGGCTCGAGTCGGTGTTGAGCGATCGGTCGAGGAAGACGCCGCCGAGAAATGGCCGGAAGAAGCCGTCGATGGTGCGTCGCGAGACTCCCGCCGCCTCGAGCTCCTCGAGCACGGTCCTGCCCGTCGGCGTGCCGGGTCCGCCCGCAGGCCCGTGCGCGGCGGCGCGCGCGAAGGGAATCATTCGCAGCGCATCGCGCACGGGAACGACGCCCTTCAGCGCGCCCATCAGGGCCGCCAGCGGCTCGCGCAGGGGATGCGCGACGGTGGCGCTCCGCGCGCCGTCCCACACGATCGCACCCGGCATGAACGGCTTGAGGTCGAGGTCGTGGAGGTGCAGCAGGCGGTCGCCTTCGGGGTAGGCCGAGAGATAGACCTGGAATCCGCGGTCGACCGTGAAGCCGTCGACGACGTCGCTCGTCACGCGGCCGCCAAGGCGGTCGGAGAGCTCGATGACCTCGAGCGACGCGCCCCCGTCGGCAAGCACCTTGGCGGCTGCAAGGCCAGCGAGGCCTCCGCCGACCACCGCGATGTGCTTGCCCGCGAGATGATTCGAGTGATGCGTGCTCATGCGAGGTCGATTCCCGTCCGTCACGGACGCTTCCGCTGCGCATGGAATCCGAGCCTCGCCCGGCGCACCCGGACCATGACGCCAGCGGCCACAACCGCTCCCGCAAAGGCGAGCATCGCGGTGAAGATCGGCCGAAGCACGGCGAAGCCTGCAACATCCGACTGAAGCTCTTCGCCCGGCGCGCCGCCGAACGCCAGGCGCTCGACCCCGAGGACCGCCCAGAACGACGGAAAGACGAGCAGCCCGCCCACGACGAGCGGAACCCGAAGCCTCGGCGCGTAGTCCGCAAGCCGAAGCCCGGGGCCCTCCGACTCGACCGCCCCCGTGGATGCGTCGATCCTGCTCCGCGACACGCGCGCATGCGACCGCGTGAACGCGCCGACCGTCGCATAGGACGCGCCGACGAGGAAGCCGAGGCCGGCGGGGAAAACGACGCGGCCAAGCGTAAGGTCGGCCGCGTCGAACGATCCGTCGCCCGCCATGGAGAAGCCTGCGAAGACGGCCATGAAGACGGCGACCGCGAGCCCGGCGCGAAGCCACGCCCTGCCGCTTGCGTAGACCAGCCGTTCCGCCGTGAGATCGTCGAGCCGTTCGTCGGTCCCGCGCGGCGCGCGCAGCCGCGACGCCCACCACAGGAGCCCCGCCACGCCGCAGCCAAGCCAGCCCGCGAGCATGTCGTATCCGCTGAAGGTGCGGCCGAGGATCTCGATCGCCTGCGTGACCTCGTCGAAGTAGACCCAGAAGACGCCGAGCGCGAAGTTGAGGACCGGCCGCCGGAAGAACGCTGCGTTGAGGAACAGCCACGCGAGGACGCCGAAGCCGACGAAGTGCACGAACTTGTCGATGGTGCCCGAGCCTTGGAAGGCAAGCCGGGGCCAGTGCGTGGCCACGGTCACCGGCACGAGGTAGCACAGGAGCGCGATGCGATTCGCGCGACGGGCCCGCCGCGCCAGCGGTGCGTCGTACCAGTCGTCTTCATGGAGCACGGATCAGCTCCCGCGCACGCGCGTGGCGGCGCGGAACGGGTGCGACGGGTCGATGGGCTCGGGGTCGGCGTCCGCCTGCTGCGGAGCGGTGGGCGACGACGCGGACGCGGGCCTTGCCGCGGCGGCGGGCGGCGCGGGCTTCGGCGGCACGGGCGACGCGGCCACCGTGGTGGTGGACTTCGCCTTCGCGGGCTTCTTCTCGACACGCGGCTCGACGACGGCCGACGGCTTTGCAGCGGGTGCGGCCGGCGCGGCGGGCTCGCTTGCCTTCGTCGCGGGCTTCTTCGCGGGCGCCGTCTTCTTGTCGGCGACGGGCTCGGGCTTGGCGGGTGCGGCGGCGACGGGCGCAGCGGACGCTGGCTTCTTCGCGGGCGGCGCCGTCACAGGCGTGGCCGGCACGCTCGGCGTCGGCGTCGACGACGCGCGCGCAAGCTTCGCGGCGCGCGCGGCCGCGGCCGTCTCGGGCGTGAAGCGCGCGGCCTGCACCGCGGCGGCGGCGGCGGCGGCGGCAGCGGCGGCGGCGGCAGCGGCTGCGGCGGCGGCGGCCGGCGTCGGCTTGCCTGCGATCGAGGCGTCGACCCCGTGCGCGATCTCCCAGTCACGCACGAACCGCTCGGCGAGCGCGCGGTAGTCGATCGCGCCCGGGCACCAGGGCGCATAGTCGAAGATCGTCTGCCCGAAGCTCGGCGCCTCGGCGAGCTTGATGTTGCGGCGCACCGCGGGCATGAACACCTTGGCGCCGTCCCACGGCATGCCGCTTCCCGCGTTTTCTTCGAAGAAGTTCGAGAGCTCCTGCACGACCTCGCGGCTGTGCGAGGTCTGCGTCTCGTGCATGCAGAGCACGACGCCGCCGACCTTCAGCGCGGGATTGAGCCCCTGCGAGAGGATCTGCACGGTCTCGAGCAGCTTGGTGAGGCCCTGCATCGCGAGGAACTGCGCCTGCATCGGCACCACGACCTCCTCGGCGAGGCAGAGGCCGTTGAGCGTGAGCACGCTGAGGCTCGGCGGGCAGTCGATGAGCACGAAGTCGAAGTCGCCGCGGATCGCCTCGAAGCGCTCGCGGAGGATGCGGTTGCGGTCGGGGTGCGACGCGAGCTCCGTCTCGGCGCCCGCGAGGTCGGTGGTCGACGGCAGAAGCCACAGGTTGTCGCGCACCTGGACGAGGCACTCGCGGATGTCGCACTCGGGCTCGACGAGCGCGTCGTAGACGGTCTTGCCGACCGAGCTGCCGTCGACGCCCAGATGAAGCGACAAGTGAGCCTGCGGGTCGAGGTCGATGAGCAGCGTCCGCCGACCAAGCAAGGCGATCGCCGCGCCGATGCTCACGGTCGAAGTCGTCTTTCCCACGCCGCCCTTCTGGTTGAGAAGTGCGGAGATACGCGGCGGAATCTGCGTCATGCGGCCGAGTATACGGAATCGCCGCCGCCTATCGCGCGAGGAGATCGAACGGCGCGGTGCGGGGCGCCCGCCGCCACGGAACGCCCGCAAGTGGCGCTTCCACCGTGCCCTGCGCGCCGATGCGCCTGAAGCCAAGCGACGCGATCGCCGCGCCCGACACGCGGTCGACCCACGCGGGCGGCAGCTGGAATCCCACGCGGAACCGGTCCTCGTAGGCCCTCCAATCGACCGGCGTTCCCCCGAGCACGCCCGCGGGATCGTCGATCGAACCGTCGCCGCGCACCGTGACCACCGCGCCGCCGCGGCCGGCGATGACGATCGCGTCGGCGGCCGATGGCCCGCCGTCGCAGCGCACCTCCGCGAACACTTCCCAGCCTTCGAGGCGCGGACGCAGCGACGCGAACGTGCGCAGCGACTCGGGCGCCCCGAGCACCGCGCCGCTCGCGGCGGTCACGAGGGTGAAGGGACGCCTGAATGCGACGAAGATCGGACCCGCCGCGCCCACCGGCAGTCTCTCTGCGCTCACGTCGACCGTGCGCGCCTGGCCGCGATGTTCGATCCGCAGCGCGAGACGGCCGTCGTCGTTGCGCATCGGGACGCCGTCGACCTCGGTCCCGCGCGGCCGCGGTATGCGCACGCGCACCGACTCGGCCGGCGGCACCAGCGCGGCGAGCGGCGGGTCGTCGCGGTCGAGCCAGACGTTGTCGAGCCACGCGATGCGCACCACTTCCTCGGACGAGGTCGGGTTTGCGATCGCAAGCGTCACGGAGTCGCCCGACTCGTCGTCGATCCACAGGACAAGCGGCGAACGCACGCGGAACCACGACACCACGCTCTCGACGAGCACGGAGCCGTCGTTCGACTGGTCGAGCGCAAGCGACAGGATCGCGGCGAGCTCGACGGGATCGGCGATCCACGCCGCGATCGGCGCAGGCGCGTTCTCGTCGCTGCAGGTGGCGACGAGCGCCTCGGCGAACTCCGCCGCAGCGCCCTCGCTCGACGCGGCGATGCGCCCGATCGCCGCGAGCCACATGGCGGTCGTCGCGCGCGCTGCGATGCCGTCGGGCGACGCGTCGTCGAGCGTCGGCGGCGCGTCCCATCCGCGCAGCGCGCAACCGATCGCGTAGCGGAAGCGTTCGAACGGCGCGTCGGGATCGGGCCGCGACAGGAGCGCGTCGGGCGCGCCCGCGGGCACGATCGCGCTCACCCGCGGAGCGAGCCGCTCGAGGAGGTCGCCGGGCGCTGCGGCGACCCATCGCGGATCGATGCGGCCGATGGGAAGCGCGATCGCGGTCGCACCCTGCGCCTCGGGCGGGAGTTCGATCGCGAGGTACGCGTCGACGGCACCCGTCGGACGCGCGGCGACCAGACGGAGCTCGTTCGACGCGGCGGCCCACCGCGTTCCATCGGCCGCGGTCGGCTCGGGCCGCACGGGCCAAAGCAACCGTCCTTCGCAGGCAATCACCATCCCGCTCGGCGCGGTGGCGCGCAGCGCGATGGTCTCGGGAGCCGCGGCCTCGACGCGCACCGGCACGAGGAACGGCGCACCCTCGACGGCGGCCGGTCGCTCGACGAGCGCGCGGACGGAGGCCTCGGCGGCGGCGCTTGCGAGGGCGATTGCAAGGATTGCAGCGCC